>JAHEGH010000008.1 GCA_024639825.1 Gammaproteobacteria bacterium
CATCGTCTTCGCATAACAAAAACGGTCGCGGAACGGGAAATCCCGTTGCATGCAGCGCGCTGATAACCCTGAATTCCCGATCAACCGCGTGCGCTGATTTGAGCAACTTTCCGGGTGGCTTACGCCGCAGCACATAGTGGCCCGATGCCGCGCGCAGAAGGTAGGTTGGGTTCGACTGGCCGCCCTTGAACTGGACAACCGTCAAGGGGCCTTGAAAACCATCAATATGGTCGGCCAGGTAGGCTTCCAGACGCTTCTCGTCGAAGCGATGTGCCGCGGCAACAGCGCGCGTGCCGGTGTTCTTGTCCTGACGTCCACTCATGGTCGCTGAGTGTACCGTTACATCCGGAAAATACCGAACGGCTCCTCACCGGGCTGCGCATGATTCATAGCAGCAGACAAGCCGTGGGCCAGAACGAGGCGCGTATCGAGTGGATCGATGACGCCATCATCCCAAAGCCGGCCGCTCGCGTAGAGAGGATTGCCCTGATTTTCATACTGGGCACGAATCATGGCTTCGAAATTCTGTTTATCGCTCTCTGGCCACTCCTCGCCGCGAGCAACGAGACCGTCTTCCTTGACTGTCGACAGGACGAGTGCCGCCTGGTCGCCACCCATGACTGAAATACGCGCATTGGGCCACATCCACATCATGCGAGGACTATAGGCGCGGCCGCACATAGCGTAGTTGCCGGCACCGAAAGAACCCCCGACAACCACGGTGAACTTCGGGACAGTCGCAGTCGCAACAGCGTTGACCATCTTGGCGCCGTCTTTCGCAATACCCGCCTGTTCGACGCGCTTGCCGACCATAAAGCCGGTGATGTTCTGCAGAAAGACAAGTGGGATGCGGCGACGGTTGCAAAGCTGCACAAAGTGCGCACCTTTCTGTGCCGATTCAGGAAACAGGATGCCATTGTTCGCAACGATGCCGACCGGGTAGCCGTCAATGTGCGCAAATCCGCAGACAAGCGTTGCGCCATAAAGTTTTTTGAACTCATGGAACTCGGAACCATCGACGATACGCGCGATAAGCTCGCGAATATCATAGGGAAAACGAAACTCGCGCGAGACAATGCCGTAGATATCCTCGACCGGGTACTTTGGATCTGCCGGGTCGCGGCGCACGACGCTCGCTTTGCGATCAACATTGAGGTTGGCCACGATGTCGCGCGCGATCGCCAGGGCATGTTCGTCATCATCGGCGAGATGATCCGTCACGCCCGATATGCGCGAGTGCACACTACCGCCACCAAGCGTTTCGGCATCGACGATTTCGCCAGTCGCTGCCTTTACCAAAGGCGGTCCACCCAGGAAAATCGTACCCTGGTTGCGGACGATGATCGATTCGTCACACATCGCCGGCACGTACGCACCGCCGGCAGTACAGGAACCCATTACAACCGCAATCTGCGCAATACCTTTGCCAGACAGGCGAGCCTGGTTATAGAAGATACGACCAAAGTGGTCACGATCCGGGAACACCTCATCCTGGCGCGGCAGAAATGCACCACCGGAGTCCACAAGATAAATGCACGGCAGGTAATTCTCCTCGGCAATTTCCTGCGCACGGAGGTGCTTCTTCACAGTCAATGGATAATAAGTGCCGCCTTTTACCGTCGCGTCATTTGCGACGATCATGCATTCGATGCCGTGAATACGACCAATGCCTGTCACTATGCCTGCACTGGGCACATCATCACTGTAAACCTGCCATGCAGCCTGGCGACCAATCTCGAGAAAGTGTGCACCCTTGTCGAGTAGGCCCTTGATGCGGTCACGCGCAAGCAGCTTACCGCGCTTCAGGTGTTTTTCGCGGGAGCGTTCAGGGCCACCCTGCGTTACATAAGCGTCTACTTCGCGGAGAGCCTTGACGAGCGCCTCATGCGCAGCCTGGTTCTTCGTGAAGTCGTCCGAATTTCGATCGACCTTTGTCTGGATTACAGGCATCGACTCACTTCGTGGCATTAAACAGTTCGCGGCCGATCAGCATACGGCGAATTTCACTGGTGCCCGCGCCAATTTCGTAGAGCTTTGCGTCGCGCCACAGGCGCCCGGCCGGAAATTCATTGATGTAACCATTGCCACCCAATGCCTGGATCGCCTCACCCGCCATCCAGGTCGCCTTCTCAGCAGCCAAGAGGATACATCCAGCGGCGTCGAAGCGGGTAGCCAGGCCGCGGTCGCAAGCACGCGCTACCGCGTAGACGTATGCCCTGCAGGAATTCATGACTGTATACATATCGGCGATCTTTCCCTGCATCAGCTGGAATTCACCAATCGCTTGTCCAAACTGTTTGCGATCGTGGATATAGGGCATGACCAGATCCATGCAGGCTGCCATGATGCCCAGCGAGCCGCCGGAAAGTACCACGCGCTCGTAATCGAGGCCGCTCATCAGGATAGCGGCGCCCTTGCCCTCTTCAGCCAGCCGATTGGCTGCCGGAATCCGGCATTCCTCGAACAACACTTCGCTTGTATCGGAGCCGCGCATACCCAGCTTGTCCAGCTTCTGCGGCGTCGAAAGTCCGGGTGTTCCGCGTTCGACGAGGAACGCGCTGATGTTTTTCGTCTCAGCACCGGGATTCGTCTTGGCATAGACGATGATGACATCGGCACCCGGAGCATTCGTTATCCACATCTTGGAGCCGTTGAGCACGTAGTCATCGCCATCGCGCACAGCTGTAGTACGCATACCCATGACGTCCGACCCCGCGCCCGCTTCACTCATCGCAAGCGCCCCCAGGAACTCACCTGAAACAAGCCTGGGCAGTAACCTCTGCTTCTGCTCGCCGCTGCCCCAGCGACTCAGCTGATTAACACATAGATTCGAATGCGCGCCGTAGGACAAACCGACCGAACCCGAGGCCCGGCTGATTTCTTCCATAGCGATAACGTGAGCAAGGTATCCGAGTTCGGAGCCGCCATACTCTTCCTTGACTGTAATGCCGAGCAGGCCAAGTTCACCAAGCTCGGTCCAGAGATCGCGGGGAAACTCGTTTTTCTTGTCTATCTCGGCGGCACGAGGCGCGATCCGATCCGCGGAAAAACTGCGCACTGTCTCGCGCAACAGATCAAGATCCTCACCGTGGCCGAAGTCGAACTCAAACATGAAAGGACACCTCTCCGGATCCTGCAGCAGTTTGCACCATTGTCCGGCCGCTACAGCTCCACATGAATACCAATCGCGGGGTAGGATCGCTAGTCGGTCGCGTCTACCCGCTCAACCGCGTGCGCTCGAGCGCTCACATCTTCGCCAAGGACGAAACGCGCAAACCAGAAGTGACGGCCGAATTGTTCCTCCTCGGTACGAAAGTACGCTACCTGGCAGTCCGGAATAAATCCGCAGCCAGGCGAACTATTCCCCACAACGTCGATGGTTAGCAGTCCGTTGCCATCCGTTGTGCCCAGGAACGAACCATCGTCATGACAAATCAGACGCGCGTTTGCGACGGGATTACGATTCGCGTCACTCATCCTGAGCGTGACGGGCATCGTCATTTCCGAACTGCATCCACAAAAGGATTTCGCGCAATCGAACTCAGCAGCATCCTGGTCGCTATCAGTGGCGCACGCGACCAACAGCAGCGCCACTCCGATCGCGGTGACATTGCTCGTTACTTTCATGGCCTTTTTTCTCAACCCTGTGACAGGTTCTCAATAAATCGGGAAAACAGCTCGTACTGGGACGTTATACCGAGCTTCGAAAACAGGTTGCGCTTGTGGACCATAACGGTACCGGGCGCGATATCAAGTTCACGCGCGACCGATTTGGTCGAATGTCCGCGTAACAGAAGCTGCGTGATTTCACGCTCACGCTGAGTAAGCACGCTGTCACCGAAATTAACGAAACAGTCGGTAAGGCGCTGATGAATGTCGCGGTTGGGAGAACTCGTCTGCTGCCATTGGTCCCAGACACGCTGCATCGCAGCGGCAACCAGCGGCTCGATCATTTCCAGCCGATAACGTTCGACTCGCGTCAGTCGATTTCGGGTCCGGCCTACAACAATCACCAGTGTGCTCATTGGCGACACGTCTCGCAGGAAATCCATTTCGTCGACCAGGTGCGTCCGTTCTACATACTGGTGGTAATACTCACTGGAACGAAACCGATCAGGCTGCGTATCGCGAAACCGGCACATACTAGGCTTGGCTTCTGAAATGGCGAGCTGATACAGCGGGTCCAGCAGATAAGGTCCTGCCAGGTAACGGTCGAGAAAGTGCCGGCGCTCAGCAGGTGCGAGTGAATGCGCCAGGACCTCGGGCGCAGCATCCTTGTGGAACGCGAGCAGGCTCGTTCCATCATTGCTTACCGTTTCGCAAATGAGCGCTACGAGTTTTTCCGCAATAGCTTTGCTCTCCGTCGCTGCAACTAACGCAGCCACTCTCGCGTGCCATTCCGGCGTATCGAATACCAGCTGCGATCGCATATCAGGGCTGGTAAAGCGCGGCTGTGGCGCCAGACGGATCGCGAATAACACAAAAACGCCCGCCCGCAAGATCTTTTGGTCCCACCAGCACTTCGCCGCCGTTCGCTTTACACGCCGCTGCACTGGCCTCGACATCCGCGACCGTTATGTAGATCAGCCAACCACCCGGGATTTCAGCGTTCCCGCCACGCGCATGACAGATGCCCGAGACCGCCTCGCCGCTCTCCGGCATCGTCATCGAATAGTCGGAATAATCGCCCATGGACACTGCTTCGGTTTCCCAGCCAACAACGCTTTTATAAAAGTCCCGCAAACCGTCGGCATCGTTGACGGTCATATCGATCCAGCCAATCTGGCCAACCTGTGTATTGTCAGACATTGAGCCCCCTTTTTTTGTTCTTCTCAACTCAGAATGAAGTCAGGAACGACGCGGCATTTCCACCGACCGGGCCCCGCCCCGACTGTGCCGTCCTCAGGTACGCCTCACCTTTCGGATAGTCTTCTGGTTGAGGGTTGTAAATTCTTCTTACACGATTGCGGTGAAACAACTTCAGCTGCGCAGCAAATGGAATGACGCGAGCCGGATCGTTACCCGTCAGTTCCTCGTGCAAAGCCGGCAGGCGGTAAAACGGCAAATTCATGTCTGCATGGTGTGCATTGTGATAGCCGAAATTCAGCACCAACCAGTTGAGCCTTGAAAATCGCAAACTGATCGGATTGCTAAACGTATGCTCCTGCTCCCATGCGGCGTCACCCTTATGCGGTGGCTTCACGTACTCGAACAGGGTCAGATTGTACGGGTAATCATGCTGCACGCTGTCCATAAAGCGTAGCACCTGCATCATGATCAGGTAAGCCACAGCATAGAGGATTGCAACTTTTGGAAAATAAATCACCAAAGCTGTGTAGATGCCGCCACGTATCAGGATGACTGCAACATTGCGCACGCGTTGGTCGCGACGTTGCGGAATAATAAACGAGGTGAAAATCATGACGCCGTGCATGATGAGATCGTGCGCGGGAATATAGAACCACTCGAGGACGCGAACAATATTTGTAATCGTCGGGTGCGTCTCAAAAAACCGGTCGTAGTCGAACCACACGACGTCATCATTGTCGACGTGGTGGCGAAAATGTTTGTACCGCATGTCTTCATAGGTGCCGTAGGCAGCTCCGCAGAACCAGCTCATGGCTCGCCCGAGGTGGGCGTTGTGACGGCTGTGATTGAACACCATGTTGTGCCCACATTCGTGGATCATATAGGCCGCAATGATCATGCCATGAGCCAGTAACAGGGTCGCGGCCGCATTAACGAGGCCGCTGGCAGCAAACAGGCCGGCAAAGCCTGCAATATAGGCGGTCGCGGCATAGGCAACCGCGGCACCGTAATACCGTAATCCAAGGGGGTCTTTTATGAAGCTCTTTGTTAGCATACGCACCATCGCTTGCCGGCTATGGAGAACCCTCGAATGAAGCTTGTGACCGCCATTGTAAAACCCTTTCGCCTCGATGACGTGCGTAATGCGCTGGGTGAAGTCGGCATCCAGGGAATGACCGTCAGTGAAGTCAAAGGCTTCGGACGCCAGCGCGGCCACACGGAACTGTATCGTGGTGCCGAGTATGTCGTTGATTTCCTTCCAAAAGCCAAGATAGAGGTTGCGGTATCCGATGACCTCGTTGAGCGCGTGGTCGAGGCGATCGTCGACGCCGCCAAGACCGGCAAGGTCGGCGACGGCAAGATTTTCGTCACGACAATCGACCAGGTCTGGCGCATTCGCACCGGCGAAACCGGGGACAGCGCACTCTGATCATTGGAGCAACGGCGCCCTACAGGGCCGCCCAAACCGCTCGTCCCAGCATGAACCAGAGCGCCAGTGCCGCTGCGCTATACGCCGCAAATCTCATGATGACGATATTCACCGTGCAATGAATCGCGCTGTGCAAACTGCGAAATACCAGGAACAGCCAGGCCGCAATGACATCGGCGTTCCCTGCTGTCGCAGTGACGTACAGGTACAGGCACAGCGCGTAGAACAACACCGGCAGCTCGAACAGGTTCCTGAGGTTGTTGGCCGGATAGCTAACCTCCTCCGGTAGAAATGCAGCTGCCTTGTCAGGCGTGGTGTAGGCCTGCGCAGGCTTGCCCGCCCGGCGCATGGCGGGTAAGCGCCGAGCGTACAGGACAAACCACACGACCGCTGTGAGCACCATCATGCCGAGCATCGGCAAAAGAATGGACTCGTCACTCATGAGTCTTCGCCTTTGATCATGTCCCCCTCCTCACTCTTATTCCAGTACTGGCAAGAACGCATTCCGCCAGACGGCCAGCTTACCGGAGAACGGCATGGCCGCGTAGGCCGGGCTGGTTGACGGCAGACCGATTTGTCCAACTCTTCGGGGGGTTAGCGCCGGATCCACGAAACGCGTGAACATCTGCTCTGCCTTCCTGCCATTAAAGGCCAACAGCTCGATGGCGGGGTGTTGTTTGAAGAACACCTCGAAGTCATTTGGCTGCGCACTGTTCATCCGGATATCCGAATCCAGGCTACCGGGTCTCTCGGAACTCTTCAGCACATCCCAAAGTGCAACCTGGCGCTCACTTAACTGGATGCAGCGATGGCGATATTCACCCTCGATACCGAACACTTCCCGCATGATCGGCCAAAATGCATTTTGCGGATGCGCGTAATACTGCTGCTCTGCAATCGATTTCCGGCCAGGCAGACTGCCGAGCACCAGGATGCGCGCATCCGGTCGCTCGATAGGTGGAAATCCGTCAGATGTTTCCATTCGGCCCTGTTATTGATGTTACTGCCGCGATTTGAGAAGGCGCCGCGCGAGCACTTCCATATCCCCGGCGTCGCGCATGCGCATGACCGGATCGTCCGCGGTGATATTCATGCCGCGAATCGCCTTCCGCAACAACACGCCGTCTTCGCCGAAATCGAAGTCGATTACGTTCAGGCAGCACGTAGACTGATCGAGAAGGCCAAAAGCCTGCAGGCCGACTCCTGTAGCCCACCCAAGAATCGCCGCATTCGTCCCACCATGCGCGAACACAGCAAGATCATGCCAGGAAGTATCGAGGAGTAATGCGTCCATCGCGGTCGCTATGCGTGCATAGAAATCCTGGTAGCGCTCGCCGCCCAGAAATGCCGCGTCTTCCTGTTCCGCCCGCCAGTGGGAGAACGCGACATCGCTCACGATGTCGTAACCGCCGGTTACCTCACCTTTTACCGGACGTATTTCCTCGAGCTCTGGAACCACTTCGAGTTCAATATCACGATCGGCAAGAATCGCCTCACCCGTCTCGCGCGTTCTGAGCAACCCCGTACAGATGGCTTTATCAACATGCACATCGACGAACCATGTCGCCATGGATTGAGCCTGAGCCCTGCCCCTGGCGTTCAGGGCAACCAGGTCCGGGTCGCCGAGCCACTCACCATTCTCATCGATGTAGTCGACGGCGCCATGTCGGAACAGGTAGAGGCGACGACGGCTCGAACCATCGATCGCGACGCGCTGGCGCTTCGTGCGATAAGGGTCCCGGGGTTCGCTCATATTTCCTGGTACGGCATAGACCGCATGATATCCAACTGATCGGCTTCTGAGATTCCGCGGCCCAGCCAGTTGGCGTGCGGCCGAAACGCCTCACGCGCCGTCAGCGCCGTTACGCCCTCGATCTCGACGTCGTCACGCAGGAAGAACGCATTGGTCCCGGTTGAATCGCAACCGATTAGGTAATAGCCCTTGCGCTGGCCAAGTGACCGCAACGCAGCCAGCGATGCGCCATAGTAAAAGCCGCTGGGGTGTTTGCTGTAGCGCTCGAACGAGTCGTCGTAGGGCACTGTCAATGCGAGTTCAGGACCGATTCCTGCGTTGTACTCAATACAGACGACGCGCGGCGAAATACATTCGAGCGCTTCCCAGAGCCAGTAATCATTACCATCGACATCAAGAGACAGGAGGTCAATGTCCCGCGGTACACCATTGTCCCGAATCAGGGACTGCAGGTTCCCGCGCGTAATAAAAGCCTGCACGGCCGTAATGCGGTCAATGCCATGTTGTTTCGCAGCATAGTTGAAGTAGTCCACGTTCTCCGCCGAGCCATCCATAAGCAGACCGTGGAAATCTTCCTTGAGCATCAGTCGCAGCGCGTTGCATTGCGCTGCGCCAAATCCAAATTCCACAAACCAGCGCGACTCGAAACCGATCTCATCGAACAGATAGCGCAGAATCCCATCCTCGCCATTCTGCGATAGCCAGCTGTATTCATAACGTCCCAGACCAGGTACGTCAGCCTGCGTACGCGGCGGAAACCGTTTGCGGTCCGGCTTGGCCCACTTCGCGCTCACCTTGCCGGCACGCACTGAAAAGGGAATCAGTTTGCGCTTGAGCCATTTACGCGCGCGCCGTACGCGGTATTTTTTGACCGGAATGTGTGTCATGGGATCCTAGTAACCTCTCTCGGCGTCAACCACGTTCAACAATGCGTCACCCGCCAGGTAACGACGGATGTTTTCAATTACCAGCAAGCGGTGGCGAGTCCGATCACTCCCGGTGGCCGATACGTGCGGTGTAATGATGACGTTATCGGCCTGCCACAAGCCGTGCTCTGGCGGCAGAGGCTCCGGATCCGTTACGTCGAGGCCAGCGCCCGCGAGTCGCCCGTCCCGCAGCGCGGCCAGCAGAGCATCAGTATCAACAGTGGCGCCACGGCCGACGTTGATGAAGTAAGGGGCACGAGATTGGACTGCGGCAAAAAACTCCTCGCCCAGCAGTCCCCGCGTCTTGTCAGTCAATGGCAGTGCATTGACGATGACGTCGGCCTCTTTTGCAAGCGTCAACATCTCGTCCGACAAGCCCACGTAGTCCACAAAATCAGGACCCTCGCGAGAGCTGTTGCGCGTTGCAGTGATACGCATACCCAGCGCCGCCCCACGCCGAGCGATTTCCGTGCCAATACCACCCAGCCCAAGCACCAACATCGTCTTGCCATGCGCGGTCGTCATGCCACGAGTGTAGGGCTCGGATCGGTTCCACTCACCACTCTTCCTGTCCTCCATAAACGCCGGCAATTTGCGCAACAAGGCAAGTGTCATCGCAATTGCATGCTCGGCGATGACGGGCGAGGACATCTTCTGCATATTTGTCAGCACGACCTCGCCACTGACGAACTTCGGTGACGTCACACAACGGTCCGCGCCGGCCGAATAAATCTGAACCCAGCTGGCGTGCGGCGCAGCCTCCATCAAATCGTGGCTGCAAAAACCGATGATCGCACCGGCCGGCCCAGCCTGGGTCAACGCTTCCTCGAGTGAAGACACGACGACAACATTGAAGCCCTCGAAGTCTGGCAGCTCGAACCCGATATCGCGAACGAGGACGACTCTCGATGGATCCCAGGAGGACACATCGCGCATGGCGGTCGAACCTTCGCGCAGGCCGGCATCATCGACAAGATTGTCGATCGAGTATTCGGCTGATAGTGGGGTTGCGGTGATCAGCAGCAGTGCTGCACCGATTGCTACGATCGCTCTGGTTACCTGCATGGGGATTTCCACGACGCGTATTAACGCATTAATCGCTCATTATGAGCGAAATCCGCGGAATTCGACAATTGTGAATCAGGCTGGGAAGAAGTCGATCGGTTTCGTGGTCGTGATGGCCTCGACGTCCTTCGCCTCAAACCGGAACAACTTGACGCGTTGCACGAGCTTGCGCTCCAGATCCGCGTCATTCAGTTCGCTGGAAACAACTTCACACATCGTGACAGTACCATTTGGTGCGATCGTCAGGCGCAGTACCAGCTTGCCTTCAAGGGACGGATCCTGGCGCAGCGCACGATTGTAGAGAGCAAAAATAGCGCCTTTGTTCTTGTCGAAAACCAGTTCGATTTCTTCGCGTGAACGCGACGCCTTGCCACTGGAGCCCGAGCGACTCGCGCCAGCTCCCTGGGCCATACCGGCCACCGGGCTCGTTACGCGCGTCGTACTGCGTCCGGCGATTCCGGAGCCACCCGTGTTGCGACTCATTGCGGCCGTATTGATGCCACCTGACGCAGTACCGGCTTTCGACGTGATCATCGAACGTTCACTACGCTCAGCTTCACCGACCGATGCGGTCAGCGGGCGATCGTCTGCAACCTGAAGTTCCTTGTCGACGAGGTCCGCGAGGTCCTCGGCAAACGGCATCAGCGCTGCCTGCGCTTCTTCTCGTGCCTGCTCGGTACGATCCACAACGGGCTCGGGCTCGGGCTCAGGCACGGGCTCGGGCTCGGGCTCAGGTTCTGTTTCAACAACCTGCTCAGGCTCCGGCTCGTCGGGCTCTGGCTCCTCCTCCTTGGGCGGAGGCGGGGGCGGAGGCAACGGCTCTTCTTCAAGCAGCAGCTGCGCTATACGCGGTGGAATCTCTTCCACGTCGAATGGATCCGGCTCGGGTACAGGAATGAACGGCCAAACGATACTGAGCGCCATACAGATCAGGAAGATGATTCCCAGCAAACGCTGGAATTTCTTTTCCTGATCCTGGCCCGTCGTCCAGGGCAGCTCATATTCTCTGTAAAACGGTAAGTCCAATTCCGTGACTCCTGATCTCTTACAGCGCGCCTTAACGCGACGCCTGAATGTCGTCCAGTTTGTCTGAACTCTTCTGCAGCACGGCCAGCGAGATCTGTCCGTAATCCGAATCCGTACAGGTCGCCATGACTTTCTTCAGCAGACGGTACGGGATGTCCTTGTCGCCCATGATCGTTACTTCACGACCTGCGACATCGTCTTTGGCCGCGCGGCGCAATACTCGATCGTTTTGCGATAGCAGCGCCTCACGCAGCGCAGGAATATCGTTGCCCTTGGTGGCCATCACTTCTGCAATGTTAGCCACCGGCGTGCCTTGCACGAGTATTTCAGTCTTGCCAATCAGGATCGTGACAGTCTCTTCCGGTTTCTTCTCGGCGATTGACTCCGGCAATTTCATGTCCTTGGCATTCGGCAATGTCTGGACGTCCGATGAATTAACCAAGAGGAAAAACACGAGAATCGTGAAGATATCCATGAGTGAAACGAGATTGAGTGCACCAGAGCCTTTGTTACGCCTGTGGTGCTTCTCCATGCGTTTTGCGCGACCCGACTTGACCATTACGAGGTACCCCCGTCGAGAACCGGCGCATCACCGATAGAAATATCCGGAAAAAGATCCGATCGTATGATCTGCTCGTTTTCTTCGTCGATGTCCTGCGCAACCCGTACCGTGTCCATGACCTGAACGAGCGTGTCGTAGGCAATATCCTGCTCAAGCAGTATCGACGCATCCGTTTTCGTCGGATAGCGCTCCTTGAGCTCAGCCAGTTTTTCCGCAAGCGCCTCGTAATCGTAACCTTCCACGCCATTGGGGTAGATGCCCAACAAACCCTGGTTACGATCCCCGACTTCAATCTTATCCTGACGAACGATAACTTCGAGCTGGAATGTCTGTTCCTGCGGGTCCACGGGCTCACTAGAGGAGCCTGGCAGATTCAATTCGAGAACCGCCACTCGTGAGAACACCGCGGTAATAAGCAGGAACGGAACCAGGATCACCATCAGGTTCATGAATGCCGTGATATTGAGCTCGGCCGTCTCGATATTTCGACGACCGCCGCTGCGGTTGCGGATCATGGCTTATGCTCCGCCTGTGTTCAGCTGACGTTCGGTAACCGCGTTCAGGAACTTGACGCTGGCCATTTCCAGGCTGTCCACGAGCGCATTCGTCTTGGTTTGCAGCAAAGCGTGAATCAACAGCAAAGGAATCGCCGCCATCAGTCCGAAGGCCGTGGTGTTCATCGCCGTCGAGATCGACGCCGAGAGCATGTCAGCTTTCTCAGCCGGATTCGCTTCAGCAACCGCCGTAAACGCCGAGATCAGGCCGATAATCGTCCCGAGAAGACCCAGCAGTGTCGCGATGTTGGCGAGCGTCGCAATATAGTGCGTACGCTTTTCAAGTCGTGGCAAAACCTCCATCAGGCTCTCTTCCATCGCCTTTTCGATGTCGTCACGACGCCGTGCCGACTTAACTCGGTACAGGCCATAGGTCAGGATCGAGCCGATAGCGGCTTTCGATTTTGCCGTTAGCGCAGCCGCTTCCTGGAAGTTACCTGCCTTTAGAAACGGCACTATCTTCTTCCACAATGCACGGTTGCTTGCGCCCGACATAGTCAGGTACGTCCAGCGTTCGATCGCAATCGCAAGACCGAACCCGAATACCAACAGGATGGGGATCATGAATGGTCCGCCTTCCTGGAAAAATCGCACTAAAGTGCCCATTTGTCTGCTCCTCTAAAACAGATGTGATGACTCTTGCAGACGACGTCTGCACCTCCAAAACCGATTCTTACAAGTAACTGTGGGAGCGGCATGCCCCGACATGCGGGATAACAAGCCGCGAATTCGGGCCAACAGGCCCTCCCGCAGTTATTCCTCTTTCGTGCCGTACAAGTCGTTGTGATACTCGACTTGCCGAATAAATTCTTCCCGATCCAAAGGCGCCAGCACCTCATCGATCAGCGTATTGACGGGCTTGCCCATCAGGTCACCCGGATCCGACTTCTGCCATGGCACGATGTACAACACCTTCGGCAGTTCCTGGTTGCCCGTAATTTCGGTGCGACCCAATTCCATCGAATCCATAACCCGGCTGCCCGTTGTCGTACGCGTGATATCCGTTGCCGTCTCAGGGGCATCCTCGTCCTCAACAGCCGCCGACGTATCGACCGCCGGCATCAAATCGTCGTCATCCGACGCGTCCTGAGCGAAAGAGGCAACCGCTGACAACAACATGGCGAGCATGACTCCGGTGCCGAATACTGTCTTCAATTGAGTACTCATGTCCTTCATTCCGCCACGTTTGCGGTCGGCTGACTCGCCGCCAGGCGACGTTTCAAATCCGCAATCCACCTGTCGACCTGCTTATCCTCGCCGACAAGTGCCTGATAGGCCTCGAAGTGTTCCAGCGCCGAATCGAGCCGCTGCAGGTACAGTTCGTAAAGAATGCCCAAGTTGTAGTGTGCCAAGGCATAGTCAGGGGAGACTGTGACCGCCTTCAAATAAGTGGCCTCTGCCTCCAGAAAATTTCCATTTTTGCGATGTAGCAACCCCAGCTGGTTCAGGGCGACCGGGTGATTCGGGTCCAGCGCCAGTGCGGCGTCCAGAACCTTGCGCGCTTCGTCCTCATTCTCGTTGCGCATATGGATAATCGCGAGATTGACATACGCACCCGGGTATTCCGGGTAAACCAGTAGAAATTCCTTGAATCGCAGCTCCGCATCCGTGAGGTCGCCCGCCGCCTGGCTCGCCGTCGCCTGCTCGAACAACGTCAGAGCCTCCGGCGGAATGGTCGGCCCGGTTGTCTCGAGATTGTCTTCGGCGCCCCCAGGAACGACGTCCCGGGCAGGACCTGATCCCGCACAACCGGCAAGAATCAACAGCAACGCCACAAGTGCGAGGTTTTCAGTAAAGCGCGGTAACAACATCTTCGCTGCGCTCCTTCTTCGCATATCTCGCCGGCATCATGCCGGCGAGTCGGTCAAAGCTCTTTTGTACCCATTCGTCATAGATCCCATCGGCGGCTCGATCCGCGTTCGCTTTATAAAGGTCGATGGATTTCTCCTCAAACGGGTAGGCCTGCTCCTCGAGCAGGATCTCGTACTGTTCCAGGGCGTCTGCTTCCAGATTGGTAGGACGATCCGACTCCATGAGGTCGGATGAGAACTGTTCGTAAACTTCACCAAGACGATACGTCGAGGCTGTTGTCACTTCTGCGATCGCATAGTTGGATGCCTTCGTATACGCAGCAATAACCTGCTCCATCAGCTCCCTCTTGAGCTTCAGGCTGTCCGCCAGTGGCTGCGTGAGCTTCACAACCTCGAAACGCCTGCGAACAGGCTCGGCGAGTTCCAGTGACGCCGTGGCAGCCAGATACCGAGAGCGGTCCGACCGTTCCACGCCAGCCGATGCGTCGACCTCGATCAGGGTCTCGAGAATCGCTATGCGTTCTGCCTGATTGCCCGTCTCCTTTGCTATTTCTGCCATCCGGGCACGCGCCTCAATCGACTCAGAGATCGGCTCGGGGTAGCGCGCAACAATATCGCCGAGGACACGTTTTTCCTCAGTGAGTGAACCCGCGTCCCCATAAAGTTCGGCAGCCTTCCAAAGCGCTTCGCGTCGCACAAGTTCAGTGGTCGAAGCGGCTACGGCTATGGTCTCAAACTCAGACGCTGCCTGCCCCGTACGCCCGGCTCCCACATACGTAACTGCGAGCTTTTGCGTTACATCATCAGCAAGTTCGCTGTCGGGGTAATCCCGGCGGAATTGCTCGAGTACTGCCGACGCGCGATCCCAGGCTTGCATGTTGATTAGCACAGCGGCGGCGTCATATTCGGCGGTCTCACGGATGGCTGAGTCCGGAACAACCTGCCCCAGGCGCATAAAGTGCCGGACAGCATTTTCATTGGCGCCCTGTTCCCTTGCGGCTTCGCCCTGCTTGTAGATACTCGACGCAATGCGCTCCTTGAGGTCCGCCTGTGCCGCGAGGTCATCTGCAGGCGTCAGGTTACGCAGACTGTAATAAGAGCTCTCGGCATCCTCAAAATTTTCCATGTCGAAATGCGAGTACGCGATTACCGTCCAGGCCGTGCGCGCGAGCTCAGGCTTCGCCGGCGGCTGCTTCGTGACAACTTTTGAGCCAACGGCAATGGCCAGGTCAAACTGATCCTGCGAGAAGAGATCTTCCGCAACCGCTGTCAGAACAGCTCCTGACTCGGGGTGTTCGGGATAGGTATTCGCAAACCGCAGCGCGCTGTCGAGATACTGCTGATGCCAGGTATCCTTGCCGACACCGTCCAGTGATGCTTCATGCTCACGGTACGCGAGCAACGCCGCATAACCCGCTTCGGCCGACCTGTCGTTGAACGGGTAGCTGTAGGAAGTCCTTTCGTACTCCATCATCGCGGCATCAAATTCCCCACTTTCAAACAGCGTTTCAGCCAGCAGGAAATTCGTGTTTGCTGTATCGGCTTCGCCAGGGAAGTAGGCAAGGTACTTGCGGTACCAGTTCGCTGCCTGCTGGAAATCAGTCTTCTTGCGGCTCGTCTGAGCTTCCGCGTGATAGTACTGTGCGAGATCCGTCAGGTTTGTCTTAAGGTGCCCTGCGACGGCCTCATTCGCCGCGCGCGGGTTACGGATCCAGAACTCACCGTCCATGCCGTAACGTTCGACAAAACTCTTCTTGCCCTCGAGTACGAGACTCGGAAATCCACCTTGCTTGTAGGACTCGATAACCCGGACCTGCAGGGACGGGGACATCGGGTGGAACGGATCCTGGTCGACAAATGCCTCGTAAGTTTCCGCCGCGTCCTGGAAGCGCTCCTTTTCGAGGTACAGGTCGCCGAGGTTGCTGTAAACCACATGGCTGTAACTTGGCAGGCCTCTGCTCGCCAGGAAGCTGTCGATACTGTCTGCGCCATCCATGTACGAGAAACTGAGACTCAGTACCCGGAACGTGTCTTCGATCATCTCGCGCTCAGCGCGGCTCAGCGCCTCAAGCCGTTTCTCACCCTCACCAACACGCACACCGGCAATACGCCTGTCCAGGAGTTCAAAAAACGGGCCCAGGCTGTCCTCATGCATGCCCAGCTTGAACTGTGACCAGCCGAGTTTGTACAGCGATTGCTCGTAGAAACGGGATCTTTCGCCGTAAGCCCTGACGTCCTGGTAGGCTGCTTCCGCCTCGTCGTAGCGTTTAGTAAGAAACAGCATTTCGCCGCGCCGAAACTGTACTTCGTCGACAAGTAGCGTGTCAGGAAAGCGCCCGATTAGCTCGTTAAGTACCGTAAGTGCATCATCGGTGCGTCCACCAACCTCGTAAGCGCGGGCCAACTGGTACAAGACAGTGTCATTGCGGCGATAATTGGGATACGACTCAAGCAGCCTCTGGTACAAGCCGACCGCATTGTCGAAATTTCGTGAGTCCAGCGCTTCGATGTTCTGCGTCAGCTGCTCTACTTCCGTCGCTTCAAGTTCGAGGTCGCCAAGACGCCGCAAAGCTTCTGCCTGAAGTTCCGCGTCGCTCGAAACAAGATCCAGAAAGTCACGATAGCCTTCGCGCGCAAGCTCGGAGCTGTCGAGGATGATCTTGCCTGGACGCACATCCACGCTCTTTTCCTCGAGGCTCTTGATGGTATCGTCGGCGGCGAATACTACCGGCGCGGCAACCAACGCTACGATCACAGTAACAGGGAACAGGAGGCGCTCCATCATTTGGAGGACTCCTCAGATGAACTGGAGATGTCGTAGATCGCTGCCAGTGCAAAACGTGCCTGCACACTGTAGACACCGAGGCGATCTTTCTGCGCCTGCAGTTCGCCGACGGCGATCTCCTGTAGAAATTCACGCTGGCGAATCATCGCGTTCGAAATCTCCATGCGCGTACCTTCCAGGCGAGGTGCCAGGCCGTATACGCGGTCGCTTAGCGCCTGAAACCGCAGCGGTTCGGTACGCATAGCCTCATCGATCTGGCGGCGCGAGCGCTGCGTTTCGACGAGCGCCTCGCCCGACAAGTGAAGATCCCGACGAATCTGGCCCAGGCGCTCCTTGAAGTCACGTTCAAGATTCCACTGCAGCACGCCTTTGAGCAGGTCGACCTTGTCGCGCACTTCGGCTGCTTCGGGAATATCGGCCTGCACGGCAGGACTGCGCTCAAGGTCAGTGATCTCGTCCCACATGTCGAATTCCGACTTCTTCGCGAGTGACAACCAATCGAATGAACTCTCAATATTGTCGACCGTCGCATCGAAGGAGAGCTTGGACTCCACCATTCGGTCGAGATCAGCCTGTTCGAGCGCGGCCTCTACCAAGGGCAGTCTCTGCGCGTAGGCCTCTTTGCGCGTTTCCAGCATGTTTTCGAAGACATCGACATTTTGCAGCCAGTCCTCGATGTTCCGGCTAAGGTAGTTGAGATCCCGGTAGTTCTTCAGACCTTCCTGGAACCGGTGCGTTGCCAGTAAGTGAAAGAGATAACGTGATTCCGGGCCTTCGGGTAATGCCTCAAGGCTCCAGTACCATCCCGAACTGTTGAGTGGATCGTTTGCGATAAACTGATCGAAGAAATCGCCCGATTCGATAAACCCGATAGTCCGATCGAGCCGGTTGGACTCCTCGTGAAATGCCTCGATTGCGTTCAGGTAATGATCTGCGGCCTGGCTGATCGCGTCCAGCTTCGCCATCGCGTAAGGAATGGCCAGGAGCGACTCCTGCACTGCAGAGTCCAGCAAATCCCGGCCACGGAGTTCCATCCAGGGAACCAGCGCCCGCCGGTAGCTACTCATTTCGGCATCGGCCCAGCCCACCCCCAAGAGTGCCTTGTTCGAAAACGGTCCCTCCAACCGAACGCGCTGCAAGGGGATTTTTGCAGCCAGCGGCTGACCATCCTGGAGCAAGGCATAACCGAGCGCCACGTTCGCTTTATCGCGCAGCGCGGCCGTTTCGTCGTTATAAGGCTCCAGGCTGCCGAGTTCGTCCAACAGGACCCTGGCTTCCTCGATGCGGCCGCTGCGAACCAGCGCCACGCCGGTATTGAATTTCGCGTACCGCGCCCACTCGGTCTCGCCTTTCCAGTTGGCAAGCCCGGCTATGGCCTGAGCGTAATTGCCGGCATCGATTTGAATCTGCGCGCCGAGCATCGCCGCTTCGTTTTCCAGGTTTTCGGGCAGTGCGCCGGCAATATTCGCCAACGCATCCCGCGACTTGTCGAGGTAGCCACGCTGGTACCAGATCTTCGCCAGAAAGAACCAGGTGCGATCCCGGATGTCCGGTGCCACATTGCCCGCAAGCAAATCCTCGAAAATCTCGGCAGCTTCCAGATGATGGCCGTAGGAAAGATACATGCCACCAAGTAGCAAGTCGGCGGCATCGGCATGTTCGGACAGCCGGTTCTGCTCCTTCGCGACAAGCAGTCTTACGATGGCAGGAACGTAGTCTTCCTGGTAGAAATGGAACAGCGCCTCACCGAACTGGGGATCCTTTATGACTACAGGTTCCACTTGATCGCCTGCGGCCTGTACACCCGGCGCGGCAACCAGGAACAGGACGCATAAGCGCAAGATAAATGAACGGCTTGCGCGCAAGGACTACTCCCATTCCTTGATGGCGAATTCCGGTTGTTGTTTTTTCACACTATCGGTGATTTCCAGTTCGACATACTTGGCACCGATTCCCTTGTCGAAGCTTATCGTAGCGCCCCGGCGATAGTCCCTGACATGCGGGCCTTTACCTACAAACACGGCGATTAGCTCATGCTCGCCCGTCTTCAGGTTCGCCATGTGCACACGATGTACGCCACCACGCATCAGCGCGTCGGCCTCACGCTCCGTATAAAGATAATTGGCCACTTCCTTGCCGTCGATCTTGATATTCACCGAATCAAGACTGAAATACTCGCCGACATCCATCGAGACAAAAAAAGCAACCTGCGAGTTCGCTGGAAACAATAGTTCCTCTTCGAGCAGAAACAAATCGCGATTCAGGTCGAGTACCTCTTTCTTTAGCGACTGCACTTCCGAATCGAGGCTGCGAAACTCATCGCGTGATTTCGTTTCCGCCGCAGCGGCATCGCGTGCTTCGGCCAGCGCCGCTTCCGAATCCATCGGAACCGCTTCCTGTGCGGTGGCAACCAGGCTGAACGCGAGCAGCATCGCCGCGACAAGCGTGATGAATATCTTGGTCACGTTACTCTCTCAATAGTGAACGAATCTGATCGAGATACATGTTTTCGTATCCCGGCTTGTATCCATGGTGGACATAGCGAACCGTACCTTCGCGATCAACAATAACCGTTACAGGCATCGCTTCCACGTCGTAAAGTTTACTGACTTCCTTGCGTGCGTCGAACAACACTGGAAAGTTGACGCCGAGATCTTCGATCATATCCATGGCACGACCTGAGTCGTCATCGATATTGACACCAAGCAGGTTGAAGCCAACGCGTTGGTAACGCGAATACAGCGCATCCAGGTGCGGCATCTCCTGCCGGCAAGGGCCGCACCAGGTAGCCCAGAAATTAATCATGACAACATCGCCACGGTACTCGGATAAACGCAGGTTCTCACCGGTCGAGCTCTTGAGCGCGAAGTCCGGTGCCTGCTGGCCTTCCATGCTGCCCGCTGCGAGGCTGGAGGCGGCAAAAACACCCAATACCAGGGCGATCATCAATTTCTTCAGTTTCATAGGTCCATTCCTTGTGTAACGAGCCCTGCTCCTTCCATTGGAAAAGTGGCCCAGACGGCACCAAGCAACGATGAATGGTGACAGCCGAGCCCCTTCGGGGCCGTGATTGTGATCACAGTTGTTCAGGTTCCCCTAAACATAATGACGGATGTTCCAATCGGGCACGCTACACGCGTAATCGCTACAGATTACGTCAAATTGGTGCGATTCCCAAGATTTTCCCAAGCGCGGATATGCAGGCTAATGATATGCCTATGAGTATGAATTTAAAGTGAATATCCGTCGCCTTTCGGCGACATTGGACGGTATTCTGGCCACTATTCGAGCGCTTCAGTGTCGGGCTGCATCAAGCCGTCCGAATAAAAAACCTTGCCCTCGTCATCGATCACGATGCTTTCGTAGTCTGGCAGGCTGCCGATCAACGTCAGACCGAGCTCCACGCCCATGACGAATACCGAGGTCGACAACGCGTCCGTAATAACGGCATCAGGGCCGAACACCGTGGCGCTGTGTACGCCATTGGCCGGCTCGCCCGTGCTGGGCCGGATAATATGGTGATAGCGAACGCCACCTTCCTCGAAATAACGCTCATAATCACCTGAGGTCGAGATCGCCTCATCGGCCAGTGGCACGGATATCGCCACCTCGCCGTCTTTGCGAGGATCGCGGATGCCAACCATCCACGGGCGGCCGCGACGGTCGCCGAGCAGCCTTGAATCCCCACCCGCCGTCACAATCGCATTCTGGATACCACGGCGCCGCAGGATGTCGATGCCGCGTTCAACCACATAGCCTTTGGCAATGCCACCGAGGTTGATGCGCACGCCCGGCTCCAGAAAGCGCACGGTACTCGTAACCTGGTCGAGTTTTACCAGTCGGTAATCGATGTGCTCGCGCTCAGCCTCGACCGTTGCGACGTCGGGGCGCTGCCGGGAGCGAAAATCATAGTGCTGCCCTACGCTGTCATACGTGATATCGAAAGCGCCCCGCGTCAGGACCGAGATATCGAGTGAGCGGCGAATCAGTCCAAACAGCTCATCACCAGCCACAACCTCGCCCTGTGCCGCGTCCCGATTGATTTTTGAGATTTCGCTCTCATCTCTGTATGTACTCATGAGGCGGTCAATTCGGGCAGCCTCCTGAAAAACCTCTTCAAGCGCCAGGCGACCGGCTTCGGGGTCGTCGCTCCAGAGGTGAATGCTCACTTCGGTGCCCATCATTGCGCGGGCATCACTGAACCAGTCGGCCAAGGCAGGTGGCGCCGACAGAATCAGCAGGAGCATTGCTAGTTTTGGTCCAAGCGCGGGGTTATGCTTGGTAAAACAACGGTTAAGCAAGGAGCGGTACAGTGACTTCATTCCTGATTTTCTTAGGGCTAATTGCCGCTATTGTGTTCTGGGCGATTGGTATTTACAACCGACTGGTCAACGAACGCAACAGGGTCAGAAACGGATTCGCGCAGATCGACGTTCAGCTCACCCGGCGTCATGACCTCATCCCGAACCTGGTCGAAGCCGTCAAGGGCTACATGAAACATGAGCGCGAGACGCTCGAAGCCGTTGTCGAGGCGCGCAATACGGCCGTATCGGCACTGGACGCGGCCAAGGCGGACCCAGCCAACGCCGCGGCAATCCAGAAACTGGGTGGGGCCGAGGGCGCGCTCGGCAGTGTTCTCGGACGCCTGTTCGCTCTGTCCGAGGCGTATCCTGATCTCAAGGCTAATCAGAACATGATGCAGCTTCAGGAAGAACTCGCCACCACCGAGAACAAGGTCGCATTCTCACGACAGGCGTTTAACGACGCCGTAATGGGTTACAACAACACGGCTGAAAACTTCCCTAATAACGTCATCGCCAACACATTTGGTTTCGAACTCGCAAGTTTCCTCGAAATTGAATCGGAAGAAATGCGGGAAGCGCCGGAAGTCTCGTTCACCTGATTTTCACCTCTTCAGCCTGAATCGTGAATTTTTTCGCCGCGCAGGACCAGGCACGCAAGGCGTCGCGACGCCTGGTCCTCGCTTATATTGCAGCCACTGTCCTGATCGTTGCCGGCGTCACCGCTATCGTCGGATTCGCACTGTTGATTATTGGCAATACCGGCTATGACTACACGCCGGGCGGCTTCATTGGTGCGAATGCCGGCATGCTGGTCGGCACCGCCGTGCTGACCACGCTTTTCATTCTCGGCGCCAGCCTGTTCAAGACGTCTGTGCTGTCGTCGGGTGGCGGCGCTGTCGCCACCCAGATGGGTGGCACGCTAGTGCCCGCAGACGTCCGCGATCCATTGCGCCGACGACTTCGCAACGTTGTTGAGGAAATGGCGATCGCCTCGGGCGTTCCCGTACCCGAGATCTATGTGCTCGAAGAGGAAAGCAGCATCAATGCGTTTGCGGCCGGATTCACGCCCAGCGACGCGGCCGTTGCCGTGACGCGCGGCACGCTGGAACTGCTCGACCGCAATGAATTGCAGGGCGTGATCGCACACGAATTCAGCCATATTCTTAACGGTGACATGCGCCTGAATATCCGCCTGATGGGCGTCCTGTTCGGCATCATGGTGTTGTCCCTGATTGGACGCCTGATCGTGCGCGGCGGCTATCATGCAAGCATTATTTCCAGTCGCCGCGACCGCGGCGCACCGGTCGTGCTCATTGTAGGACTCGGTCTTGCCATACTTGGCGGTATCGGGATGTTCTTCGCACGCGTCATCAAGGCAGGCGTCTCGAGGCAGCGTGAATTCCTCGCAGACGCCTCCGCCGTTCAGTTCACGCGCCAAAGTGAGGGCATTGCCAACGCGCTCAAGAAGATTGGCGGGTACAGCCAGGGTTCGCTGATTCAGGCAGCGGACCCCGAAGAAGTCAGCCACATGCTGTTTGGCTCGGGTTCGAAATTCGCCGGCATCTTCGCTACGCACCCACCGCTTATCGACAGGATCCGGGCTCTGGACCCAAGCTTCAAGGAATCCGACTTTCCGCGCGTGGATCCACGCCAGCACTGGTCGATGGCAGGCGACGGTGGGGAGACCGCATCGGCATTCGCGGGTGACGTTACCACCGCACTTGCCAGCGGCGGCGCCCAGGTACTCGCTGAGTCAATCGCCGAGACAGTCGGCCAGCCCGAAAACGAGCATGTCGAGTATGCGCAGCACCTGCGGCAATCGACTCCCGGGTCTTTGTATGAGGCGGCACATTCTTCTGAGTTTGCCTACCTGCTTACTATCGCACTCATTCTCGACCGCTCAGGACGCATAGTCGAGCGACAGCTCGCACTGGCGAAAGAGCAGCTCGGTACCGAACGGGCCAGGCTTCTGCGTCGGTACTACGATGAACTTGCGGCTACGGGACCGGAATACCGCCTGCCATTACTCGAGATCGCTTTCCCTGCGCTCAAGCTGCGACCGGCACAGGAGTTGAGTTACCTGGTGTCGCTCACAACGCGCATGATCGAAATCGACGGCGAGATCGACCTTTACGAATATTGTTTCTACCGCATTTTAATGAGCAACCTTGGCAAGGCGGTGGACCCGTCCGGACGACGTCGCGCGCTGCGCTCGAAACGCCGTGACCTGCAGGCCTCGACTATCGGACTGCTGCGCGTCCTCGCCGACTACGGCCACGATAACGAAAACGAACGAGAGGCAGCGTTTGCCACGGGTATCGAAACCCTGGGCCCCTGGGCTCAGGACTACGGCTACGAGTCTGACCGCAAATTCACAGTCGCGGTTCTCGACCACGGCCTTGATGTACTGCTCGGGCTCAACAGTAAAGGCAAGGAGTCTCTGCTTCGGGCGATCAGTGCCACAGCGGGTCACGACGGCAAACTTACTGTCACCGAAGCGGAGTTGATTCGGGCTGTTTGTGCCACGCTCGACTATCCCCTGCCGCCCATCCTGGTGCACAGATCTCATTCATAAATAGCGTCGCCTTTTGTCGTATTATCGAACTCCAGAGCGATTCATTTGTCGGACACCACCATGAACACCACACGTACCCTGGCCATCGTGACCATACTGGCCCTCTTTACTTCATCATTTGCAGACGCCGCCACGCGCGAGGAAAAACGCGTTGCTGATGCATCTGACGTTCTCGACCAGTTATCTCGGATCCCGGAAAAGGCCATTCCGCCCAACCTCCTGTCGCGGGCTTACGCAGTTGTGGTTGTCCCGAACGTTGTGCGAGCCGCATTTGGACTGGGATTGCGCCGCGGCAAAGGCGTCATCGTCGTCCGGCAGGACGACAACTCCTGGAGCAACCCGGCGTTCGTTACGCTGACTGGCGGCAGTGTCGGCTGGCAGGCCGGGGCCGATTCAACCGATGTCATCCTGGTCTTCAAGACGCGCAAGGGCGTCGATGGAATAGCCAATGGCAAGCTTACGCTGGGCGCGAATGCATCAGTGGCAGCCGGTCCGGTCGGACGACACACGAGTGCCTCAACGGACATCGAATTCCAGGCAGAGGTCTACTCATACTCACGCAGCCGCGGCTTGTTTGCGGGCGTTGCTCTTGAGGGCGCAGGCCTGACGATGGATCGCAAGGCGAACGCCGCATTCTATGGTTCGACCAGCATGACGCCGGAGAAAATTTTTGTGAGTTCGCCGAACATTGCGCCCGATATCGCGAATACGTTTATCCAGATTTTGACCGCACAAACCCTGCGGCTTCCAACCTCACCTGGTATGAAGGCCGGCGCCGAACAGTCTGGTACTGTAGAAACTGAAGCCGACGTCCGTACTTTTGGCCTGCCTGAGCCCGGCGAGGCGGACGACGAAACCGCGTACGACCCTAACTACTGAGACTGGCGGAATCACGTTTGGAAGAATTGATCAGCAAGGTCCAGCAGCTCGCAGAACTGATTGGGCCCAATCCTTACCTGCAGGCCGCGATAATCGCGGCCGCTTTTATCCTGGCCGGCAAGGTCGCTGACTGGATCATGTCCGGCATCATCGGACGTATGGCACAGAGATCCACTAACGACTTCGATGACGGCCTCGTCGAACTCGTCCACCGCCCCGTCTTCATGTCGTTTGTTCTCCTCGGCCTGGGTCTTGCAACCCTGCGGGTAGGCATGCCGGCCGCGCCAGAGTTTCTGACACTCGGCCTCCTCAAAACAATCGCGATCATAATCTGGTTCGGAACGCTGGCAGGCTTTGTCAATCTGATTGTCCAGTCGGCCCGGAAGTCATCTCAAAGCAAACTCGTACAGAGTGGCATGCTTTCGCTTCTGCACAATATGGCGAAGGTCGTGCTCGCCGCGATGTCCATATATTTTGTTTTCCTTGCGTGGAACATCAATGTCACAGCCTGGCTCGCCTCCGCAGGTATCGTCGGTCTCGCCCTGAGTTTCGCGGCCAAGGACACCCTGTCGAATCTGTTCGCCGGGGTCTCAATCGTGATCGATGCGCCGTACAAGACGGGCGACTATATTATTCTTGATTCCGGCGAGCGTGGGATCGTGACGGATATCGGCTTACGCAGCACCCGCATCCTCACACGTGATGACGTCGAGATCACAGTGCCAAATGGCATAATCGGTAACAGCACAATTACCAATGAAGCGGGCGGCCCCCCGGCGCAGCACAGGATCCGAATCGGTGTCGGTGTTGCTTACGGCAGCGACCTCGATCACGTCATCGAAACACTGCAGAAGGTCGCGGAAGAGAACGCGAACATACTCTCGAATCCCGAGCCACGAGTACGCTTCAGACTGTTCGGCGACTCGAGCCTGAACTTCGAGTTGTTAGGATGGATTGCAGACCCCGCCGACGGCGGTCGGGTCAGACACGAACTGAACTGCGCGGTCTACAGGGCATTTAACCAAGAGGGAATCCAGATTCCGTTTCCACAGCGCGACCTGCATGTGCGAACCATGCCTGCGAGCGGCTAGCCCTGCTGATCTTCGTCGTTGCGGCGACGCAGTTCTTCGCGAATAGACTCCAGGTCATCGGTCGTTTCTTCCTCGGGTACCTGCTCGGCACTGGGCGCATTTCCACCGTCGGTCGGCAACACGGCGTCACCATAGGCAGAACCGGCTTCGTCCTGGACAGCGGCCTCGGGAATGACGGCCAGCGGCAGATTTCCTTCAGGCAAGACATCTGACTCGTTGCCGTCGTCTGTCGGAGGTAACACGCCAAACTGCGCCAGGTATTCGGCTTCCTTGCGCAGTCGTTCTGCTTCTAGCGAACGACGCCGCGCTTCTGCAGCTGCCTGCTGCGTACGTCGCAGCGCTGCGCGCTTGCGTTCGGACCGGGCCTCGAGTTCCGCGCGACGAGTTTCTTCTTCCTTCGCCTGAATTCGCTGCACAGCGGCCCGTGCGTTGATGCATTCCTGATCGTAGCGCGATTCCTGACGGTTCTGCTGGCAACGGACCATCGCTGCCTCAAGCAGCATGGGATTATCGATGAACTCGGTGGTCGTACGCGCGGGCGGCTCACTCGGAGTACAGCCGGCCAGCAGTCCGATCCCGATCAATAGCGCTGTCTTGTGCCTCGTCATAGTGGTTGGTCTTGTCCGAAAAGTTGATTAAATGGTAGAAAATTCAGCACGCTGTGGTCCAGATGGTAGCAATAATATCAAATTCACCTTAAGGGCAGGGTTCGCAGTTTTGGCATGTGGCGGGGGGTATTCGAGTTATAGTGCCCTCTGCAGACGAGGTGGGTAGAAAAGATTGTCAGGCTCAAACCAGTTTTCTCTGTTAGGCCAGCGGCGCTTTGCGCCGTTTTTTGGGACCCAGTTTCTCGGCGCCCTTAACGATAATATCTTCCGCAACGGTCTGGTCATCCTGATCACTTTCCAGGGTGTCGTCGTCGCGGGTATGGATCACACCCAACTCGCTAACGTCGCCGCCGGCCTGTTCATCCTTCCGTTCTTCCTGTTCTCGGCAACCGCGGGCCAACTCGCTGACAAGTACGAAAAGTCCCTGCTGATCCGTCGGGTCAAGATGCTCGAGATCGTGCTGATGGTACTGGCCGCTACCGCCCTGTTTACCGACAGCTATGCGCTGCTCTTGTTCGTGCTCTTTCTTATGGGCTGCCAGTCGACAATGTTCGGCCCGGTCAAATACGCCTACCTGCCACAGCAACTGGCCGACGACGAACTCGTAGGCGGCAACGCACTCGTCGAATCGGGCACCTATGTCGCGATTATCATTGGTCTGATCATCGGCGGCATCGTCGTTGGCGACGAAATTTCCGGTGGGCTGGGCTTTGACAAACAGGCGATCCTGGGTATTTGCCTGGTCTTTGTCGCTGTCATGGGTTACCTGACCAGTCGCGAAGTCCCGAAGACCCGAGCGGTCGACCCGGGTTTGAAGGTCAGCTGGAACGCCTGGAAGGAAACCTGGCACATCGTCCGGTTTGCGCGCGAAGAACGCAGTGTATTTCTGTCCATACTCGGTATTTCATGGTTTTGGTTTTTTGGCTCAGCCATGACCATCCAGATTCCAGCCTATACGCTGGACCTCCTGAACGGCAGTGAGTCGATTACCACATTATTGCTCGCTGCGTTCGCTGTCGGCGTTGGCATCGGGTCGTTGTTATGCGAGCGCATGTCGGGACACCGCATAGAGCTGGGCCTCGTACCTTTTGGCTCGATCGGTCTTAGCCTGTTCGCGATGGACCTGTATTTTGCACAAGCAGAGGCAATCACGACCCCGGCACACTCCATCGCAGAGTTTCTGTCCCGGCCAGGCAGCTGGCGAATCTGGATCGACCTCGCCTTGATCGGCGCATTCGGTGGCTTCTACAGCGTACCGCTCTACGCACTGATCCAGAAACGCTCGAAGCGCCAGCACCTGTCAAGAATCATCGCGGCCAACAACATCATCAACTCATTCCTGATGGTTTGCGCCTCCATCATGTCGATGATACTGCTGAAATTAGGCGTTTCGATTCCCGAGTTGTTCCTGATCATCGCTGTACTCAACGCTATCGTCGCCGTGTACATTTTCTCGCTGCTGCCAGAGTTCCTGATGCGCTTCCTCGCATGGATCGTGATTAGCGTCGTTTATCGCATTCGGCCAAGTGGCCTCGACAACATTCCGGTGAAGGGACCCGCTATCGTTGTCTGCAATCATGTCAGCTACATCGACCCGATTATTCTTGCCGGGTCCGTGCGGCGACCGATGCGCTTTGTCATGTGGTACAAGATTTTCCAGATTCCCGTCCTCAACTTCATTTTCAGAAACATGAAAGCAATTCCCATCGCGGGAGCACGCGAGGACAAGGCAATCATGGACGACGCGTTTGAGAAAGTGGATGCCGAACTCGCCGCCGGCAACGTGGTTTGTATCTTCCCGGAAGGCGCGATCACGCATGATGGAGAGATTGCGCGGTTTCGACCGGGCATCGAGAAAATCATCAGGCGACGCCCTGTCCCGGTCGTGCCCGCTTCATTGGGCAGGTTATGGGGGAGCTGGTTCAGTCGCCGAAGTGACGGTGGTCTGCGAAAAATCCCGGGGCGCCTGTTCGCTCGTGTCACGGTGACCTTTGGGGAGCCGGTGCCACCCTCTGAAGTAACAGCTGCCAGGCTGGAACTTCTGGTACGCACACTGCGCGGCGACGAACGCTAGTAGCCGAGACGTTTTCGCCATTCGATCAGGAGTTCTTCCCTGTTACCAAACAACCCGGGGCCTGACGATCCAGGGAAACCCAGTTCCACCAATTCGATGAAGCCATTGCGGGCGGCCGGAAGGTACGCCCGATTCGCGGTATCAGATCCACTGGGCCCAAACACGATTCGTGCGCCGTTTAGCGCCTTCGGAGAAAAGACGCTGTCGACCCAGTGGAGACCGTTAATACTGAGGCTTACACGATGGGTCCAGCGCGCTGTCCGGAAATAGGCACGGGCTCCGCTGTGCCCGAATGCAATCTCTTCAACGGTACCCGGGATCTCCAACGCCGGGCCGCTGACGCGCCCCTCAGAGAGAATAAACTGGCTCGCAAATCCGGCCTCGTCAACGAGAACCAGATACTGGCCTCTTGGCGAAGCGGCCAACAGTCGGATCGCATTGTCTCCCTGCCATACCTGCTGCATTGTCCAGGCGCCATCACCATCCCGTGAAATGAGGCGCAGGATACCGCCGTCGCCGCCCACGTAAATGCTGTCGTCTGAGACGAACGCGATGCTTTCCTGCAACGCTCCGAATTCGAATTTCGCCACGAGTGACCCATCCTCAACGCTGAACAGGTCCAGAACGGTACCGGTAAGAACTGCGAGCATTCGTGCATCCGGAGAAAACACTATATCGTCGACCGGATCACCCTCAATCTCCAAAGTCCAGGAGTGAGGCTGGCCGCTATCGGTATCCCACACCCGAACGGTGTTGTCAGTGGCGGCACTGGCAATCAATTCGCCCGATCGATCGACACTGAGGCGGACGACCTCCGCAGTGTGGCCAACGAAGCTGACGTCTTCGCTAAGTGCCCAAATCTCATCAAGACTGGCCCCACTCGACAGAACGTGGACATGCCCTGCCGAATCCCCGATCACCATGCCGCGACTTCCCGGCAATGCGGCCATCGCCCCATCGGCTGAAGGCGGCCACAAGAAGTTGCCGTCCTCTGTTGGGCTGCTTTCTGCGGCCGGTGGAATTTCCGCGGCCTTCCAGAATCGTGAGATTCCGCGTGGATTGCCTGCGAATACAACCTGTTCATCCTGGCTAAAGGCAAGTATCGGACTTGTGTCAGCGGAACCGCGCACGCCGATTGGCGGGCCGACCAGCCGGCCGTCACGGCTGCTGTAGATCTGGAATCCCGCTTCTGCCCTGCCCGCAATCGCTTTTGCACCGGACTCCGAGAACACCAGCTGCCAGTTGCCGTCTCCATACTCCTCCAGCAACGGGTCCTGTGGGCGCGAAATACTCCATAACGAGACTCCCGACTGGCCGTGCACAACACCTAACGCGTCGCCGCCCGCCGCAAGATGTATGGCGCTCGGCTGCACCTGCAAATCGATCTGCGCCAGGAGTTCCCCGGTTGCCAAGTCCCAGACACGAACAGCCCGATCGTAGTCTGCTACCGCAAGACGAGACCCGGACGGATCGGTTGCGGTCAGTGCCGGCACGCCAGCCACCGCGATCTCTGCGGCAAGGCTGCCTTGTTCCAGTGACCAGAGCTCAAGCCGCGTCTCTATGTCACCGCGATGCTTCGCGAGAAGGTGCATGCCATCCAGGGTCAGTGTGGCACTTGCACTTGCGACGCCAACCGGTAATGTCATCACACGATCACCAGTTGCCGTGTCCCAGAGGTTGACGCTGTCCTGGGTCGCCGTAATAAGCCGGCGCGCAGCGGCATCAAGTCCAATCAGCGTCTCATTCTCGTTGACGGCAATAGCCCGCACAGGTTCGGCGAATGCCAGATCCCAAATGCGTGCGCTATCGCTCTGAATTGCGCGCGCTACAGCATAACGGCCGGTCTTGTCGAACCACACGTTATCGGTTTCGCGTTCAATCGGATCCGGAATATTCAGCCCGCGCTGAAAATCCTCAACGGCACCCTGCGAATTCAGCTTCAGGTTCCAGCCGACCAACTGTCCTGCTATACCCATGGCCTCATCGCGCACACTGATCGACCACGTTCCCATCAGCGACTCACCTATCAGGTCGCGCAGCTGTGCGGCTGGGATCTTAATATCTTCGTTGCTGGACGCGCGCTCCGTACCCGCTTCGACTTCGACTGCGCGTCCCGACGGCGCGATGATCTTTATGCGCAGGTCCGACATACGCGCGTGACTTATATTAAGTGTCAGGCCGATACGGTTGACCTGCCCTTCGCGATCAATGATGACGCGGCGCAATAAAGGCACGACCTCAAGCGCGGTAACGCTCCAGCTTTCTCGCTGCTGCAGCTCCTGGGTCGCATACGACCACTGCGTGATACTCGCTCCCTCAGCCGAGGTGAGGAGCATGCTATCCGGATCGAACACGGTCGTATTACCCAGCTGTGGAGGCAGTGTTGCAAGCAGCAGCGGATAGTCGTCCGAGACGAGACTCGCTGCTCGCTGCCTGCGTCGCGGCGTCGGCAGGACCAGCGACTCGAGCGTCGCCAGCAGCGCGGCATCGCGGTTTTCCATCCTGAGCGCAGCACTCGTCTCGCGGTCCCAGAACGAGGCCCGCAGCATATCCGGAAGACGGCCCGCGCCGGGCAGGTCGGCGGACGATTCGGCCAGCGCGTTGATTTCGTCAAGGCTGGTCGTCAGCGCTGCACGTTGTTCGATAAATCCGCGAAACAGGTTTTCGGCCGCGTCGGCATGTCCGGGAAACGACCCGAGATTCTCGTACGCTGATCGAGCGACGTCCAATTCCACCGTTGGCGACGTCAGCACACTCATGTACGGACGCGGCAACCATTGCGTGTACCAGAACGGCACCAACGCAAATAACAGCAGGACAGCTGCTACCATAGCCGGAACGCGCAATCGGGTCGGCAGGTTTTCGTTAGCCCAGCGGGCCGTAAAGACAGCCTCGTAAAGGCGATTGCGAACCCTCAGGGTGCCGTCGTGGTCAATAACCAGTAGACCGACGGCCATCAAACGACGTTGCAGCGGCGATCCCAGGTCAGCTGGAACCTCCACACCTTTGCGGATACGCCCATAGAGGTTAAGCAGCGGCTCCATTTGTTTTTCATTGTTAACAATGACCCGATGGATGTGGCTCATGTGCGGTTCACTGTGCAGCGCAGCCCGCCCACCTAATTGCGTCGTTGCAATACGGTCAATCTCTGCCGCAACATCGCCATCGGTCCCGTCGCGTGCAATCTGGCGTGCAAGCTTCTGACTAAGGTATGGCTGCCCGCGCGTCCAGTGGTAAATACGATCCAGTGCGATGGCCGCCTCGTCAGGCTCCAGATTCAGCTCTGTCGCAAACAGGTCGAGCTCTTCCCTGGTGAAGTCATCGAGAATAATTTGCTGCGTCGCATTGAAGGGCGACAACTCGGGCTCCGCAACAAGGCTGACCGGATCGCACTCGCCCAGCAGCACGAACGCAAGACGCGAGAAATCAGGATCCGTGGTACGCGCGTTGTGTGCCGCGCGAATACTGGCAAGCAACTGGTCCGCGAACGGCAGGTTCTCGATGCATTGAATTTCGTCGACAAAGACAACGATAGGCTCGGCCACGAACTGCAGGACGATCTCCGAGTAGAACTCCAGTAGTCGCTGGCGGTTACTCAGAATTGACTTGTCATGCCACCAGGTTTGCAGGTCATAACGAATTCTAAGCTGTCGCAGCAGGCGATAGGCAACGTTGTAGTACCAGCGGCCGGGATCAGTGCCGCCATCGCGCACACCAATCTGCTCGAGGTCAAGAATCGCAATTTTGCAGCCATGAGCTTCAAGACGAGCGGCAGTTGCAGCGATCAGGCTCGACTTGCCACTGCGATCTGGCGCAAGCACATGCGCGTATCGGCCACTAACCACCGTGTCGTAAAGCAGGTCGTCGGCACGACGGTGCACGTAGCCTGCCCGCACAGCGTGCAGTGGCGCACCAACGCTGAAGAACTCGCCGGTGGAATCCTGGCGCTTGCGCTCTTCGGACGGAACCTGCTTACTTGAGTCTTCGCTCATGCCGTATCGATCACCCATACCTCGGCAGGCTATTCTGGCATTATTCTTGGCAAAATGGACGATGAACGGATTCTAAAATGTGACCTGTTTGGCGAAGTCGTACTCCGACCCGACGCCGAGGGTCCCGTTATCGTGCGGAATGCCGCCGCGGCGCGCTGGTGGCTGCGCTGGCTTGCTCGCTACCTGCTAAGAAGGGAGGCGATAGCACTCGCCGCACTCGACGGAATCAATGGCGTGCCACAGCTCCTGCATCTTGAGCGCGACACGCTGGTTCGCAGCTTCCTCGCGGGCAAGCCACTCCACGATGCGAAAACTGACGACCCGCTGTGGTTCAAGGCGGCAGCGCGCCTCCTGCGACGCCTGCACCGGGCAGGCGTATGCCACAACGATCTCGCGAAGGAGCCTAACCTGCTTGTTCTCGACGACGGCAGTCCAGCGTTCATCGACTTCCAGCTCGCCTGGCACAGCACGCGCCGCGGTCGCCTGTTCCGTGGCGCGGCGCGCGAAGATATCCGCCATTTGCTCAAGCACAAGCGCAGCTATTGTGCAGATCGCCTCACGCAGCGTGAACACAGGATCCTGGCCAACCCGTCAGCAATGTCTCGCGCCTGGGCGCACACGGCCAAGCCCGTTTACCTGTTTATTACGCGGCGCATTCTCGGTTGGGCCGATCGCGAAGGTGCTGCGGACCGCGGATCGACCCGCTAATGCCTGCGCCGGCAATTCCGGTATACTCGCGCTGCTCGTAAAACCTGCACAGGGAACCACCGTGGACTTTTGCCACCAGCACAATCTCGTCAACCCGGAAACAGCTAACCGGGAACGTAATTTCGGAATCCGCGTGACGCTGCCCGCAACCGATACGCTCCGCAAGGTTCTCGGAGACAACTGGGAGCGTTTTCACTGGTATGCGACTGCAGCCGAGCGTGACACCGCCTTCGACAACATGGCCGTAAGACATGGCTATTATCGGAATACCGACTCCCCAACCCAGATCCTGGAAAAAGTCACGCGCTAGGTCCTGTCAATTTGGCGGCGCGCCGATAAACAGGTAGAAATTCGATTGGCGGTGTTCGGCAAAACCGGCGGCGACATAAACAGGCCCGAGAAACGTGTCGAAGCCGACAAACACGCTGCCGTTGAGAATCATCGATTCGAAGCTCATTTCCGAGCGCGCGCGCCACACATTGCCCGCCTCTGCCGACATCCCCAAGTAGATCGGTGTATCCAGGATGCCGGTGTCGCCACTTATCCGACGGTAGTACACGAGCTTGGCCAGCGCCGCATGCGGTCCTGCAATCTCGCCTCGTTCAAGCCCCGACAGACGCAGGAAGCCACCCAGCGGGAAAAAATCCTGGAACGCACCATCCGAGTCAAGCGTCGTTGCATAGCTCACGCCAAGTCGCAGGCTGTTCCTGCCGCGACTCCAGGTTTGTGTCGCCTCGCCTTCGATCGTGTCGTATTCGCTGTCGGCCCCAAGTCCGGGGCGCGAAAGGGTCCACTTGATGTCGCTGAGCATGCCGCGTCGCGGGAATCGCGCATTATCGAGGGAGTCGAAGCGCAGTCGTGCGAACGCACCGCCGGCATTAAAGTCGATATTCGGCAGCGCCGGATCCCCGACTCTTACACGCGCCTCGCCGGCACCGCGAAACAAACCCAACCGAAATTCACCGACTCGGCCCAGTTCCCGCCCCATATCAATACCTGCTTCCGCTTCTGTCACCCTTAGGCGCGCAATCCGTGTTTCGGCCGCGAACGCGTTGATATTCGATTGCTCCACGCTGAGGTGCGGTGCAATGAAAAGACGCGAATCGCTACTTAAGGGCTGGTAGAACTCCGAGAACAGTTTCGGGTCCGTTCCCAGGCGCAGGTCGTTACGCCACTCGGCGCCCAGGGGGTTTATGCCCGTGCGAGTCAAACGAGCCCCCAGATTGAACGCCGTCGACCCTTCGAAGTCATCTTCGAGAGACACGCCGAACTGCAGAAAATTGGGACCCCAACTCTTACTCCGCGCCCGATACTCCACGCCGGTCTTGCCGCCCTCGTCCACGAGCGCGTAGCTGACTTTTTCATATAACCCAAGGCCATAGAGCCGGTCGGTGTTGTGCGCGAGCAGTGCATGATCGATCGGGTCCCCGGCCTTTACGCTGAGCTTCAGTTGCAGCACCTCCGGTGCGAGTTCACCGCCATCGATAATTCGCACGAAGGCCAGGTGTGATGCCGATGACGTCGGGTGCGTGCGCTGCGCAAGGTAGGCATCCCACGCAGCCTTATCAAGCGAGAGAGCTTTGAGTTTCGATGCCTGCTCGCGCGCCGCGGCTTCACCTGGTTCGACCGTTTCGAGGATGTCACCGAAATTCGTCGACGCGAAGGTTCCAAGATCGGGGCGGATCAATATGTCATTGGCGCTCAGGCGTTCAATCTGACGCAACGTCTCCTTGCGGATGAGGATCGTGAGCATTTGCTCCGAGATGGTCAGCGCGGAGTCCAGCTCGTCAGGACCGTACAAAGGAAACTCGACGTCTACGGCGATAATGACGTCCACATCCATTTCCTGCATGACGTTGATGCCGAGGTTGCCGACAATGCCGCCGTCAACCAGCAGCCGATCGCCTATGCGCACCGGTGCAAACACACCGGGTACCGACATGCTCGCTCGGATGGATTGGGCGAGATCACCTTTGTCCATGATCCAGATTTCACCACGCTCAATATCCGAGGCAATGGCGCGAAACGGGATCGGCAAATCGTCGAAATCCCTGATATGAGATACGTCGAACGTCAGTTCGCGCAGCAGCAGATCCAGTTTCTGCCCCTGGATTGCGCCTTTCGGCAACACGAGTTCAGTTCCGCGTACACCCAATTCAAAATCAATCGGTGACTGGCTGTCATCCTGCTTACGGCGAAAACTCAGGTTCTTCCTGTCGGGTTTGTCAGACAGCGCGGCGGCCCAATCGAGCGAACCCACGAGGTCCTCAAGATCGTCTGCACTCATCCCGGTGGCATAGAGCCCGCCGACTACCGCCCCCATGCTGGTCCCGGCAATCGAATCGATCGGTATCTGCAGGCGCTCGAGTTCCTTGAGCACGCCGATGTGTGCGGCACCGCGTGCACCACCCCCGCCGAGCACCAGGCCAACGCGAGGTCGCGACGATGTGGCTGTCGCTGCATCAGCCGTCACTACGTCCTGCGCGAGGACTGTCTGCATAATCAGGAAATGCAAAAAGACAAGTGCCGGGACGAACCGAGGCCTGGCGATATTCATTGGTTTACCCCACTCGCAGCGACTGGGCGTACTTCGTGAGTCCATCGAGTTGCTGCGCTTGTTGTTCCGGGCTCCAGCCCGCCTCTTTTGCCGCGATCGCAGCGACTTCCGAATACATTTGGGCCCCCTGGTCGGCGTCAAAGCCAATCATCATGCGCCGGAAAACAACATCCGTGAGCGTCACCGCAAATTCCTCGCGCAGAACAAAGACGACCTCGGCAGAGAGAACCCGGTGCTCGTCGCCCAGGGTGTCTGCGAGTCCGGAATCGGTGCCTGCAAGATCAGCTATCGCTGCCGCGCGGCCACCGTAGATCTGCAGCAGGCGCTCGATACCGGCATCCGAGAGAGTCCCCAGTGCAAGCAGACGCTCCCGTGCACGATCGATACCCCAGGCGCCGGGAAGATCCGTATCGCGTGTTCGGCATGGCGGCAGTCTCAGATGCTGCAGCTTTGCCAACTTGTCGACCGTCTGTTCGGCCAGGTTGCGATACGTGGTGAGTTTGCCGCCGATAATGGATATAAGTCCGTTCGCCACATCCTTATTCACCTTGATGATGTGGCGGCGGGTGATTGCCGATTCGGGGCCAGCTTCTTTGAAAGGTAACGGTCGAACGCCGGCGTACGCATAGTGAATATCTTCGCGCGACAGGGATGCGTGGGGAAAGACACGATTGGTTTCATCCAGCAGGTAATCCACCTCCGCGCCACTCGCACGAATTTCGTCGAGATCTTCGTCGTAACGAATATCGGTCGTGCCAATCAGGTACTGGTCGTTCCACGGGATGATAAAAAACGGCCGACCATCCGCCGCTGCTTCAACGTAAAAGGCATCCTTCGGCGCGCCTTCGAATCGGCCCACAATAATATGGCTGCCTTTGGTGCCACCAATCAGGCGGTGACTGGCCTTCGGAGCGACAGCCAGGACTCGGTCAACCCAGGGTCCGGCCGCATTAACAACAGCCTTGGTCGCGACCTCCTGCTCAGAACCTTCCGCATCTCTGTAGGTAAGCGAGGTGATAGCGCCGTTTGCGGCCGCGATATGCGTAACCTCACTGTGCGTTCGAATAACCGCCCCCGCTGACCGCGCGGCAAGCAGGTTTTCCAATACCAGGCGTTCCGCAAATTTGACCTGCGCATCATAGTAACGAGCTGCCGCGCGCAGCCCTTCTGCCCTGAGGCCCGGCTCAGCCGCATGCATCTTGGCGCCGCTCAACATCTCGTGATTCGGCACCGTCTTCCGCAAGGACAACAGGTCATAAGCGAGCATGCCAAGACGAATCAGCAATGGCCCGCGGCGCGCCCCGGCGTAGATGGGAATAGTGATGCGCAGTGGCTCGACCAGGTGCGGCGCCGTGAGCCGCAGGTAGCGCCGTTCATGCAACGACTCATACACCAGTGGAATTTCGCCGTACTCCAGGTAACGCAATCCACCATGCACCAGTCGGCTGGAAATCGCTGAGCACCCGCTGCACATATCGTTTTTGTCGAAAATAATGACCTTCAGGCCGCGAAGCGCCGCATCGCGCGCAATTCCCGCACCATTGATCCCTGCGCCGATGACCGCGAGGTCATATTGCTGTGCCGCACACATCAGCCTGGCCTTACCTGTCCGCTGCCGCGAACCACGTACTTGTAACTTGTTAGCTGGTCCGCGCCGACAGGACCACGCGCATGGATGCGTCCCGTCGCAATGCCGATTTCCGCACCCATGCCGAACTCACCGCCGTCGGCGAACTGCGTTGAGGCATTTTGCAGCACAATCGCACTATCGACCTCCCGAAAGAACGTTTCGGCCGCCTCTGTATCGTCAGTAATGATGCTTTCGGTGTGACCGGAACCATAACGACGAATATGACTGATCGCTGCGTCAATATCATCGACCACGCGAATCGAAATGACGGCATCCAGATATTCGGTCGACCAGTCTTCTTCGGTCGCCTCGCGCGCTTCTGGCAATAGCGATCGAACTTTTGCGTCTCCACGAATGTCACAGCCCGCGGCCAGTAGCGCAGCGCCAACCAACGGCACCAAGTTGTCCGCTACAGCTTTGTCCACCAGCAGGGTTTCAGCCGCACCGCAGATTCCTGTGCGGCGCATTTTCGCATTAAGCACAACGTCGCGCGCCATGTCGGAGTCGGCGCCTGCATGCAGGTAGACATGGCAGATACCTTCGAGATGCCCGATGACAGGCACGCGCGCCTCATCCTGAACGCGCTTTATCAGGCTCTTGCCGCCACGCGGCACAACCACATCAACCCAATCAGTCATGGACGACAGCAGAAAGCCGACCGCCGCGCGATCGGTGGTTGGGACCATTTGCACAGACTTTCCAGGCAAGCCAGAAGCTTCGAGCCCTTGCCGCAGGCACTCATAGATGGCTGTGCTTGAATAGAAACTTTCGGAACCGCCGCGGAGAATTACGGCATTGCCTGACTTGATACACAGTGCCGCGGCATCGGCCGTCACGTTTGGCCGGCTCTCATAGATGATACCGATGACGCCCAGCGGCACTGCGACACGCTGGATATGCAGGCCGTTTGGCCGCTCCCATTCCTCAAGTATCCGCCCGACTGGATCGCGCAGGCCAATGATCGTCTCAAGACCTGCAGCCATGGCCTCAACTCGGCCCTGGTCGAGGAGAAGTCGATCGAGCATGGATCCGCCAAGCCCACGCTCCTTTGCGGCCGCCATGTCTTTTTCATTTGCAGCGAGTATCGTTGTCGAACCGCCACGCAATGCGGCAGCCGCGGCAGCCAATGCAGCATTGCGCTGGTCACCACTCGTCGTCGCCAAATCCGTAGCCGCGGCACGCGCGGCCTGGCCCAACGCCGTCATCGTTTCAGCTATCACTATCGAATAACACCAGTTCGTCTCGATGCACCATGACCGACCGGCCCCGATACCCGAGTTTCTCCTCAATCTGCTCTGAATGGCAGCCGCATATCTGGCTGGCCTCAGAGTGCGAATACTCCGCCAGGCCGCGCCCGAGCTCGCCGCCGTGCGGTCCAGTAATTGTGACAACGTCACCGCGGCTGAACTCGCCATCGACGCCGATCACACCGACTGGAAGCAGGCTGTTACCGCTGCCCAGCGCGCGCATTGCACCTTCGTCTACATGCAAGATACCACGCACCTCCAGCACGCCCGCGAGCCATTGCTTCCGTGCAGCCGCCGGCGTCCCTTCTGCCTTGAAGACCGTGCAGCGGGCCCCGTTCGACAACGCCAGCAAAGGATGCTCGATAGTGCCGCTGGCAATAATGGTGGAGCAACCGGCATGAGTGGCGATCCGCGCAGCCTGAACCTTGGTCGCCATACCGCCACTACCGACGTCGGACCGGGTCTCCCCGGCCATCGCCTGCATCTCACCCGTGATGCGACTCACCTCGGGGATGAATTTCGCGTCCGGGTCTTTTCCCGGATCCGCGGTGTAGAAACCATCCACATCGGACAGCAGCACTAGTGCGTCCGCCATGACCAGTTGCGCCACACGCGCTGCGAGTCGGTCATTGTCGCCATAACGAATTTCTTCGGTTGCGACCGTGTCGTTCTCGTTGATGATGGGTATGACGGCTCGCTCGAGGAGACGGGCCAGCGTGCCCCGGGCGTTGAGGAAACGGCGGCGATTTTCAGTGTCCTCGGGTGTCAGGAGAATCTGGGCTGCCACGATGTCATGCCGCCCGAGCATTTCCTGGTAGGCATGAACGAGCTGCACCTGTCCGGCCGCCGCAGCGGCCTGCAGATCCTCGAGCCGCGCCCGTGCTTTGTTAATTCCCAGCACCTGGCAGCCAATGGCAATCGCGCCTGAAGAGACAATGAGGACTTCGTGGCCGTCACTTTGCAGACGACTAATGTCCTGCGCGAGCGTATCGAGCCACTCGCGATTGAGTCGCCCGGAGTCGTCGACCAGAAGCGAAGACCCGACCTTGACGACCAGCCGTCGGAAGTCGTTAAGCGCCGGGCCCACCGCGCTCAGCCGACGAGCAGGTGCTGCCGATCGAACGACGTGAGCGTTACTTCGCCTTTCGACACGGCGACCGTGCCACTGCGCGCGACGGCCGAGATTTCTCCGACTTTGGCCGTTTCCTGCACGAACTCGTCAACCTCGGCGACACGGCCGGTCAGCTGCATGGTGCAACTGTTGGTATCTTCATCCAGCATCTCCGCGCTGAACCGTTTGGCCAGCGACATCGCCTTGGCAAGGCCACCGGTACCCAGCTTGATCTTGACGATGGCCAGCTCTCTTTCGAAATGCTCGCCCAGCGTCATGTCGTGGATGTTCACCACGTCGACCAGCTTGGCAAGCTGCGCGTTAAGCTGCGCAATTGCGGCATCCGAGCCAGTCACCACCAGGGTCACGCGTGACACGCGAGGGTCGTAGGTAGGGGCGACATTCAACGTTTCGATGTTGTAACCACGGGAGGAAAACATGCCGGTCATGCGCGTCAGGGCGCCGACCTCGTTCTGCAGGAGGACTGAAATTGCGTGTCGCATGATGAATTACAAATGAAACCGGTTTTGCTGAGGGATTAGCTGGATGTTCGCCCAGTTTCTGCAGTATTGCAATGCACCTTAATTTAGTAAACACTCGCGAAAAACCCGCTTCTTATCGTGACCTCGCAGAACAATGAATGACAAGGCCAATACCGCACAGGTAACTCGTCACCCACTTGCTGGAAATTCGCTCTCCGGAGCCGACACGGTAGTACAGGTTCTGGCTGACGAAGGCGTCGAAACGATTTTCGGCTACAGCGGTGGGGCAATCCTCCCAATCTACGACGCAATATTTCGCTACAACGACAAGCATCCCGTCGCAGGCCGTGAAGCGGCTATTCAGCTGGTCGTACCTGCCAATGAGCAGGGGGCCGGCTTCATGGCGGCTGGCTATTCACGGGCCAGCGGCAAAGTCGGTGTTGTCATGGTGACGTCTGGCCCTGGCGCCACCAACACGGTGACACCTGTGCGTGACAGCATGGCCGACTCGGTCCCGTTGGTTGTCATCTGCGGGCAGGTACCGACAGCCGCGATCGGCACCGATGCATTCCAGGAAGCACCCGTTTCGGCCATCATGGGTGCCGTCGCGAAGCATGTCTTCCTGGTGACCGATGCCGACAAGCTCGAAGAGACTATGCGTAGCGCATTTGAACTGGCGCGCACCGGACGTCCCGGCCCGGTGGTTGTGGACATCCCGAAAGATATCCAGAACTGGGAAGGCAAATTCCAGGGACAGGGCACACTGCCCCTGCACGGCTACCGCCGGCGCCTCGCTAAAGTCGAAGAGAACCACCTCAGCGATGACGCCTGCGAGCGCTTTTTTACCCTGCTTTCGGAAGCCGAGCGGCCGCTGATTTATGCCGGTGGCGGCGTGATTAATGCCAATGCAACCAAAGCCATGCGGCGTTTGGCCAGTGAATACGGCATCCCCGTTACAACGACTTTGATGGCATTGGGCGCCAGCGATACAACTCATCCGCTTGCCCTGCACATGCTGGGCATGCACGGCGTGGCGTCTGCCAACTATGCCGTTGAGGACTGCGATTTCCTGATCGCCATCGGTGCGCGTTTCGACGACCGCGTCGCCGGCAATCCCGGCCAGTTCGCTCCGCGCGCGAAGAACATCGCACATTTCGACGTGGATTTTGCCGAAATCGGCAAGGTGAAGCGCGTGAACTGGCATCACGTCGGCATGCTCGAGCGCGATCTCATGGACATGCTTGCTTACGGCAAGCGTATCGGCTTTGCGAAGGTTTTCGGCGCCTGGCATGAAGAGATTGCACAGCTCAAAAAAGACTATGCGCTCAACTACGATCGCAATTCCGAAATGATCCAGCCCTATGCTGTTATCGAGGAAATCAACAAGCACTCGAAAGGCGAAGCGATCATTTCGACGGGCGTAGGACAGCACCAGATGTGGGCCGCGCAGTATTTCGACTTTCGCGAACCGCGCCTGTGGCTCACCTCAGGCAGCATGGGCACGATGGGCTTCGGCCTGCCGGCCGCCATTGGCGCACAGTTCGCCCGACCAGACCGCACCGTGATCGACATCGATGGCGACGGCAGTATCCGCATGAATATCGGTGAACTTGAAACAGCGACGACGTATAACACGCCGGTCAAGGTCATCGTATTGAACAATTACGGCGATGGCATGGTCCGGCAGTGGCAGAAACTGTATTTTGGCGGGCGCATGTCAGGCAGCGACAAGTCATTGCACAGCAAGGACTTTGTAAAGGCGGCCGAAGCCGACGGCTTCAAGTTCGCAAAACGCCTCGACAAGCAGGAAGACCTGCCGGCTATTATTCGCGAATTCATGGAATTTGATGGACCGGCATTTCTCGAGGTCATTATTGACCGCGATGCCGGCGTCTACCCGATGGTTGGACCAGGTCTCGGCTACGACAATATGATCACCGGCGACTGGATCAAGAGCCGGGAAAAGCCGGCCCATGACACGCTCGACCCGAGCGAAATGTTCTAGCCAATAAAAAACCCGGGGTAATCACACTACCCCGGGCTTCTTTCTATACTCAACTCTTGTGACTACAGCCCACCAGGCCCGCAGTCATTCTTCAGAAAATCGATCATTGTCTCGTACAGCTTGAGCTGGTGGCGATAGAACAGCGTATTCGAGAAGTGATCCGCGCCTTCCAGCCAGAGCGCCTTGTATGGCTTGCCAATTTTGTCAAGAGCCTTAAAGTACTTCTTCGCATGGTCTGGCGGCACGCGCTGATCAACATCGCCATGAATAATCAACATCGGCACGTTGACCTTGTCGACCTCCTCCAGCGGCGAAATACTGTCATCCCACATGCGTAACTGTTCTTCGCGACCGGTGCCACGCAGCTGGAAACGGTAATAATTGACCTGCATGAGCGGATCAGTGACCGCAGCACCCGCAATCACGCACTGGTAGATCTGGTCGCTGCGGGAGGCCGCGACCAGAGCCGCATACCCGCCATAGGACCAGCCGAACATCGCCATTCGATCGGGATCGACCAGACCTTGCTCCACCAGGTAGAGCGCGCCGTCGTCCTTGTCGTCCTGCATCTTGTAGCCACCCTGGCCACCCTGCATGAACGCGTCCAGGTAGAACTTCATACCGTAGCCCTGTGAACCGCGGTACTGCGGCTGCAACACCATGTAACCATTATTCGCGAGCATTTGCGCCCACTCATCATAGCCCACAGCCTCCTGCACAAACGGACCGCCATGCGGCAGCACAATCAGCGGGAACGGCGGCTCACCGTGCGGAACCGTCAGGTACGCAGGAATGTTGTGACCGTCCCGCGACTCGTACTCGATGTACTCAACGTCAGCCAGCTTTTTGCTTTCCAGGAGCGGCTGCCTGCTACCCACGCTCTGGATACGACCATCCTTGAACAGGTAATAGGTTCCAGGGTCGCGCGGGCCGGAATTATAGATGGTCATCGTATTGCCGTCGCGCGAACGACTGTTGATGTTGACGTAATGGGCAAACGGAATAATTTGCTCGAGCTGCGCGTAGGTCGCGCCCTCAACCTGGTCGAAATATTCAACCCGATACTTGTCTTTGAAGTACGAAACGCCGGTAATCTTGTCGGGATACGTCCAATCGTTGCTGTGATATCGAACGCCGTAAACATCGGCATCCGCGCGACGGTATATCAACTCTTCAAAATTCCGGGTAGCCGTATTGAATGACCACAAGCCAACCTTGTCGTCGCCATTATTGGCATAAACCATCAGGTTACCAGGCTTGGCTGGATCATTGTCAGCCACCGCAAAGGTCTCGAAATTATCTTCACTTAATCTAAAAATTTCGTTCCAGTCGTTCTCGCCTGGCTTGCGGTAGTACCACACCGACTCACCATCCTGCAGATCGAACCCGCGTGCCAGATACGGGTTGCCATCCGCATCGAAGTCAATATTGCCTAGTGAGATCTTGCCGCGAATCAGCAGCTTCTTGGTACCCTTGTTGAGGTCGAACTCCCAGTAGGCTCGCGGCCGAAACGCCGCGTCCAGTTTGGAGCCTGGCCCGTCCGGTTCACCCTCTTGAAACGAAATGATGACCTTATCGGGCTTGCTGGGCAGCAGGTTTTCGATCGCCGGACCGGTTTCGTCGAACGATCGCATTTTTTTCTTTTTTACGTCTGCGACGGCAAGCTGGGTTTCGTAAACACCCTGATTGAAGCCTTCAATCTTGTCGCGAACCTTCTGTCGCAACGTAAATATGATGTCCTTGTCGCTCGCCCAATAGAAGCTCGTGACCTCCATCTTCTTGGCGCCGATACGGAAAGGTTTTTTGTCAAGGTTCGCCGTCTCGTAGACCTCGATAATCGGATTCGCCTTCTTCGACGGAATCTTCATAAGGCCCAGGTACTTACCGTCAGGCGACACCTGTGCATTGTTGATTACTTCACGCAGCGCCCAGTACTCGAGCGGGTACGGCTCCGGCGCAGCGTCTGCGACGACGGGTCCGGTGGAAACTAGCAGGCCCAGGCAAAGCCAGGCCAGTAATGCGGTTCGGTTTTTCATTTGTAAAGACTCAATCAGGCTGAAATGCAACGATAATCTGCATGCTCGCAGAAAGCAAAAGGGCCCACGGCATAACACCGTGGGCCCGTTTTTGCCTGGCTATATCAGTCGAATACTCCGATCACTCACCACCACCAAAGTTGACAGCAATGTTGACGAAGAATACGCGGCCATTCAGATCGTAGCCGTAGCCAATTGGCGTGTTGTTAACCGCCAGGATTTCCGTGCCGTCGATGACCGGAGGCTTCTCATTCATGATGTTGCGGATACCGCCACCAAAGGTCCACATGTCACCGAAGTAGTACATGGACAGGTTATGCAGGAAGTAGTTGTCTGTGTCACCGTAGTCGCGGCACACATTGTCGTCCAATACGCCGCAAGTATCCGAGATATCGAACGCCGTGCCGAAGTCATCAACACCATCCGGGTCCTGGATAACAGAAGCGATGTAACGCATTTCCCAGGTAACGCGGAAGTCGTTGTACTCAACGCGCAGGCCCGTACGTGCGGTCCAGTCTGCAAAGCCCCACTCACCCTGGTACGTTTCGACGTCCGTGTTGCCCTCGTCATCGATGAACAGCGTGGAACGCTCGAGCTGGCGATTGGCCTGCACGTCGAAGGTGATGTCATAAGGACGCTCGAAGAATGTCCACGTGTCGTTGAACGTCACGTTGACGTCGACGCCTCGTGCCTTCTCAGCCTCGCGGTTGATGAAGCCCGAATCGATGATATCAATAACGGGGAGCGTCGGATCCGTCAGGTCGCGCGCAATACGGCTGCAGAATACGCTGTTACCCGTCAGGGAGTTGTAGCAGTCATTCACGATAAACTGACCGCTTGGCTCGATGATCGTGTTGTTGACTTCGATCTCGTAGTACGTGGCGCTGACAGCGAGGTCAAACGAACTGGTCCAGGGCTGATCAAAGGCAAAACCGGCCGACCATGACTCTGATTCCTCAGCTTTCAGATCCAGCGCGCCACCGCGTGCCACTTCCGTGCTGAACACGTTGAAGCCGTTATTGTTGGCCTGTGTCGGATCAACACCGTTAGCGAGACAGTTCGCCAGAACCTGCGGTTCGCGATCATCCAGTGCCGGGTTGTAACCGCCTGAGATCGGATCCAGCGCTGCATCAGGAATGAAGCAAGGATCGAAGATGTTGCCGAATCCGGACTGGGCCTGCAGGAAGTTCTCACGCAGGTTCGGCGCGCGGAACGAAGTACCGTATGTACCGCGAATCAACAGCGACTCAACCGGGCGCCAACCGAGCTTGAATGACTCTGTGTTGCCGGAACCGTAGATCTCGTCATCCGTATAGCGCGCTGAAACGTTGATTGTCAGCTCCTCGGCGCCCTTCATACCTGCGAGCAGCGGCATCTCGACTTCCGCAAAAATCTCATCGGTGTCTTTATCGCCCGTGGCACCGCCATCGGAGAAGAAGCCGAAGAACAGGCCGTCGCGAGCAACGGCGTCCGGAATCGATTTGATCTCGTCATTGCGTGTTTCCACACCGAGACCGAAGGCTACGCCACCGGCCGGCAGTTCGAAAATTTCACCTGTTGCGTAGGCTGAAACAATCGTCTGCGTGTACTCGGTCTTGAAGTTACGATCGTCGAACAGGTAATCACGTTCAGCTTGCGACGCGAAATCACCCGTGACCACACCAAGTGGATACAGCGACGTCGCGTACAGGTTAACCGGTACACAACCAGCCTCAACGTCACCGGCATAAACCGCGCCAGTATCATTTACACATGGCGTGTTCGTCGTCGAGTTCCAACCCAACGCGTGGTCGAGACGGTCGCCACGAATACCACTACGGGCTGACGTGGCATCAGACGTCGTGTAGCTGCCGTAGATATCGAACGACCAGTTCTCCAGCGACCCGAAATTCATGAACGGCAGATCCGCACGCATACCGACAACGGCACGCGTCTGCGAGCCTTCGACGTCCGTGTAGTTACGGTCACCCGCGACCGATACGATCGGCTGCGAGGTCGCCGCGCCAATAGCGCCAATAGTCTGATCACAGGAACCACCGGTGCTCGGGTCACAACCAAAGGCATCAAGCACCTGGTTCACGAAGTTCGGGTTGTTCATAAGTGCATCGTAAGCGAGACCGCAGTCAACACCGCCCGGCGCGGCCGGGTTACAGATATTGAACGGGTTCAGTGCCGGTACGACCGGGAACAACTGGCCTTCTGAGGAATTCGAGAAGAACTCGTATTCCGAATGCATGACCTCGAAGTACGGGGTGATGTTGGCTTCGCCGTCGAACGTGTACTCACCGTAGGCGAGATAGTTCTGCGACGATGTCTCAGGGAAGAGATCGGAATTCTGCTGGCTTGCTTTGCCGTTCAGGTCATATTCGCGGAAGTTGACATCCGCAGAGCCGTCGGCATTGCCGTCGACACCGAAGCCGAAAATCGACGATTCTGAGAAGTTCGGCCAACCACCGTTCGATACGCCCGGCGTGTAGTAAATGCTGCCAGATGCCGGTACCGATACGCGGCCGGCCAGCAGGCCGAGACGACATTCGTCCCACTCCATGCCGTAGACGTTGTTGTAGAACTGTTCTTCCTGGCGGAAATTACCGTCGTCGTCGATTTCGTAATGCTTGTCACAGCCCGCCGTCCACGGACGATCCTCGAGACGCACGCGCTCTCTGTCCGTAAATTCGGCACCAACGCCGACAAAGCCGCGGTCCCAGTTCTTGCCCCAGACAGCGCTCAGCGTGTGGTCAACACCACCGCTTTCCTGCGGAACACGCGAGTAGCTCTCGAGCTCGAACCCGTCGAAGTCCTTGCGCAGGATAATGTTGGCTACGCCGGCGATTGCATCCGAACCATAGACCGACGATGCGCCGTCGAGCAGCAGGTCGTACTGCTGAACCAGCGATGCCGGAACCAGGTCGAGGTTTGCGGCGAACGGGGCGCCTTCTACACCAGCCGGTGCGAGGCGGCGACCGTTAACGAGTACCAGCGTTCGCGCTTCACCAAGACCGCGCAGGCTGACCGTCGTCGAACCCGGGCCGTTATCAAGCACGAAGCCCTGGAACGACAGGTCGATCTGCTGACCGCTGGATGCCGTGGACTCCTGCAGAATGTCGCCGGCGTCGATCAGGCCGACTTCGCGAGAAATCTGACCCGTGATGACCTGCAGCGGAGAAATACTGCTGTACGTATCGCGTTTCAGGCGCGAACCCGTGACGACTACTTCGTCAACGACGTCATCGTCCTGTGCGGCAATATCACCTGTGTCGTCACTATCGCTATCGTCCTGCGCAAATGCGGCAGGACCTGCAAGCAAAAACAAGCTTGCGAAAACGATAGCAAATGGACTGAGTACGCGCGCGGATAAAGCGCGATCTTCACTAACTCTCATTTCTAACCCCTTATGCTAAGTAAGTTCGACGTGGTTTATTACTAACCTTAATCGCCGGGCGACCGGAAATGCCGGTTGAGCCATGCCGCAATGATGCGAAATCACAACACATTTGTAAATGGCAAGGGCTAAAAAAATCACGAATTTATTGGTATATGTTGTGAAAAAGCAACGAATGATATGAGGTTACTCCAAGACTGCTCGACGCGCATACGTAGTACCCCGAATAGCCCTTCTGCGAACCCCCTATCTAGGCTCCGAGACAGGCTGATTCTCGAGCATTCATGACCACATTGACGGGCAGGCAGGTGCGGACCATTTCGGGGTATGTCGCGACCCTGCTCGACTATCCGCGCTGGTTCATCGATCGCGAGGTCGATTTTACCGACTGCCACCTTAAGGGCCGCTTCGAGCCGGAGGACCGCTGCTGCGCAGGCTGTCGCTTTGGCAGCGCCTGCTGTTGGCTTAACCAGAATCGGCTCGAGCCAGGCCCTGACACGCCACTCCCTGACCTCGTAAGCGCTTTGCGAACTGCGGCAGCTTACGTGCGCAGCGAGTCACAGGAGACCGCCGACCACGCCAGGGGCTGCGACTGCGACACCTGCGAATGGCTGCGTGAAGCCAGCGCATTCCTCAGAACCCATCGCCATAAGACATAATACGGATCGTCCTTTTGTGAGGGCCATCACAGCGCGCTGGCAATCGCCGCGTACACTGATGCCCCTGAAACTCAATATTTACGGGAGCTACACCATGAATCTTGCACGCCTGAGTGTCCTGAGTGCATCTGTGATGATTGCCGCCTGCGGCAGCGGCGGCGATCAGTTCGGAGGCGCCCAGCCGCCGACCACAACCTTCGCCATCACGTCCGCCAACGCAGTGACAGCGGCTAGCGTGTCGTGGCAGGCGATTGCCGCCAGCGGTGATTTCGGCGATCTCGGCGGAGGCCTGGTGCTGTCTACAGACTCCCCGGGCGGATTCGCGAAAGCCTCGGTGGCCCAGAAGGCCGGTGGCTCCCTTGTCAACGTCGTACGGCAGGTTCCATTCGGGCCCGAAGTATTGCCCTGCCTCACCGACGGTATCGTGACTCTGTCCGGCGATATTGCGAATCCAGAGACCCTGACCGTCGGCGACACGTTTCGGGCGGTTTACGAACTCTGTGATGACGGTGCAGGCGAAGTGATCGACGGCGCCATCGATTTCACGGTGCGTGAATTCACGGGCGACATCCTGACCGGCCTGTATATGCTGAGCATGGATACCGTTGTAACGAACCTGCAGGTGGTTACGGGAACCGACACCATTAGCAACAATGGCGACGTAAACGTCACGCTGGACACCATGCTGGCCCCATTAGTCTCCGCAGGCGTTTCGGGAACCTCAATGACCGTCGACTCCAATGCGAGTTCCGAGACACTGAGCGCCTATTCGTCGAGGCAGACCGTCGACGGCAACCTGCAGACACTTCCCTTCACCCTGTCGGCGTCAGGCACGCTCGACAGCACACAACTTGCAGGCATCATCCGGTACTCGACGCCGGTGACGTTTGCGGGCGAAGGGGCTGACTATCCCAGCTCCGGTGCACTGCTCGTCGAGGGGGATAACTCATCAGCGCGGCTCACAGCGGTCGACAATGTCAACGTCACCATCGAGATCGACTCCAACGGTGATGGGGTTATCGACGCCACCATCGAGACAACCTGGGCCGCCCTTGCGGCTTCATAAGGAACGGCGCGAGAATCCTGAGCGATTCCGAGCTATTATGTGAACTTGCTGAATGCCAGACTGACATGCTGATAACGCCAAGACGAGACAAGCTGAACAAGATTGTCATCCTCAACCCCAAAGGGGGTTGCGGCAAGTCTACGCTCGCGACCAATCTGGCAGCCGCCTACGCGCAACGCGGGCCGACGCCCGCGATCATGGATTACGATCCGCAGGGCTCGACGATGGCATGGCTGGATCGACGCCCCGCAGACCTGGCGGCTATCCACGGCATCGCCGCTTACAAGAAGTCCATGCAGGCAACCCGCAGCTGGCAATTGCGAGTGCCGAATGACACGGTCAACCTGCTGATTGACTCACCAGCAAGCGTTGACCACAACGACCTGCGCGAACTCACACGCGACTCAACAAGCATCCTGGTGCCCGTGCTGCCATCGTCGATGGACATCCATGCGGCGTCGCGCTGCATTGCCGACCTGCTGCTCGTTGCCAAGGTCGATCGCCGCGATCGCAAGCTCGCCGTCGTGGCGAATCGCACGCGCAAGAACACCAAGAGTTTTGCGAAGCTCATGCGCTTCCTCGACTCCCTGGGAATTCCGATCATCGCCGTTCTTCGGGACAGCCAGAATTTCGTGCATGCCGCCGAACAAGGCATTGGGCTTTGCGAGATGCAACCGTCGCGCGTGAAGAAAGATGTCGAACAGATTGAGAAAATCGTGTCCTGGCTGGAAGCCTGGCCGGAGCGTCGCCGTGACCCGACATCAGCCACCTCGATCAATCACGAGCCCTCGGTACGCCGGCCACTTTTGCGCCGACCGAGTTTCGGTTCAGCCTGACGTGTCCCGCTGAATCTCAGCGAACAGATCACCGTCGACATTACCACCACTGATCACCACGACAGTGGTCTTTCCTTGTGTGTCGATTTTACCGGACAGGACCGCCGCAAGGGCGACCGCACCCCCGGGCTCAACCACAAGTTTTAGATTGGCGAAAGCAAAACGCATGGCCGCGCGTACTTCGGCATCGCTGACAACCAGCCCCTTCCCAAGCAACCCCTGGTTGATGGCAAAGGTCATTTCGCCGGGCGCATGCGCCTGTAATGCATCGCATATCGAGCGCGCCGACGAATCAATATGCTCGCGTTTGCCCGACAGCAGTGAACGTGCCGTATCGTCAAAACCCTCCGGCTCTACCGGATGCACCTCAGCGTTTGCATAATTCGCTTTCAGGGCCATTGCCGTACCGGCAATCAGACCGCCGCCGCCGCAACACACCAGAACCTGATCCGGCTCAATGCCAAGTTCGGCACATTGCTGGGCGATCTCGAGCCCGACGGTACCCTGCCCTGCAATGATGAATTCATGATCGTATGACGGCACCACCACAGCACCCCGCGCCGCTGCGATTTCGCGAGCGATGGTCTCGCGGTCCCCGGTGTAACGATCGTAGGTGATGACCTCACCTCCCAGTCGCCGCGTGTTCTCGAGTTTCGCCCGCGGTGCATCCTTCGGCATGACAATCGCTGTCTGGATGCCAAGCATCGTGCCGGCCGCCGCCACACCCTGTGCGTGATTACCCGATGAAAATGCGACAACGCCCCGTTTGGCCTCGTCGCGGTTCAACTGGCTAAGGAAGTTGTAGGCGCCACGAATCTTGAACGAACCTGTCACCTGCAGGCACTCCGGTTTTATCAGTACCCTGCCGCCAGCCAGGGCATCAAGTTGCCGGTTGCTGAGCAGGGGAGTACGAATCGCAATGCCGGCAAGCCGACCTGCCGCCGCTTCGATGTCTTTGTACTCAATCATGTCGTCGTACCGTCCGCCAGCCGGTCGGTCTTGGCCGCGCAGATGAAGTCATTGTCGGAAAGCCCGTTGATCGAATGCGTCGTGTAGCTGACGGTGCACCTGCCGTAAGCGACCGTTAGAACCGGATGATGATCTTCGGCAATCGCAACTTCGGCGGCGGCATTCGCAAACTCGAGTGTCTTCTCGTAGGCCGGAAACCGAAAGCTGCGCGTGATGCCAAGGCCGTCTTCGCTTAGCCTCCAGTCAGCATGCAGCGCTCGTAACAACTCCTGCGCCTGTTCTGACGTCAACGGCTCGGTACCACCTTCACAGGGTCTGCAACGACGTTCGGCGAGTTTTTCAGGCATGTGAAATTCCGCGTTCGGTGAGGAGACAGACAGTAGCAAAAAAAGGCCGACCCCGTTACAGGGCCGGCCAGGCGGAGACTCAGATGAGTCACAGGGAAGATGAGTCAGGGTTGGCTGCCAGCGACGGCGTGTTATCGATGAACAGCTTGACGCTGACACGGCGCTCGAGGGCGTAGCTGTCGAGTGTCTCGTCCTGCGCGGCCGACTCGCCGTGGGCGCTTACATTGATACGATTTGGGTGGATTCCCGCAGCCACCAGCTGATCGCGAATGAACTGCACACGACGCTCGGACAACTCAAGGTTGTAATCGGCATCACCGCGCTCATCGGCGAACCCGTCGAGCTGGATATGGATATCCGTCATACCCGCCAATGTGCCGGCCAGCTGCGCCAGGCGGTCGCCCGTCATGTCAGCGAGCACGGCTTCGTCCGTACGGAATAACAGGTCCATCGCGATACCGGCCTGCAGCAGGCTGACGAGCTCCGGACGTGCAACGTTTTGCAGGCGGTCGATCTCCCCGCTCAGCGCGTCAACGTCGTTCTCGAGCTTGACGACCGTACTATTGGAACTGGCTACCGCAACCTGCAGGCCGTCAATGCGCTCGTCCTTATGGTGCATCGTGTCGCCAAGCTTGGCGCCGATCGCTGCACCGATGATAAGGCCAACCGGGCCGCCGGCAATCGCGCCAACCAGGGCGCCCGATCCCACGCCGATCGCTTCTTCTTTGGAACTCTTGCTGGCTGCCTGCGACGGTACCGCGAACAGGATGGAAACAGCTGCTGTGATTGCAATGATTGTATGACGCATGTGAATGATCTCCTGGTTACTTGGCGGCCCAATGGCCGGCTTCGGAGTTCATTACACAATCGAATAGCGCGCCGGAAACGGCGCTATCGTGGAAAGCTGCCGATCAATTGTGGCGAATAATGGCGTTAGCAACTATTGCTAGCGGTTTTCGTCGGTCAGGGCAACAAACGTCCCACCATTGCGGTCGCACAGCACTCGCATAAGCGTGGCGAAACGACTGGCGGAGCGAGGAATCTGGCCACCGCCACGAAAACCGCGGGGAAACCCGACGCCATGGATGCGAACGCGGCGCGAGCCGTCTGCACCAACTCGGTTGCGCCGGTCGATCGTGCCGACGACCTGGTCGATATTCATTTGGCCCGCAAAGTCATCGCCGAACACATAGATACTGATCTTCTTGTCCGCAGCCCAGAACGTCTCGATCGCAGCCTGGATCCCATCGACCGGATTACTGTCACTTTGTGCAAACCAGGTACGCATACGATTGACGATCGCCTGCCTGCGGCCCGGCGAGTCGGGAATCCAACGTCCGGCGTATTCCGAAAACATGTACTGGCCATCATCGTTCATGATCTGGATACCCTTTACCTCGGGATAGGCCTCAAGCGCTTCCTGCAACTTGCGCTGCACGAGGCCCCAGTTGTAGTTGACCATGCTATTTGATGTATCAATGACGAAAATAATGTATTCGCTATCCACCGGAATGCCCGCCACTGCATCTCTTTCGCTGCGTTGGTAAAAAGGCAACAGGCGTTTCATTTCCTCCGTCAGCCGTTGTCGCGCGACGCGCAATTCGCCTTCGTCGATCGTCGCTTCCTCTTCCTGCCTGCTGGCCTCGTACTGTCCACGAATACGATTAAGGTCACCCTGCAGCTCTGCCAGTTCAGTCCGGGTTGCGGCGGCATCCTGACTGACCTTCTTGAGTTCACGGTCGAGGATGACGGATTCACCGCGCAGGTTAAACAACTCTTCCTGCAGCAGCGCGATCAGTTGTTCGAGGTTCTCTTCGGCTTTTTCAATGACGACGGGTTCGTAAATCTTGCTCAATACAAGGAGCAGGATAATTGCGCCAAACCCGCAGCAGATGCAGTCGAGGAACGACAGGCTGAATGCTTCGATATTGCGGCGGCGGCGTCTCATAACAGCACCCTCTTACGGCCAGTCCCGACTGACGGTCATGAAAGAACCATTCGTCGTTAACGCGAGAGACCAGAAGGAAATAGGCGCGGCGAAATCGCCCTGCATGGGAAACAGCATGATATTGACGGGTATGCCCGACGGGAGTTCACGCGTGGCGCGCGCGAAAATATTGAGTCTTTCGTTTGCACCCACCCGGGTTTTGTCCGTGGTCGCCGCCTCCATGGTCGGCATGCCATCGACGAGCAAAATGATGTTATCGGGTCTCGGTGACAGCGACTTCGCAACGGCAAATGCCGAGTGCATGTTCGTACCGTTCTTCGGCACGGTGCGGCGCAGAACGCGAATTGCTTCGGACAATTGTTGCCCGTCTCCGGCGGTCAGCCACACGCCCTCGGTACCGCGAATGACCGGCTCCGCCTGATTGTTAAACATATAGATCTGGTATTGATCGTCTTCCTGGAATTGTGTTGTCAGCCAGTTGACCGTCGCCACTACCTGACGCCACTTGCGCGCTCGTAACTGCTCAGACTCGGATTTGTTACGGCGAATGATGACATTCGCCACTTTGTCGGCGAGCATGCTGGCCGAGCGGTCCACCAGAATCAGGGTGCGTTCGCCACCAAGCCTCAGACCGGTCAGATACTGGCGATCGCCTTCACCTTTGAACTCGCGGATTTGTTCGCCGGCTTCGTCCTGCTCAGCCTTGATAGCCAGAAGGCGCTTCACCTCTTCTTCCAGCGACTTGATATCCGACTGCAGCTTTTCGACACGCTCTATCTTGGCCAGCGTGTCCTGATCGTACTTGTCGAGTTCCGCCTGCAACTCCTGGATTAACGCGATAATCTGCGCAATCTTGCTGTCGGCGTCTTCTTTCTCAACTTCCAGTTTCTGCTTGGTGTTTCGTGCCAGGGCGAGATTCTTGCGTCCCTCGAGCACCTCGATCTCGAGCCGATTTGTCTCGGCCATCAGCTCGCTGTTGTCGTTCTCGGTCGTGGCGTTTACGTGTGAGTTGATGATCATGAAAAACAGGATGACTGCGCCGAAGCCACAGCTCATGCAGTCGAGGAACGACATGCTGAAGATCTCGGTGGATCTGCGCCTACGCGCCATTTGCCGTCTCCACGTAAATCATGCGCAGTTCCACGCCGGGCGTACCAACTCGCAATACATCGCCAGTCTGCAGGACCGCCGAACCATCGATGCGATGCCCGTTCAGGAATGTGCCGTAGCGACTATGATCTGTGACAACGCACTGGCCATCGATTGTGGAGATATCGCAATGTCGTCGCGAAACACCGGGAACATCCGGCCCCAGATCCAGCCAGCGCTCCCCCTCCGAGGTCTGCGTTCCCAGCGATAGTGCGACTCCGCCGACCGGAACCGCGTTGTTGCCGAGCAAGATATGTGTGGGTTGCGCGGCCGCCTCACGGCCACCCACATCAACGGACACGGGCGCCTGGTCCCATGGCAGGTGGCGCGCGAGTGTTACCACACTGCCCGGGCGGCTCTCGACGCAACGTTGCAACAGCCCGCGCGCAGTAGCGCCGGGCTCAAGCAGAAATACCGCGCCGCCGACCCTGGCTTTCAATGTGTCCGCTAGTCCGGGCATGCGTGCCGCACGATCCGATAACTGCAGCGCGGGCGTCTCTCCCGCACGGTAGAGAGCACGCAGGTTGCTCACAATATTCTGGTAGACCGGAGTTGCTGCCGTCACAAAATCGAGCGAAGAAATTTCGGCCTTATGCGCTATGCCGCGATACGCGATCTCCATCGGTACAGACTCACGACTACTCGCGATGCCAAGCCAGTCCAGCATCCGGTCCTGCAGCATCTGTTCGGTCTCTGCCGTATGCAATGGGTCGAAGCGCGACTGCTGCACGAAAGACTCGGCAATCATGCGCAGCCAGATGCCATACAAGTCGAGCATGCCCGTCTCGTCGACCAGCGCCGAACGCTCAAATTGCGCCTGCCCTTCCTGCTGCAGGCGTGTCAGCATCGTGGAATGCAGACTCAGGTCGACGTGCACCGGCACCGCGTTCTTGTACTGGCGACGCGTTGCCGCCACTGCCGCATCGACCATCGCAACCACCGGGATATCGAGGTCCATCGCGATACCGAGGAGCAGCCCGAGGTTTTCAGCATTCATGTAGCCCGGTACAGCCAGCGCCAGCCGATCACCCGGCTTCGCCACACGTTGCCACAGGGTTTCGAATTGCCTGCTCACCAGATCCGCAGCGGTCAGGTGCTGGAAGCGCGCATCCGCCAGCGGTGTTGCGCGCAGGTCGTCCCAGTAATGATTCTTGGTACGCCGCGGCTCCAGGCTTGCGCTGGCCCAGGCCTCGCGGCCCGTCACAAGGCCATCATCCTTGAGCAACGCGTATCCCGGTTCGCGACACAGGATACGCTCGCCATCCGTTAGCAGGAGGCCTGCGTCGTTCAGATGTGCTGCGAGCAAGGTCACGAGTGCGTCCGATCCAGTGTCAGTCTGACTTCAGGTGCCGAATAACTTTGTCATCACAGTATGTCTCGCTGTCGAAAACGAGCCGTTCCTGCACAAGCTGCAACTGGTGCACGAGGAACATCAGGAAAATACTGATGAGCAGCGCGATGAAGGTCGAGTTAAACGCCACACCGAGACTCTGCGTAACACCGGCGATATCACCTTTGACCGCCTTGTCCGCCTGGGCCAGGGCTTCACCAATTCCACGTACCGTGCCAATGAACCCGATCGACGGGATAGCCCAGGAAATATAGCGAATCATTGAGAGCTCTGACTCGAGACGCTCGGCCTCGGATTCGCAAATCGTGTGAGTACTGGTCGATACATCCTGAATACTTCGCGTCGAGGCAAAACGTCGCAGGGCGTTCAAAAGAGCACGTGGCAACAGCATTTGCTGGCGATCTTCAGGCAGGGCCTGCACCTGACGTGCAAACTCGCGCGTGTCCTCGGGAAGTATTCGCATTCCTTCCGGGACCGGGACGAGGTCGACGTCGAGCAGCTTCCTCTCGGCATTAATTTTTGCAGCTTTGTAACCCATGATGGCCAACGCCCAGAACATCAGAATGAAACAGGACTCCTGCTCCAGGTCCTTTATCAGCACCCAGACGCTGCGTTCGCGCACGAAATCCGGGTCGGCTTCCGCCATCATGTTTTGCTCGATGATGACTTCGGCTGCATTGGGTCGCACTACGGACACGTAGAACGCATGCACGACAATGATCGCGATGATCAGAGCGAACAGCTGGTAGACGAATTCAACTGGGATATTCTTCTTGTTCATAGGCAATGCTCAGTAGCTCATGCGATCAAATATCGACCGGAAAATCAGTGGACTGTTCGAACCGCACGTCCTCCGAGAATTCGAAGTCATCGTCCTCGATCTCTGAGTAGTCTTCATCGAGACCCAATAGTTCGTCGATTTCTTCATCAGTCACCGCGTCCTCGGGCTCGGCGGACTCTTCCGAGACAGCTTCCTCTGCAGCCGCCTCGACCGTGTCGGGGGCATCCGTCCCGGTGTCAGCTTCCTGTGCCCAGAGCGCGGACGGTCCGAAGAACGCAAGCAGTATCATCAGTTTCAGACGGTACACGTGCCTGTCTCCTGTGGTTAATCGCGACGGCCACAGTCTTGGACCGTGGCCACAATGTATTGTCTCATGAAATTTTGGTCGTCATCCTTAACGCGCAGCATCAGTCCGCAAATCGCGCTATACGAAAGCCGACGTCCTGCCGGGGTTCTGAACTGAAGTCCCTGAAACTGAGGCGCAGCTCGCCTACGCCTGCCTGTCGCCAACTCGATCCACGTATCACATGGCTGGTACCGCGATCCGGTCCGGTCGGATCAACGATCGGTTTGGTGATACCGGGCGTCGGCACGGTGTAGAAATCGTTTACCCATTCCGCAACGTTACCGCCCCCATCATAGATTCCGAGGGCGTTCGCCTCGAAGCTGCCGACGGGCGCAGTGGAGGCGTAGCCGTCATCGTAGGCGGGCAATATCGATGGCACGAGTTCAAGCGCCGCGCGATCTGCATAGTTACCCGCCTTCTCGGGCGGCGGCCATTTAGCACCCCAGGAAAACCTGGAGGGCTGCTTTTGCCCACCATAGCGAATCGCCAGGACCCACTCGGCTTCAGTCGGCAGCCGGTAGCCGTCCGTCAGGGGGTAAACAGGAACCCATTCACCGAACTCGGCCTTGTACGCAGGTGTCCGCCCTTCACGTTGACTGAGCCAGTTACAGTACTGCACGGCGTCAGCCCAACTGATGTTGGCGACCGGGTTGTTATCGGCGCCGAGTGACGGGTGCAGGTTGGTACCCGAGTCGTGGTTTTCACGGTACTCGGCGAATTCCTTGTTGGTAACCTCGTGCACGCCGATCAGGAATGGCCGGGTGACAGTGACCGGGACAATCACCTCGTTGGCACGACGCCCCACCTCAGCGCGCGATGCCCCCATCGAGAAAGTCGCGGGTTCAACGCGCCGCATGGTTTGGCCAGCAGGCGACTTGAGTATCTTGGCGATGCTGTCCTGCGCAACCGCTTCAACCGACCGCAGCGTCGCTGACAGTGTTTGCGGATAACCTGGCCGCGGCGTCACGGTGCGTCGCCACGAGACATGGCCCTGGCGGCGCACCTCGATCGAATGGGGCGCCGAAGTCAATCGCAACGTCGTCTTACCTTTACCTCGCGCACGACCATCGACATAGACCGTCGAATCCTCCGGGCTCACATTTACAGTTACCGTGCCGAGACGCGCAGACAGATCAACGGTAATCGACTCCGATGCATTGGATTCAAGCCGCAGACTGCGTCGCGTCACGCCGTATCCAGCCTTCGATAGTCCGATGTCATAGTCGACTTCGGGCGCCAGCGAGAGCGTTATCGGGGACTGTCCTCGATAGCGGCCATTGACGGTGACATTTGCACCGCGGGGGATCGTATTGACGATAAGCCGCGCGTCGGCAGGATCCAGCGTAATCAGCGGCAATTGCTGGGCCACGTTGGGCTCAGCTACAACGGTGCCATCCCAGGCACTGAAGCCGTCTTTCGACAGGGTCACATCGTGTGAGCCCTCCAGTAACTCGATCGTTGCGGGTGTGACGCCAACCTCTTCGTCACCTTTGAATATCTTCGCGCCCGGGGGTTCGGACTCAATACGCACATCAGCCCAGCGCGGCACCAACTGCACGCTGAAGTTCTCAAGCAGATCCAGACCCTCGATCTCGACAACACCAGTAAATGGCAGAAAGCGCTCGGACTCCACAGTTACGGAGTGCGGTCCTGGCTCCAGCTGGACAGGACCGAATGGTGCATTGCCCACCTGCCCTTCGTCGACGGTTACCACTGCGTCGACCGCAGGGTCAGCGAAAACCAGGAGTCGCCCTGGCTTCTTGCGCATGCGCAGACTAACCGTCATCGATTGCTCATCGCCGACAACAAAGGTCTGCTCTACGTCGTAGTAACCTTGTTTCTGCACGTTTACCGTGTAGTCACCCTTGCGCAGCAAAACTCGATCGCCAATGGGCAAGCGAAACCAGCCACCGTCGATGCTGAAGCCGTCAGGCTCAGCCGGGGCGATTTCGAACTCCACTGACTTCGCACTGAATAACAGGTACGAGGCCAGCAGCAGTGCTGCGAGCCCAGCGCTGACGATCACTTTGAGGGAGCTGGTCCGATGCTTCTCAATCCGGGCTGCCGTTTCTACGGCACGAGTAAACGCGGTGGGTGCGATCGCCTCCTCATCAGGCAGCTCGTCCCCTTCCGGCAGATCCGGCGGGCGAGTAACGTAAGCACTGTCTTCCAGGCGCACATCGAGCGACAAACGCTCGCCTTCCGCCTGGACGCGAATGCGGCTGCCGTAGAATTGCAGCTCGTCCCCATGTTTAAGCTTGCGGCTGGTTTCAAGCGTTTCGCCATTTATCGTCATCGCCGCGCTACGGCCGACTGGCTGTACAAATGGGGTGCCATCGAGCAAATCAAGTAATGCAACGGGCCCGCCGCCCGGCCCTGGCAGGCGCAGCTCACAGTCGCTGCTCGTGCCGACGCGCAGGGGCAGTGCAGGCGCGTCTACGCGGCGCTCCCCTTCCACATCCTTTATAAACAGATGATCGAAACTCAAATCGGCTCCTTACAAACCACTTCGACGGGCTGCATTTCAATCTCGGGCGCCACGCGAAACTCAACGCGCACGTCCCGGAATCCCGGCCTGATGCCAAGCGCGACATAGGTCCCCGGCCGCAAGTTCAGGTCCGTACTACCGAAACTACCGAGCACGCCGACCTTGTAAATGGAAACCGCAGTCATGTTATCCGAAACCAGCTCTACCGTGACAGGCGTTGCCGCGCGCTTTAGCAGGCGCGACAGTTCGTCGCGCTGGCCAGCCAGGCGTGGCCCGATCTCTGGCATGACCGTGACGTCCACGACCAGTTTCGTCGCCCGTTGCATCACGGAAGGCACCGACAGGCGATCCGGATCCTTGATGTACTCATCAAATTGCCTGTGTAGCGCACTCATCTGTCGGGCGTTCGAGAGCCCGTCTTTAGCGAATGCCAGATTGCCATCGACTTTCAGTATTTGTTCGTAGGTCGTTGCGGCCGCATCCCAGTCCTCGGAGCCTTCCAGCGATACAGCCTCCTGCTCCAGCGTGTTGATGTTGCTCAAGCGCAGGCCCTGATCGACCTGCAACAGGCCGTCGGCAGGTTCCTGCGAACCAGGAATCAGTTGCTCCGCCATGCGAAACGCTGCTCGCGCACCCAGATAGTCTCCGATCGCCAGCGCTTCGAGGCCTTCACTCATGCGTGAATCGAACTGCATCTTGATCCGCGTGGCGCGAACGCGCTCCAATCCTTCAGTCGCAGGCAACCAGTTGGGATCGAGTGTGGCTGCCTGCGCAAAATTGGCTTCGGCGGCGTCCAGTTCCAGCTCCTCTTCAAAGACGAGTCCCTGCTCAACGAGTTGCAGCACCGTTTCAAGATTTTGTGCACGCTCGAGGCCGGCACGAGCCTCCGGATGGTTCGGCGTGATGGCGACAGCAAGCTCATAAAATCGCAGTGCGTCCAAACGCTCGCCCGCATCGAATGCCGCCCTGGCGGCTGACAGCGCTTTTTCAAACTCGGGTTCAACCTGGTCGAACAGCGGCTCGAGAACGGACAATGCGTCGAGATAGTGCAGTTCGGCCGCCGCCCAATTGCGCTTCAGAAATGCCGCGTCGCCCTGCGCATAAAAGTCCCTGGCACGACGATAAGGCACCTGCGCCCAGCGCTGCACACTGCGTCGCTCCAGCGTTTCGAAATCTGACAGCAACTCGCCGAGAATCATTTCAACGTTGTAACGAAGCTTGCCATCATCATTGAGACCGCTGAAATCCGCATCGTTCTCGTTGAACTCAATCGTTTCGCCGTCGAGCGCCACATTCTCGGGCTTATAGTCGCGCGTCACGCGGTCGATACCCGGTTCGCCACTGCCTTCCAGGACATCCGACTCGACCAGGGATCCGTTCGCCGGCGCTCGCGACGACGGAACGGCCCCTTCTCGCACCGCACCCTTCTGCTCGTCCACTGCGTCGGGCAGCAGGAACACCACGCCCAGCAGTACAACCACGAGCGTAGCGAGCGCTACCAGCATGGTGCGCGGACTGATCCCGGATGAACTGCCCGCGGCGACATCAGAAATCGCTTCCGCACCGGCCGCCTGAACCGGCCGTAACGCCGCGACTGTCTCGATTCGCTCGTCATCCGGCGCAGGGCGGGCGACGATCTGGGAATGCGCAGGACCCGGCGCGAACCCGGCCGCTCGCAGCGTCTCAACAATCTCCTCTGCATCGGGCCTCGCTGCGGCGTCCTTATCCAGCATGCTGGCAACCAGATCGCGCAGCGACTCAGGCACTTTGTCCCCACTCGCCGCCTGCAGCGGCGCAGTTTCAGCATCCGGTGGCCACGGCGGCGCACCCGAGATGAGTTCGTACATCAGGATTCCCAGCGCGTAGATATCATCGGACGGCTGCGCAACGCTTCCGGCGAGGGCCTGCGGGCTGGCCGCAACCGGCGAACCGCCGCCTGCATTCGAACCAACCGATGCGGCAACACCGAAATCGCTGAGGTACGGAACACCGTTGTGGTCGAGCAGCACGTTTGACGCCTTAACGTCGCGATGCACGATGCCCTTTGCATGCGAGTAGCGCAGCGCATCGGCAACAAGACCCAGCGGCGGCAGAATTTCCGTCAGGGCTTTTGCTGTGAGTGCACCGAGATCCACGCCGGCGACATACTGCAAGCTGTAAAATGCCGTGCCCTGATCTTCGTGAAATTCGAATACGCGCACGATGTGCGCGTGCATGAGTCGCAGGTTGGTTTGCCACTCATCTCGCAGACGCTTGCCGGCCGCGCCCGCCGGTACGATCTTGAGGGCGACAGACGCCCGCGTCATTCGATCGCGTGCGAGCCAGGTTTCTGCTTCTCCGCCCTTGCCGAGCGATCGCTCCAGCGTATACCTGTCGGCTAACTGGGTCCCTTTACTGAGTTCGAGCATTGTGAGCCGCTTAATGCGCTCTAATTCGCGGGTGCGTCTTCGGCGGCGCGGGCTGGCCTGCCGACGTCGACCGTCTGCGAGAAGCCGGTTTCGGCCTGGTAGATTTCCTTGAGCATCCGGCGCCATCCTTCATATTGCGCCTCTGCCGTGCCGGTCAGCCGTCGCTCCTGACCCTCTACGCTGACCACCATGGGGGCAGCCTGTCCACCGAAGGATTGGGACAGCTCAGCGATAGCTTCGATATGGGAATCCGCTTCGCTGCTGCGCTGGATGCCACCGACAATGCGGTTCAGTCCCTCTGAGATGCCCATGTATTGCAGGCTACGGTTCACGCGGCGCTGGCGGCTGCTGCTCGAGTTATTCGCATCAACGGCCAGCGAGCCTGCCAGCACCACGACACCGACCAGCGCCTGCATGCGAGCCGAACGCTTGACCTGCCGATACGCGATCAATTCCTGGCGCGACACTTTGCGCCAGTTTCGGTATGGAATGGAGATGCCATAGTAGAAATTGGCATAGTGCTCATTCAGGGTATCGACCACGAGGCGATCACGTTCACGGATCTGCCGTAGCCTCGCCACGGTCGGGTCATTCTCTGCCGGAAGCCGCTGAATTGAAACAATACCTTCTTCGTCAGCCTGCAAGTGCTCCCCGTAAGCGAGCGGGGACATATCAGCAAAAAACTTCAGCTCCGAAATCTGTCGGGTCTGTTCCAGCGTTTTCGGCATCATTTGTGCTGCGAAGACCTGCAGATCATTCGCGATATCGTTGAAGATTTTCTGGTAGGGATCGAGGCGCCTGTCGCGCCGTTCGGAGTAAGACGTGATGCCGGTCTGCGTCTCGTAGACCTTACTGAACCAGTGACGGCCTGCGGCGTCGTCGACCGAGATGTCAAGCGTGACGAACTCGCCGTCAGACTGTTCGATATTGCCGCTTATTATGACGTCCGTGAAAGCCTGCCGCGAGGGGATGACTCTAACGGCACCCCAGTGCCCCGTGCCCTGCAAGGTCGTTTTCAGGTGATAGGCGAGGTATTTGGTTTCGGCGAAACGAATTTCCTCGAAAACGCCGCTTTTGCGGGGGTTATTGTCGTCGTCAATGCCCGGCTCGAACTCAACAATGCCGATATCGAGCAGCCGCGACTCTTCGACAGGCGATTGTGCAACCACCAGCTCCGTCTCATCCGCGACGATAACCTCATTGACGGTGCAGCCGGTGCCCAACAGGCACAGCACGACGAGTAACAGCGTTATCCTTAGCATTGTACGCGATGAATCTCCCTACATGCCCTTGTACTTGCGGTATTCCTCCCAGAGGCGTTCGCGCAGTTCTGGATCTTCTTCCGCCAAGGCCGCTTCACGCAGCTGCTTGGCAACGATATCGTCATCGATCAAAGCCTCGATGTCATCAGGCGTACGCCTCGCGATTTCCTGATTATCCAGACCTTCCAGCGGACCACCGCCTACCTCGCCAGCGGAATCGCCGCCGCTGCCGCTGCCGCCGCTGCCGTTACCGCTACCCGCCATGGCGCCGGCTGACTGTTCTCCGAGGCTGATCGAACCACCCCGGTTGCCACCGGTACCGGTATCGAAGCCTTCTGTATTGCGTGACGCAGACGCGATCTCGCGTTGTTCTTCACCGAGAGACTCATCGAAGTCGCCGAGCGATTTATCCAGCTCTTCGCCAAGCTGCTCGGCCTTTTCCGCGTCACCACCCGGAAATTGACCGACATCGCCTGCGCCGCCGGCGCCGCCGCCGCTGGCATCGCTATCTTCGCAGCCCATACCTCCACCGATACCACCGCCGGAGATACCGCCGTCGTTACAATCCTGACCCATCGCGCCAGCACCACCAGCACCGCCAGCACCGCCTCCGGTGCTTACGCCTTCCATATCCTGGCCGCCCATTGAGCCGCCCATGGAGCCGCCAGACGAACCACCCATGGAGCCGCCAGAGGACCCGCCGGAGGACCCGCCGGATGAACCACCCATTGAGCCACCTGATGAACCACCCGTGGAGCCGCCGGACGAACCGCCCGACATGCCACCAGGCATGCCACCACCCGATGACCCCCCTGAAGAACCACCTGACTCACCACCGCCGGACGAGCCGCCGCCGGACGAACCGCCGCCTGGCAGTTGGACGCCGCCGGACGAGCCGCCGCCCGAGCTACCGCCGCTTACACCCACAGCGCAGCCCGTAACCAGGAACCCAGCGCAGGCAACCGCTATACAGGCACGAATCGCTGTTGCGAGCCTTGGGTTGTTCCGGGTCTGTGATTTCATAATATTCTCTCCCGAATCCTAGGCTTGGAACCCAAACCAGGCGGCGAGTTCCCGCCGAATGACATCATCCATCGATAATACGCGCGCGACCCGGCTTCCGGAACAGGATCAGCGACAAATCATCGGGTTTGCTGGGCTGGCCGGATACGACGCCTGACATACGTTCCTCCGCCAGTTTAACAACGGCTGCTGCGCTCTCCACCAGGCCACCGGTGCGAACCTGTTCGACAATTTCGTCCAGGTGAACGTTGTCCGTCAGTCCGTCACTGGCCACAAGCACCGTATCACGTGGACGCAGCTCTACGCCCGCGCCTACGTCGATACGCATGTCGCTGGTACCGAGAAAATTGGAAACGAGGTGGCGATCTTCGTGATGTAGCGCCTCACGTTCATCGAGAAACCCAGCCTCGACTGCAAACCCGGTTGGCGAGTGCGCCGTCGTCTGTAATTTGATGAGTCCGCGCTGGCCGACGACCAGTGCTTCGGAGTCGCCAATCTGGTACGAACGGGCGACCAGGCCTTCGATCGTGATAACCGTCATCGTAGACGCACTGCCGTTGGCGAGCGCCAGCACCGCTTCATTAGCCGCCTCGATCCCGTTGAGTATCGCCGTACGCAACAACATGGTCTTGTCCATGGCGGTTTGTAACGACGCGGCCAAGGTAGTGACCGCAGTCAGCGATGCGCGCTTGCCGGCGGGCAGCCCGCCTGCCCCGTCAGCCACAACCAGCACGGCCGCGCCAGGACCATACGGTATGACCGCCACAGTATCTTCGTTTTCGGATTGCTTCCCGGGGTCCCTCTGGCTGAGGGCTACTGCCGAACCTCCGGCAACATCGACCTCGATCTGGTCCAGCTCAAAAGCGCCGTTAAGCACCAGAATGTCGGTTTGTTCCGTCGCTTCATCATCCATCATTCGCGTCTCACCGGTTCCCGGCACCAGGCACAGAAATTCCAGAATTCATGCGCAATGCCCCAGTCGCAGGCCCGGCAGCTGTGGCGGCTACCCTTGAGTTTCCATGGGCGCCGGACTTTCGTGCGACAGTGAGGACAATAACGCATGAATGGCATCAGCGGACCACGGCACCGTGAGTTCGCGCATTTTGCCGTATAGCGTTTGTCGGGATAGTGACGCGTGGCCTCCTCGACGAAGCCCGGACCATAACACCAGGCACAGTAATCCCAGTCATTCTTCACACCGCGCTCACATCGTGGGCAATGCGCCGGCATCGATGTCTCGGCGCCGCGCGCCGGATTGTCAAACCCGCACCAGGGGCAGGCCTGCATGCTTTGGGAAACGGGGCCCTCGCAGCTTCGGCAGTGATGCCGGGTATCCAGCTGTTGTTTGAACTGCCGCTGGAACTCGCGCCACTGCATCTGACGCCAGGACGCACTTCGCCCTGTACCATTTTTTGCTTTCGGCTTCTTCTGTTTGCGCGCATGGCTGTCGATACGCTCGAAGTCGGCGTACATCTGAACGGCTGTGCGATAGCGCTTCGCCGGATCGAGTTGGATGGATTTCCTAAGTACCTCAATCAACTCGGGCCTGACCCGCGCCTTGAGCGTCTCATGCCCCGGCAGCGGCCACGTGAAGGGCCACTCCGGCAATTTTCCGGAAATCATGCGGTACAAGACCAAACCCATCGAGAACACATCAGACTGAAACTTGGGCCTGCCCATCGCTTGTTCCGGCGCGATGTAGTCTATCGTCCCCGACCCTGACGCTTTCAAAGTACGGAGACTCAGCTTGGCAAAACCGAAGTCTGCGAGCTTCAGGCAATTGCCAGGGAACAGAATGAAGTTTTCGGGCTTGATGTCGCAGTGAATAATTTTGTGCTCATGGGCGTGTGCGAGGGCCGCCAGGCCCTGCCCGGCCAGATCCAGTTTTGCCGTCGTCGAGGTGCGTCGTTCAATGCGATCCGCAAGCGACTCATCGCCGAGTTCCATGGCAATAACAAAGCGCTCATCGATATAGCTCGCGTTGAGCACTGACAGAATATTCGGATGCTGCAACTTGGTCGCCACCCGCACTTCATGCAGGAATTCCTCGTGGCCGGTATTCTCGTCCTGTTTCGGAATCTTGAGCGCAACCTTGATTTTCTGGATCGTATCGTAGGCGCGATACACATCAGCCAGTGGCCCGGACGCGATACGGCCGAGAATCCGGTACTTGCCTATTTTCTGCCGTGCCCGCAGCATTTTAGTTGCCCGACCGAACGCGGCGAACCGCATCGTTCCAGCCGGCGAGAAGTCGCTCGCGCCGATCAGCTTTCATTTCGGGCTCGAACAATGCGTCGCGTTTCCACAATTCGCCAATGGCATCCGGTGAGCTGACGACGCCCGCCTGGTAGCCTGCGAGGTACGCGGCACCCAGCACCGTCGATTCGACATTCTCGGGGCGCTCCACCGGGATATTGAGAACATCCGAAAGAAACTGAAGAAACCAGTCGTTGGCTACCATGCCACCATCGACGCGGATGACGCTCGGTTTGATGCCATCCTCCGACATTGCGGCAATGAGATCACAAGTCTGATAGGCGACCGATTGCAGCGTCGCCGTGACAATATCATCGCGGCTGCTGCCGCGCGTCAGCCCGAGTATTGCGCCGCGAGCGTCGGGGTCCCAGTAAGGTGCACCCAAGCCCGCGAAGGCGGGCACGACATAGACATCGTCGACGACGCCCGTCGCACGGGCAATGACCTCGGACTCCGACGCCGAGTGGATAACGCGCAGTTCATCACGTAGCCATTGCATGGCCGAGCCCGCCACAAACACACTGCCTTCAAGGCCGTAGGTCACTTCGCCATTGATGCGCATCGCGATCGTCGTGAGCAGCTGATTCTCGGAGTGCAGCGCGTTGCCGCCTGTATTTGCAATAACAAAACAGCCGGTGCCGTAAGTGCTCTTGGTCATGCCCGGTTCAAACCCGGCCTGCCCAATGAGGGCGGCCTGCTGGTCGCCAGCTATGCCGCAAACCGGTACGTCACCACCAACACTGTCGTCGGTAGCCCAGCCGAAGTCCGCAGCGCAGTCACGCACTTCGGGCAATAGTTCACGAGGAATCGCAAACATCGCGAGCAGTTCCTCATCCCATTCCTGTGAATGAATATTGAACAACAGCGTGCGTGATGCGTTGGTCGCATCCGTGGCATGAACCCTGCCGCCGGTTAGGCGCCACAGCAGGAAGCTGTCGATCGTGCCGAATGCAAGCTTGCCTGCTTCGGCCTTTTGGCGAACGCCGGCAATATTGTCGAGAATCCAGGCGATCTTGCTGCCGGAGAAATAGGGATCCAGGCGCAAACCGGTCTTGTTGCTGACCGTCGCCTCAAGGCCATCATCCTTCAGGGCCTGGCAATACGCAGCTGTCCTTCGGTCTTGCCAAACGATGGCGTTGTATACGCACTCGCCGGTGTCGCGATCCCAAATCAGGGTTGTCTCGCGCTGGTTGGTAATGCCGATCGCGGAGATATCAGCGGCGACAGCGCCAGCCTTGTTCAGCGCATCGCGTGTTACCGAGGTGACGGAGTCCCAGATCGCTTCCGGATCGTGTTCGACCCAGCCCGGCTGCGGGTAGATTTGTGGAAACTCCTGCTGCGCGCTTGCCACGACGCGTGCGTCGTGATTGTAGATGACAGTGCGGCTGCTGCTGGTGCCCTGATCGATGGCAAGCAGGAATTTTCCTTTCATGATGCGTCCGGTTTAATACTGAATAGCGGTTGCTTGATATGCATCCGCCGCCCCGCTTCGTCGGGCCAGGGATGCACGCCCTGATTGTCGGCGAATTTGGCGATGCACGCACGAATTTCGTCGGGCCACGGGGCGACGCGGCGAATGTTCGTATCGAAGTGCAGATTCATCCACTCACAGGTTGCCGCGAGAAATCCCTCCTCGGCATGGTACATACGCTGGAACTGGTGAATGCGCTTATCGTCGAACGCGAGAATCTGCGCCGTTACAACGTATTGCGCGCCTTCAAGGATTTCACGTTGCCACGTCACATGGGACTCGACCGCAATTGTCGAACTGCTGTGTACCCTCACATATTCCTCGTTCAGTCCGAACTGGCCCCAGAGCACGTCAACCGCCTGGTCAAAGGCAAGCAGATAGTAAGCAACGTTCATGTGATCGTTAATGTCGATCCACTCGGGCAGGACCTGCCCGCGCATGACTTCAACTCCCTGCATGGTCACCAGGTCCCTCTCTAGTCAGTCTGTAGTTCATCAATGTTCGCAAAGTGCGCCAGCGCTTCAGGATTGGCGAGCGCTTCGGTGTTCTTGACAGCATCACCGTGCACGACCGAGCGCACAGCCAGTTCGACGATCTTGCCGCTCTTTGTTCGCGGTATTTCGGGCACGGCTACTATCTTTGCCGGTACGTGGCGTGGCGTTGTGTTCTGCCGGATGACAGTCCGGATGCGTTGTTGCAGGTCGTCGTCGAGTTCCACACCGTCGCGCAGGATAACGAACAGGACAACACGCACATCGTCCTTCCAGTTCTGGCCGACCGCGATGCTCTCTACGATCTCGTCGAGCTTCTCTACCTGCCTGTAAATTTCTGCGGTCCCAATACGTACACCCCCGGGATTGAGGACCGCGTCAGAGCGGCCATGAATGATCATGCCACCGCTCTCCGTCATTTCCGCAAAATCACCGTGTGCCCAAATGCCCGCGAAGCGCTCGAAATACGCCGCCTTATAGCGGGAGCCATCCGCATCGTTCCAGAAGCCAACAGGTGCGGAAGGAAACGCCTGGGTGCAAACCAGTTCACCGTGTTCGCCGATAACCGCTTGTCCATCGTCATTCCATATTTCTACGGCCATGCCGAGGCCACGGCACTGCAGCTCCCCACGGCGCACGGGCAGGACCGGGTTGCCCAGTACAAAACAGCTCAAAATATCAGTACCACCCGATATCGACGCCAGCTGGATATCGTCACCGATTGCATCGTAAACGTAGTCGAAACTCTCGGGTGAAAGCGGCGAACCTGTCGACAGGATGGCGCGCAGGTTGGGCAAGGAAAATTCATCTTTTGGCCGCACGCCCGCCTTTTCGAGTGCCGAGATGTACTTGGCGCTGGTGCCAAAAACGCTCACGTTTTCAGCCTCGGCCATTTGCCACAGGATCCGCCCGTCATTGAAGAACGGGGAGCCATCGAACAAGACCAGCGTGGCCCCGGTGGCCAGGCCGCTAACCAGCCAGTTCCACATCATCCAGCCGCAGGTAGTGAAGTAGAACAGGCGATCGGCGGCGCCAATGTCGGTATGCAGCACATGTTCCTTAAGGTGCTGCAGCAACGTTCCACCATGACCGTGCACGATGCACTTCGGCACGCCGGTCGTCCCTGACGAATACATGATGTAGAGCGGGTGGTTAAACGCCACAGGGGCAAATGAGAGCGGTTCTCCCTCACGCCGGAAAGCCGTCCAGCTAATTGCACTATCGAGCGCCGTATCGACCGGCACGTCTCCGGCAAACGGGATTATGACGGTGCGGCGGATGCTGCCGACCGCAGCGACTATGCCTTCTGCAGTGGACCGGGTGTCGCAGGTCTTGCCGTTGTAGTAGTAGCCGTTCGCCGCGAACAGTACTTTGGGTTCGATCTGGCCAAAGCGATCGACGACGCCATTGATACCGAAGTCCGGCGAGCAGGACGACCAGATTGCCCCGATGCTCGTCGTTGCGAGCATCGCTATGATCGCCTCGGGGCAATTAGGCAGATAGCCGCCAACACGATCCCCTGCGCCGACGCCGGCCTCTCTCAGTCCTGCCGCAATCGCGGCAACCTCCCCACGCAATTGGTCCCTGCTCAGTTCGCGCCGTGCACCGTTCTCGCCAAAGAAAACGAGAGCAGGCTCGTCCCCCTCGTGGCGCAGCAGGTGGGCTGCGTAGTTCAACTGACTGCCGGTGAACCAACCGGCGTCCATGATGTTGCCCGGCCGCGCCAGCGTTTTCTCCGCTACCTTGTCGAAGCGAATGTCACAAAACTCGCAGAGCGCTTCCCAGAATGCTGGCGAATCGCTGATCGACCAGTCGTACAGCGATTCGTAGTCATCGTGCCCGGTTACCTGCATGAAACGATACATGCTGGTTGCTTGTACTCGGTCCTTACCGGGCTTCCACAGGACAGGGTTTGCAGGCATTTCTTCGGAACTTTTGTGGGTGAAACAGGAGAGCTTGCCAGTATCCATAATTACCGCCTTGTGTCCATGCCGTGCACTCAGTAATACTGGTCGCATGTCTTCCACATTTTTGATTTCACTAATCATTATCGCCGTGCTCGCCGTTGGCGCCTGGCTTTGGATTACGCAGCGCGGCCTGCGCGCCACGCCGCCGCAACTGAATCCCGGCTCGCCCCTGCCGGACTTTCGGGCTGCCGATGAACAGGGTGACCCTGTGCGCTCGATTGAATTACACGGCTCACCAGCGGTGTTGTTGTTCGTTCGGGGTAACTGGTGTCCTTTTTGCAGCCGCCAGGTCAGTAACCTGACGCAACACTATCGCGACATCGTGGATCTGGGCGCAAGACTCATCCTGATCACGCCCAAGCCGCTCGAAACGACGCGACGTGTTGCGGAGTTCTTCAAGGTCGAATTCGATTTCTGGCTGGACGATCAACTGGCCGTGACAAAGCAACTCGGTCTGTTACAAAAGGGCGGCGTACCCAGCGACTATGACAAGGAATACGGCGCGGACACGGTATGGCCTACGGCGATGGTGGTCGATGCGGCCGGTATCATTCGTTACACCGAGTTATCGAAGCATATTTCAGATCGGCCCGACCCGGAAACCCTGCTGCACGAAATCAGGAAAACGCTCAAAACCTGACGCCTACCGCCTTGCACAGGAAGCGCATGAAGGGTTCGGCGGACTTGAACGATGACTCGACGGTCTTTTGAAACTGCGGTTTCAGGCAATCCTCGAGTTCGAGTGAGCGGACCGCGATAAAACTCTTGCGCTTGATATCGTCGATGCAATCATGATCCCTGTCGAACCCGCGTGGCGGCCTCGTCAGCTGTTCCCCACCCAGTGAGAAATGGCGGCTGAAAGAGCGATCGCCCACAGCGCGTTGCCACTCCAGCGGTTTCGCGGCGATGCGCTCGCGAATGCCACGCAAGGGGTCTGCGTCCGGCCGCCACATGCCGGCGCCGAGAAATACTTCGTCCGGGTCGATATGTACGTAATACCCCGGCGAGTGCACGTCTTTCGCCTGCTCATGGCGAAACTGGATACCAATGTTAGTCTTGTAGGGCAGCTTGTTCTTCGAGAAACGCGTGTCACGATAAACGCGCATCAGCGAGCCGCCAACACGCGTGGGTACTGCCGTGAAGCGGGGCGCAAACTCGGCCAGCGGTTCCTGCATCGAGATGATAAATCGCAGGGCTACATCGAGAACGTCGTCTTCGTAACGACGCTTGTGTTCCTTGAACCACTCGCGATTGTTATTGGCTTTGAGCTCCTCGAGGAAGCGGATGCTGCGCGGCTCGAAACAGGCGTAACGGGCCAATTCAGCCGCTCGCCTTATCGGCTTCCAGGCAGACGAAATCCTTTTCGACAAGAATCTTCAGCTTCTCCCCGTCGACCAGGACCTGTTCACCGTCAATCGAGAGCTGGTCGCTTGTTGCCCAGGCGAGCACAGCGGTCTCCGGAAGGCGGACGATGATCTCGCTTTCGGAGAAGAATGCGGCCGGGTTGACGCTCGCCGGGCTGCTTTCAAGAGAATAACGAAACGTCCGACCACCAGGGAATTGGGTACTCGCGGTGATGAGCCCTTTTTCCCGCAATGCGTCCACCTCCCCACGCATCAGGCGGAGTCCTATGGAATTGTCGTGGATTCTCAGTTTCACAAAGGGCGCTTCTTATGGTTTCAGGTATCGGTTAAAGCAAAAAAGGAAATTTATGCCCGCACACATACCTCGCAACACTTCCGTGTCGCCCCCTTGTGCGTCGGCAGGTCTGCCTCGACGCCCGGCATTACAGCCACATCCCGCGACCGGATTCGTTCCGGATCGCTATTTGTTTTTTGTTATGGAGTAGTGCTGCAACAGAACGGACTAATCCGCCATAACGTTTTCGGCCTGCGGACCTTTCTGCCCCTGGGTCACTTCCATGGTGACCTTCTGTCCTTCTTTCAGGGTTTTGAATCCTTCCATCTGGATTGCGGTGTGATGTACGAATACATCCTGACCGCCTTCGCGCTCGATGAAACCAAATCCCTTGTCATCGTTGAACCACTTAACGGTTCCTTGAACTCTTTCGCCAGACATAACTACCTCTTACACAAACAATGCCGTACTTACGACGTTTCCTTTCGCCGTCCGTATTGCGACGGCAGCCCCGATGTTACTAGCAAATTTAGTGGATTTGCCTCCCCCAAGTACCCGGAAAACGGCAATAAGTTGGTAATCCCGCTCTGATAATCCCGTGATTAAAGGGGTTTGCGGGAAAATCCTGGTGCGGCCCGATTTTGGCGCAAATGTGAATCTGATCGTGAAATTGTCCGGGATTGCGCAGTCTGCTTAGGATCAGGCCCGTTTCTTGACGTAACGGCCATCGAGCTTCTCGACTGAATCACAACCGACAAGTGCCAGCGCCCGCTTCACTTCGGCCTGCAATAAGTCCAGACCGCGTTCCACACCCGCCTGGCCACCGGCCGCGAGCGGGTACAGGTAACCACGACCAATACTGCACGCATTCGCACCGAGCGCGAGCGCCTTGACGATATGCGTACCACGCCGGACGCCGCCATCGCAGATGATTTCCAGTCGGTCGCGCAATGCGTCGGCGACAGCCGGAATGCAGTCCACCGGGGCTGGCGATCCTTCGAGCTGGCGTCCGCCATGATTCGAGAGCATGACCGCTGTAGCCCCTGAGTCAGCCGCTTTACGACAGTCCTCGACCGTCTGCACACCCTTGATAACCAGCGGGCCGCCCCATTCCGCAGCGAGCCACTCGACATCCTTCCAGGTCAGCGAGCGGTCAAACTGGCTGTCAATGAACTCCATAACATTGGAGTCGGTAAATTTCTGAACATTCTCGCCCTGGGTAATATTGACGAGCTCCATGTCCTTGCGGATAACCGCCCGGTAGAGCCAGCCCGGGTGGCGCAGCATGCTCGGAACGCTGGCAAGCGCCGGCCTCGCGGTCGCCATCATGCCGTAGACGTAGTCGCGCTCACGATTCCCGGCAACCGGCGTATCGACCGTCAGGCACAGTGCTGTGTATTGGCTCGCCTTGCAGCGCTCGATGAACGCGCGGGTCATCTCGCGATCCCTGAACACGTATATCTGGAAAACCTTGGGGTGGTCACCGATCACGCCGACGTCTTCGATAGTCGTCGTGCCGACCGTGGACAGGCTGTACGGCATACCAAATTTTTCGGCGGCCCTCACAACGGCGGGTTCCCCTCCCGCGTTGAACAACCTGGATGCGCCGGTCGGCGCGATCATCACGGGCCAGTCGATCTGTTTCCCGAATAACGTCGTTTGCATTTGAATATTGCTGACATTCGAGAGGTGCGCTGGCTGCAGTTCGTAGTCGTTAAAGGCCTCCGTATTGCGGCGCAGGGACCATTCGTCGTCAGCGCCACCGTCCAGATAGTGAAATACCGGTGCCGGCAGCTTACGTTTCGCAATACGCCGGAAATCCATGATGTTGAAACAGCGGTTTATGTTCATAAATCTGATTATGCCGCAACACCGGTGGCCGTGTCCGATAGGAACCCGCTCCCCGCGACTGGGGAAATTACCTAGTAGTCTCTAGGATATACGGTGCTTTTCGGACGGAAAAAATCGGGTAAGCTGCCAATCCATGAGAATTCAGTCAAAAGTCGAAGAAATCGCCAGGAAAGCCACTGCTCGTGTGCGGCTCAGGCGAGAATCTTCCTGACGCAAGAAGATCCGTCCGATGCGAGCGCTCGCCATCATCTCCCTGTTACTTGTCCTGGCACTGATGTCTGTCAGTACCTATACGCGGCTGGAAAGCGCCGGCATCGGCTGCGCCGACTGGCCGGCGTGCTACGGTCTTATCGGTGACATCGGAGACGAAACGCGAGCCTTTGGAGGCACGATTGAACGCCTGGTTGCCGGCGGCTTGCTGCTGCTAATGCTCGCAACGACCGTGATCTCACTGCGCCAGCAACGCGATCGTCTCTTGTCACTGGTGTTGCTCGGCCTGGCCGTATTCCTGGTCTGGCAGGGAATCTATTCTAATGAACTGCATAGCCCTGCCGTGGTTATGAGTAACCTGGGCGGTGAATTTGCATTGGTCGGTTTGCTCGGCTGGATGATTTTTCGCCGTGCCCGACCCCATGCGAATGCCTCGTACAGAGTGCGTCGCTGGGTGGTGGCGGCGCTCGTGCTGCTGTGTATCCAGATAGCGCTTGGCGGACTGACCAGCGCCAACTTTGCCGCTACCGCCTGTACATCCCTTCCCGATTGCCACGGATCCTGGTTGCCGGGCAGCGACCTGGCAACGGCGTTCGACCTGTCTCGCCAGCATGAACTCGGACCAACGGGTATTGCACTGGGTGGTGCCGAGCGCGCTGATATTCACAAGTTGCATCGACTTGTAGCAGCGGTAACGCTCCTGACTGCATTGATTGCCGGTGGCTTTGCCCTGGCAGGCCGCATGGGCATGACGGCGGTCTTCGTCATCGCAGTTGCTGCGCTCGAATTTTCCGTTGGCGCTGCCGCGATTGTCTCGGATCTTCCGATCGGTATCGCCGTCGCCCATCACCTGCTGGCCGCCATCCTGCTACTCGGCCTGCTGCGTTTACATGCATTGTGCAGGAACCGACAGGCGCTACTGTAAATGAATATTGATTTGGAACGGCAGGCACAAAACCGCACCGTCGCCTACTGGCTGCTGCTCTGCTGCGGCCTCGTTTTTATCATGGTGGTCCTCGGCGGTTTCACGCGGCTGACTGGCTCCGGCCTGTCCATGGTGAACTGGCAGCCCTTGATGGGGATCCTGCCGCCCATGGGCGATGCCGAATGGCAGCGTGTTTTTGAGATGTATCAGCAGAGCCCTGAATTTCAAAAAGTAAACTACAGTTTTGGTGTTGACGAGTTCAAGGGCATCTTCTGGCTTGAGTATCTGCACCGGCTGCTCGGCCGCCTGATTGGCATCGTCTTTTTCGTGCCGTTCGTTTACTTCTTCGCCCGTGGATATATCCAGCGCAACGAGTGGGCCAAGTACCTGCTCATGTTCATCCTCGGCGGCATGCAGGGACTGCTTGGTTGGTACATGGTCAAGAGCGGACTCGTCGATGTACCGCGCGTCAGCCAGTATCGCCTTACAGCGCACCTGGTAGCGGCTTTTACCATCTACGCCTACATGTTCTGGGTCGCGATGTCGCTCCTGTTTCCACACTCCGGGAACGCCGGAAAACATCCCTGGTATGGGAAGACGCTCGCGCTTGCCACGCTAATATCTGTCACTATCATATCGGGCGGTTTCGTCGCGGGCCTCAGGGCCGGCAAGATCTACAACACGTTTCCAATGATGGGCGACTACTGGTTCCCGCCCGGCCTCATGGCGCTGGAGCCGTACTGGCGCAATTTTTTCGATAATATGGCGACCGTACAGTTCGACCATCGCTGGCTGGCGACTACGACGTTTGTACTCATCGTCGTCTTCTGGTTCAGGGCGCGCAAAGCCGACTTGCCGGCACGCGCACGAACCGCGGTTAACGCGCTGTTGCATACGGCCGTTTTGCAGTTTGCGCTTGGCATCACGACACTGCTTCTGGCAGTACCTGTGGTCCTCGGCGCGGCTCACCAGGGCGTTGCGATGCTCTTGTTTACCGTCGCCCTGTACCTTGTTCATGCATTAAGGAGAATCTGATGCAGGTTTGTTTCGACCAGGACCTCATCGTCCGATATGGCGGCCGCGGCCCACGCTACACGTCTTACCCGACCGCACTGCAATTCAATGACGAGCTGACCCAGGCTGATTACGAAGCCAAGGCGAAGGAAAGCAATGAAAGCGATGTGCCGTTATCGCTATACGTCCACATCCCCTTCTGCCATTCGCTTTGCTACTACTGTGGCTGCAACAAAATCGTCACTCGCAATGAAGATCGCGTTTCCCGTTACATGGAGATGCTGTATCGCGAAATTGACATGCAGTCCAAGCTTTTCGATCGCAAACGTAAAGTCGAACAGCTGCATTTTGGCGGCGGCACACCGACCTACCTCGATAAGGAGCAGCTCGGTGCGCTCATGGATCATCTGCGCAATTCCTTTACGTTCGACGAAAGCGAGGCCCACGAGTTTTCAATCGAGGTAGATCCGCGCACTGTAGACGCTGAACGTATTCGTGAACTACGCGCCCTCGGCTTCAATCGCCTGAGCCTCGGTATCCAGGACTTTTACGAGCCCGTGCAAAAAGCCGTCAACCGGGCGCAGTCACCGGAAGAAGTCCAGGCGCTGGTCGACAGTGCGCGCGAAGCCGGTTTCGGTTCAATTTCGTTCGACCTGATTTACGGCCTGCCGCTGCAAACTGTCGAGACGTTTGACAAGACGCTCGACATCGCTATCGCCATGAAGCCCGACCGACTGGCCGTTTACAACTACGCGCATCTGCCAGAGCGGTTCAAAGGCCAGCGCATGATTAATTCAGACGATATTCCATCCCCGGAAACGAAGCTGGATCTTTTGCATCATACGATCGACAAGCTATGTGACGCCGGCTACATATACATTGGCATGGACCACTTCGCGTTACCCGACGACGAGCTGGTGCTGGCGCGTGAAAACGGCACGCTGCAGCGTAACTTCCAGGGCTATTCGACGCACCGTCAATGCGACCTGGTCTCACTCGGCGTCAGCGGTATCGGCGGTATCGGCAACATGTTCGCGCAGAATGCAGTTTCGACGATCGAATACGAAGAGATCATCGAACGGGGCGAGTTGCCCATCAAGAAGGGCCTGCTGGTTGACGATGACGACCTGTTGCGCGCGGCCGTTATCCAGGACCTTATGTGCTACGACAGCCTGTCATACGATGACTTCGGCGCCAGGCACAACGTCGACTTCCGCGAGTACTTCGCGGAAGAGATCAAGAAGCTCAAGGTGCTGGAAGACGATGACCTCATCGAACTCAGTGACGAGGGCATCGGCATTACGCCGAAAGGCCGCTTGTTGCTACGCAACATCGCGATGACGTTTGATCGGTACATCGATCTTGAGGAAAACGAACACCGGTTCTCGAAAGCCATCTGACTCGAAGCAAGGGAAGACGGCCCGGAGCAGGCAGCCGAACACGCCTCGCGTGTTTGGTTGTCGCCACGTAATTCCGTCGATCTGCCAGCTCGGCTATGGATTCGGCTACCTGCTCCGAACCGCCTCCATCCATCCACGCAGCGTGTTCGGGGATGTTTTCCGCGGGGCCCTTTTTCGCTACTGAACGTTGAATCAGCCGACTTCGGTTAACCAGCCATGCGTGTCAGGTTCGAGTCCGTACTGAATGTTTTGCAAAGCGGTCTGGAGTTTCTTCCGGTTTGGCCCTGGCTGTCCGTCCCGGACCGGTATTTCCTTGCCGTTGTAAACGAGCGCACCAACCGGTGCCAGCGTTGCCGCCGTACCCGAGAGACAAGCCTCATACGTCTTCACTTTCTCGAGAAGCTCATCGACTGTGAACTGGCGTTCGGAGATTGTGTAGCCAAGCTCCGCGCCGAGCTTCAGGATCGAATCGCGGGTCATGCCGTGCAGGAAGGTCGAGTCCAGCGACTTGGTAATGATCTCGTCATCACTGATTAACAGGAAGTTTGCCGCGCCGGTTTCCTGAACATCGCCCTGGGGGCAAAACAGAACCTGGTCGACGCCGTATTTTTCTTTCGCATCCAGCGTCGGGCCGAGTGCAGCGGCGTAGTTGCCGCCTGTCTTGGTGCTGCCAAGCTGCTCCGTCGTGCGCGCCTTCTTATCCTCCACCAGCAGTTTCAGTGCTGCAGCACCGCCGGCGAAATAGTCGCCAACCGGCGACGCCAGAACGAACAACGTCGCTTCGGATGATGGAGCGGCTGCCGCGCCGATGTTTTCGAGCGTGCCGATCAACGTGGGCCTCAGGTAAAGCGAGGCCGGCGGTTCCGGAATGTCAGCAAGATTGTGGTGCACGACATCGATGACCATCCCGGCCAGCATGTCGGCATCCGGAATCGGCAACCGCAGCGATGCGGCACTGCGCTGCATTCTTGCCACATGGTCGTGCAAACGGAAAATGCGGCCTTTCCCATCACTCCATCGGTAGGCCTTGAAGCCCTCGAAGCAGGTACTCGCGTAGTGAAATATGTGAGCTGCCGGGTGCATGGGCAGCGGTGCCAGTGGTTGTATCGACGGCGCGCTCCAAGCGCCATCGGCGTACGTTGCGATCGCGATGTGATCGCAAAATTCTGTGCCAAAAGGCTTCATGGTGGTGTCCGAATGAATCTGAGGGCGCTACTTTGCCATCAATGGATGCTCGTTTGCCAGCGAGGATTGCACGTATTTGGCCACTACAGCGTACCGATTTCGTGGTAGCTAGAAGCTCGGTGGCGAGCAGGCGGATATCAGCTCGCAAGGCTCGTTCCCGATATTCCGGAACTGGTGCGGCACGCTGCTCTTGAAGTAGTACGCGTCGCCCTGCCCCAGCACGGCCACTTCATCGCCAACGGTCACTTCCAGGCGACCGCTCAGAATGATCCCGCATTCCTCGCCCTCGTGCGTGAGTTCATGGCGACCGGTTCCGGCGCCCGGCTGATAGCACTCTTTGAGAAGCTGAATGGACTTATCCGCCAGGCTGGCACCCACCTGGCGATACGAAACGCCGCCTTCCGCAATCTCGATCAACTCACCAGAGCGAAAAAACAGTCGCTTCTGCGGCCCCTGGTCGTCCGCGAAAAAGGCACCGAGACTTATCGGAATTCCGTCAAGGACCTTCTTGAGCATGCTCACCGTCGGATTTATCTTGCCCGCTTCAACCTGCGAGATCGTGGCGTTGGCCACTCCGGACTGGCGCGCGAGTTGCCGTTGCGAGATTCCCAGTTGCTCCCGGATCCGGCGCAGACGAGCGCCAATGTCCTGGTCCATACACTTCTCCTGCACAAAGTGTTTATCTTACTGAACATTTTGAAGCCTGATCCCAAACAAATCAACAGCTTAAGTATTTACATCTAACGGATTGTTTAACATCAGGCATCGGGCGTAAACTGCATTCCGGTCCATTTGACCAGCCCGGAGACGCACTTCATGAATGCCGCAGTCGAAAATTCTTATTGGATGCCGTTTACGGCTAACCGCGATTTCAACAAGCAGCCTCGCGTCATCTCAGGGGCATCTGGACATTGGTACACGACCGATGACGGTACCCGCCTGTATGACACGTTCTCCGGCCTGTGGACCTCCGGTGTCGGCCATTGCCACCCGAAAATCGTTGAGGCCGTACAACAGCAGGTTGCGAAGCTCGATTACTGCATGGGTTTCCAGGTGACGAACGACAAGGCACTGCAACTCGCCGAACGCGTCACGAGCATGGCCCCCGAGGGCATAAATCACTGCTTCTTCACGAACTCCGGCTCCGAATCGGTCGACACCGCACTGAAAATTGCGCTGGGCTATCACCGTGCCCGCGGCGAGGGTAACCGCACGCGGCTCATTGGCCGCGAGAAGGGTTACCACGGCGTCAATTTTGGCGGCATGTCCGTCGGCGGCATCGTTCCCAATCGCAAGGTCTTCAGCGCAGCACTGATTCCGGGCGTCGATCATCTCCGCCACACGCTCGACATAGAACGCAATGCGTTTTCACGCGGTCTTCCCATGCATGGCGTTGAACTGGCTGACGATCTCGCACGACTCTGTGCGCTGCATGACGGCAGCAATATCGCCGCAGTCATCGTCGAACCCGTGACCGGTTCGGCGGGCGTTATTCCCCCGCCCGCCGGCTACCTTGAGCGGCTGCGTGAGATCTGTGATGAGCACGGTATCCTTCTGATCTTCGACGAAGTAATCGCCGCATTCGGACGGCTTGGCCATGCATTCGGCGCACAGCGCTTTGGCGTCACACCGGACATCATCACGACAGCCAAGGGCCTGACCAACGGTGTCATCCCGATGGGTGCGGTGCTCGTACGCGACACTATCTACAATGCATTCATGCAGGGTCCGGCGCACATGATCGAACTGTTCCACGGCTACACCTACTCGGGCCACCCCGTCGCAGCCGCGGCAGGACTCGCGACGATGGATGTGTATGACGACGAAGGCACGTTCGAACAGGCGCAGGCACTCGAGCCGCATTTCGAGGACCTGCTGCACTCCTTCGCCGATCACAAACACGTTATTGACGTGCGTAACTTCGGCCTGATGGGCTCCATCGAGATGGCGCCACGTGATGGCGCGGTTGGCGCGCGAGGTGCCGAGGCGCACAAGAAGTGCTTCTGGGATGAGAATATCGTCATCCGTGCCGGCATGGACACACTGCAGTTCTCCCCTTTCCTCAATTCGGACCCCGATGAAATGACGCAGTCATTTGAAGCCGTCCGCCGCGTAATGGATACATTGGAATGAGCAACATGATTGGACACTTCATCAACGGTGTGGACGTCGCTGACGATAACCGACCCGCGCCGGTCTACAACCCCGCCACTGGCGAACTTGCGCGGCACGTCGCCATGGCATCGAAAGCCACCGTTGAGGACGCGATTGCGGCGGCCGAAGCTGCCTTTCCGGCATGGCGTGACACCCCGCCTGCGAAACGTGCACGGATCATGTTCAGATTCAAGCAGCTGCTTGAAGAACACGCAGACGAAATTGCAGCGGCTATTACCGACGAGCATGGCAAGGTCTTCGACGATGCCATGGGTGAGTTTGGTCGCGGTGTCGAGGTGGTCGACTACGCCTGCGGCATTCCCGAGCTACTCAAAGGTGAGTATTCACGCAACGTAGGGCCCGGGATCGACAGCTGGTCAGACTTCCAGCCGCTGGGCGTGGTGGCCGGCATCACGCCGTTCAATTTCCCCGCCATGGTGCCAATGTGGATGTACCCGATGGCCATTGCCTGCGGCAACACTTTCGTCCTGAAGCCATCGGAGAAGGATCCAGGCGCACCCATGATCGTTGCGCGCCTGTTCAAGGAAGCCGGTCTGCCCGATGGCGTCTTCAACCTGGTCAACGGCGACAAGGAAGCTGTCGATACCTTACTTAACGATGAACGCGTACAGGCCATCAGCTTTGTTGGCTCAACGCCGATCGCCGAGTACATCTATGCAACCGGCACGGCTAATGGCAAGCGCGTGCAGGCACTTGGCGGCGCCAAGAACCACGCAATAGTGATGCCGGATGCGGATATCGACAATGCTGTCAGCGCCCTGATGGGCGCGGCATTCGGCTCCTGCGGCGAACGCTGCATGGCGATTTCGGTTGCTGTCTGCGTGGGTGAAGAAACCGCGGATACAGTAGTGGCAAAGCTGAAAGCCGAAATCGATGAGCTCAAGGTGGGCCCGGGCACCGATGTCTCGAACCACATGGGTCCGCTCATCACGGAACCGCATTTCGAAAAAGTGAAGGGCTACGTCGACCTCGGTGTCGAAGAGGGCGCTGATCTGGTTGCCGATGGACGCGACCTGGTCGTTGACGGGCATGAGAAAGGCTTCTTCCTCGGCCCCTGCCTGTTCGATAACGTGACGGCTGACATGCGCATCTACCAGGAAGAAATATTTGGCCCGGTTCTGTGCGTTGTGCGCGCCGAGTCCGAGGAGCAAGCCATGCAACTCATCGACAATCATGAGTACGGCAATGGCACCTGTATTTTTACTCGTGACGGCGAAGCGGCTCGCTACTTCGCGGACAACATCAAGGTCGGTATGGTCGGTATCAACGTACCGCTGCCCGTCCCGGTCGCCTATCACAGCTTCGGCGGCTGGAAACGTTCGTTGTTTGGCGACTTGTACGCCTACGGCCCGGACAGCGTCCGCTTCTACACGCGCCGCAAGACAATTACGCAGCGCTGGCCGTCAGGTGGCGTCCGCGAAAAGGCGCAATTCTCGTTCCCGGGCCGCCAATAGGGCAAATTGGGCTACAATCGCTGTCCCATGTTTCCGGAGACAGCGATGAGACTGTTTGCCCTTTTGACGTTCCTGCTCGCGCCAATAGCGTTGGCGCAAGAGCCGCCTGAGCCGATCGAGCACACAGAAGTCGCTCCAGGCATCTTCATGCTGCACACGATCGGCAGTGTCGGGCTGCTTGTTGGCGATGATTACGTGGTGATGATTGACGACTCGCTGCGCCAACGCGGAGATGCCGTTGTCGAAAAGGCCGAGGCACTTGCGGGCCGCCCGGTGGACTTCGTCATCAATACACACGTTCACGCCGACCATGTCGGTGCGAACCAGACCCTGGCAGACTCGGGCGCACTCATCATTGCCCACGACAACATCCGCAAACGCATGCTGGACGACGCTGAACTCAACACGGGTCCGGGCGCCCTTCCCGTCATCACGTTCTCGGACAATGTCACGTTCCATATTAATGGCCAGGAAGCCTACGTCTTCCATATTCCTTCAGCACACACGGACGGCGATGCCGCCATCCTGTTCCGAGAGGCCAATGTCATAGCACCGGGGGACCTCGTGTTCCGTGGCATCTTCCCGTATATCGACCTCGACAACGGCGGCAACGTGGCCGGCTTTATAGCTGGAATGGAGCGGCTGATTGACATGTCGGATGACGAGACGAAATTCATATCAGGGCACGGGCCCGTCGGCACGCGGGCCGAGCTTCAGCAGGATCTCGCTATGCTCAAGGACGCCGCAAGTAGTGTGAAAGCACTTTTAGACAAGGGCATGGATGCAGAACAGATTATGGCGGCAAATCCGCTCGCCAAGTACCACGACGACTACAACTGGCGCTTCATCACGACCGAGCGCATGACCAAGACCCTGATTCGATCCCTTACAGAGAAATAAGACAACAACATGGATAATAAACAAGCCACTGATTTCGTCAGCAAAATGTGGGATGACTCAATCATTCCCGAGATTTCCGAGTACATCAAAGTCCCCAACAAGTCACCGCACTTCGACCCCGATTGGGAGAAACACGGTCACATGGAGACCGCAGTCGCGATGCTCGAGGCCTGGTGCAAAA
>JAHEGH010000095.1 GCA_024639825.1 Gammaproteobacteria bacterium
GCGGCCTTGGCCTTGTCACGCTGACCCTGCATCGCCGCCTCAAAGCCGGCCTGATCAATAGTCAGTTCACGTTCGCGGGCAACGTCTGCCGTAAGGTCCACCGGGAACCCATACGTGTCGTAGAGCTTGAACACGACATCGCCTGGCAATTGTCTGCCATCCAGATCGGCGATCGCAGCCTCGAGAATCTCCATGCCCTGATCGAGCGTCTCGGCAAAACGTTTTTCTTCTTTCGCCAGCACTTTTTCGACGTGTGCCTGCGCCTTGACGAGCTCGGGATAAGCGTCGCCCATTTCCTCGACCAGTGGCGCAACGAGTTTGTTGAAGAACAGTCCATCCGTGCCGAGCTTTTTACCGTGGCGAATGGCGCGACGAATGATGCGACGCAACACATAGCCCCTGCCCTCGTTGCCGGGCAACACACCGTCGACGATCAGGAAGGAGCAGGCCCGGATGTGATCCGCGATAACGTTGAGCGAACTGGAACCATCGTTCTTGACGCCCAACACATCGGCTGTCGCCTGGATCAGGTTCGCAAAGAGGTCGATCTGGTAGTTGCTGTGCACCTGCTGCATGACAGCCGCGATACGCTCAAGCCCCATGCCGGTGTCGACCGATGGTTTCGGCAAGGGCGTCATCTTGCCATCGGCCGAACGGTCGAATTGCATGAAGACGAGGTTCCAGACCTCGACGTAACGATCCCCATCTTCATCGGGTGATCCTGGCGGCCCACCCGGGACGTCTGCGCCATGGTCGAAGAAGATCTCGCTGCAAGGTCCGCATGGCCCGGTGTCGCCCATCGCCCAAAAATTGTCTTTTGCCCCGAGACGCGTGAAACGCTTCGGATCGATTTTCATTTCCTTGAGCCAGATGTCGGCCGCCTCATCGTCTTCTTCGAAGACAGTGACCCACAGGCGTTCTTCGGGCAGGCCCAGCGTGCCCGTCAGGAAATCCCAGGCGTACTGGATGGCTTCGCGTTTGAAGTAATCGCCGAAGCTGAAGTTGCCGAGCATCTCGAAAAAAGTGTGGTGGCGCGCGGTATAGCCGACATTCTCGAGGTCGTTGTGCTTGCCTCCGGCCCGGACACACCGCTGGGATGAAGCGGCGGTCGAGTAGCTGCGCTTGTCATCACCCAGGAAAACGTCTTTGAACTGCACCATGCCGGCATTGGTGAACAGCAGTGTCGGGTCATTGCCCGGCACCAGGGGAGAGCTTGCGACCACTTCGTGGCCGTGTTCGCTAAAAAAGTCCAGGAACGCCTGGCGGAGCTCGTTGCTCGTCATGGTTTTCATGGGGCGTATGGTAACGGCTAAAACGCTGATTGAATATGGTCTTGCTCGAAACCGCGGTACTGAAGAAACCGCATCTGGCGTGCCTTTTCCTTGAAGTCAGATGGCGCGGACGGACCGAACTTCTTGTGGCGTTGCTCCCTGGCAAGCGCGCGCCAGTCAGGGTCCGCCTCCTCGATCGCGCGCTCGATCGTCGAGTCGCTGATATCGCGTTGCCCGAGATCCAGGCGAATGCGGACCGGCCCCTTTCCCTGGTTAATGCGAGACTGGACGAAGCTCTCGGCAAAACGCTGATCGCTCTGCAGTCCTTCTTCGGTGAGCTGGATGACGGCCTGGGCCGCTATATCACGCTCAAAACCCTTGTCGGCCAGCTTCCTGATGAGCTCGGTCTGCCCATATTCGCGGCGGGCGAGGAAGTCCATCGCCTTCTTGCGGGCTTCCAGGGGCGAAGCAAAACGATCTTCTTCCTCTTTGTGAGAAAGAAGATCGCTGATTTCTTCGTGGAGCGGTTGCAGCTTAGGCCTCGGCAGCCTCTGCGGCTGCGGCATCATCGGCCGCTGCTTCGGCGATCTCGGCCTTACTCGGCAGCAGCTTCGAACGAATCCGGCCTTCGATCTCCTCGGCCATTTCCGGATGACTATTCAGGAACTCGCGAACATTTTCCTTACCCTGGCCGATGCGATCGTCACCATAGCTGTACCAGGAACCGGCCTTGTCGACGATGCCGTGCTGAACGCCAAGATCAATGATCTCGCCCATGCGCGAAATACCGTGGCCATAGAGAATCTCGAACTCGGCCTGCTTGAACGGCGGCGATACCTTGTTCTTCACAACCTTGACGCGGGTCTGGTTGCCAATGACTTCATCGCCCTTCTTGATAGCGCCGATGCGACGAATGTCGAGTCGAACCGACGAGTAGAACTTGAGTGCGTTGCCGCCCGTCGTGGTTTCCGGGCTACCGAACATGACGCCAATCTTCATACGAATCTGGTTAATGAAGATCACCATCGTGTTCGAACGCTGGATGTTACCGGTGAGTTTCCTGAGCGCCTGCGACATGAGGCGTGCCTGCAAACCCATGTGTGAATCGCCCATCTCACCTTCGATCTCAGCCTTCGGGGTAAGGGCTGCAACGGAGTCGACGACAACAATGTCGACAGCGCCCGAGCGAACCAGCATGTCGGTGATCTCGAGGGCCTGCTCGCCCGTGTCCGGCTGCGAAACCAGCAATTCGTCGACGTTAACACCGAGCTTTTCGGCATAACCCGGGTCGAGCGCGTGCTCGGCATCGACAAAGGCCGCCGTGCCGCCGAGTTTCTGTGATTCAGCGATAACCTGGAGCGTCAGCGTCGTCTTACCCGACGATTCCGGGCCGTAGATCTCGACAACACGACCTTTCGGCAATCCGCCGATACCCAATGCGACGTCAAGGCCGATCGAACCGGTGGAGATAGCCTCGATATCCCTGGATGCCTGGCTGTCCCCCATACGCATCACAGAGCCCTTTCCAAACTGTTTTTCGATCTGGCCTAATGCCTGCGCGAGTGCTTTCTTGCGATTGTCATCCATTATTCTGGTCCGTTTTTGGGCGCCGAAAGGCGGTAGTTAAAGATACTGTGGATTTGCACAGTATTATTTCATGGAAGCCGCGTCAATAGTAGCTTTCAGGAGGCTCAAATCCGGCCAATCTCTGCAGATTCTCGAAAAGGCGCCCAAGCTATTGTTTAAGCGGGGTGTAGCTGACTCCGCCGGGCCCGGACACCGACTCCATGAGCTCAAAGCTCGACCACTCCGTCTGGACTCTTTGCGTCAATCGTTCGGTCACAAAGGGCCGCGCGTTGCGCACCACGGTGATGTGCGGGCGGTAGTTCCGGTCCTCTGGCTTGAGCCCAAGATCGGAGATCACCGCGTTCAACGCGTCGACCAGCGCCTGCAGTTCCTCCGGCACGGTGGCCGCGCTCAGGCTCGCGACTCGCGGCCGGGGCCAGTATTCAAGCCGGTCGAAATTGAGTCTGAACGGATCGACCTCGATCTCTTTTGCACGCTCAAGCAGGTACGCAATCCGGTTCTCGGGAAAGGGCCCGATAAACGCCAGCGTCACATGCCAGTTACGCCGATCAACAGCCCTGCCCTCGACGGTCTTCACAACAGAGCCGACGACATCGCGCAGTCGGTCGCGCTGGCGGTGATCAGGCCACAACGCGAAGAACAGGCGCTTCGTCTTCATGATTCGATGCGCTCCAGCACGCCCTGCAGGGCGTGCGCCACGGTCAGTTCGCGCACCAGGTCGCGGTCGCCGGAAAAATGCTCGCAGCTGGTATCGACAAGCGCCTCGGCACCGTCGCGGACGGCCCAGGCAAACCACACGGTGCCAACCGGCTTGTCTGCAGTGCCACCGTCCGGACCGGCCACGCCACTGACGGCCACCGCTATGTCAGAGCCACTGAGGCGCAAAACGCCTTTTGCCATTTCTTCCACCACCGGCTTGCTGACGGCACCATGCGTTTCGAGCGTTCCATTTTTTACACCCAGGATCGACTCCTTGGCGCCATTGGAATAACTCACTACGCCATAGCCGAAAACGGCCGAACTGCCCGCCACGTCCGTAATGCTTTTTGCGATCCAGCCGCCCGTGCAGGATTCTGCCGTAGACACCGCCCGCCGCGCCGCGGTGAGATCGGCAACGACGGCTTCGGCCAGTTTTTGCAGTGATGCGTAATCGGCCATGAAAATCAGAGGTAATCAGCCACGAGTTCCTCGGACACCGTCCAGAGTCTGGCAGCCATCTCGTCATCCTGCATATGGTCGCTCGCCTCCGCCGGATTGCAGTCAGAAAAATAGTATCCGGTCACACGCGCAAGATCAGGGCTGGTCGCAACGTAGCACTGGGTCGCCGCGCCCTGCGGAATGGTCTTGTATCGTGGGTCGCTCGTGTCAATGTCGCGTGGGGGCAAGTGCCGCGAGAGATTTGTCGGTATGACACCAGGATGCAGGGAGTTCGAGGTTGCCTTCGTAGCGCCAAGACGCCGCGCCAGTTCCCGCGAGAACAGGCCGTTCGCAACCTTGGACTGGCCGTAGGCCTGCCGCGGATCGTAACCATCCGCGCCGTCCAGATTGTCGAACTGAATACCTTCGTCCGGTGCCCACCGGTGGGCACCACTGCTGACAACGACGACTCGGCCGGCGTCCGCTGCGATGACCTGCTCAAGAAGCCGGTTGGCCAGCAGGAAATGGCCAACGTGATTAACCGCAAACTGCAGCTCGACGCCATTCGCAAGCCGCAGCTCCGGCAGCGCCATGATCCCGGCATTGAGAATCAGCATATCGAGCGGAATATCCATCGCGGCAACCTGGCCAGCCGCAGCGACGATGCCTGGCAGATCCGTCAGCTCAACAACAAGTGGTGTCGTCTTACCCTCGACAGACTCGCAGGCCTCTTTTGCCTTTTCTGCGGTGCGTGCCGCACCGATGACATGCGCGCCACGTAACGCCAACACGCGCATTGTTTCAAGGCCCAGCCCGGAATTACAGCCTGTGACAAGCGCCGTCTTGCCCGCGAGATTCATACCCGCCGTCACTTCCTCTGCCGTAGACGTTTTGCCGTATTGGGATTGTGGCGGTGACGGTCGACCCGACACCGCGGGTTTGTACCCGGCGAACTCAGCGAGGGACAGTGATGGAACCGCCGAGACGAGGGCGGCAGCCATGCTGCTCTGCAATACACCCCTGCGCGAAATCTTAGTCGTCATTTTTTGCCTTCTCCTGTGAGCAATTTTTTGTACAACCGCACATGTTTATCCGCCATCGTAGCGATAGAAAACTCGTTGTGCATCCGTTCCCGGCCTGCCTTACCGAATTTCGCCCCGAGTGCGGGCGCATCGATGAAGCGCGCTATCGCGGCGCCCAGCGCATCGCTGTCCTCGGGCGCGACGAGCAAACCTGTTTGCCCGTGCGCCACTGCCTCGACCATACCGCCTGCGGCAAAGCCAACAACCGGCACACTGGCCGCAGCCGCTTTCAATGCGGCAACGCCGAGGCCCTCGGCGAGCGCCGGGTGCGCAAACAGATCGAAGCACGAGACATACGAGTCCAGATCGTCACGAAATCCGACGAACTGCACAAGCCTGCCCAACCCCAGTGACGCGGCCTGCGCACGCAGCTGATTATTCAGATAGCCCTCGCCGAACACGATCAGCCGAATCTGCGGGTACCGGTCCTTGAGATCCGCGACAGCCTGCAACAGGAACTGATGTCCCTTGCGCGGAATAAGCTGGCCGGCTGCGGCGATCACGAAGTCGCCCTCGGACAGACCAAACTCCGCACGTACGGCGGCGCAATCAACGGCCTCGGAAAACGCCTCAACATCGACCGCGCTGCGAATAATCTCGACGCGTTCCTGCTCGACACCGCGGTCCCGCAAAACTTCGGCTATCGCCTCAGAAATCGCGATGACTTTACGGAACGGTCGATAGCGAATGGCGGCCATAAGTCGCATCTCGGTGTTGTCGACTCGCCTTGAAACGACAGCCGGAATAGCCGCGAGGCTCGCCGCGAGGCCACCAAGAATATCTGCGCCTCTGCGGCTGTGGCAATGCACAATATCCGGCTTTTGCTCCTTCAGGAACTGCGACAGACGGTAGGCAAACGGCAGGTCCAGGTCGCCGGCGCAGAAGAGATTGTGGACGCGGATGCCATTTTCACGCGCGACCGTATCGATGCCCGAATCGGGCGGACAAACCAGGATGCTCTCGTGGCCACGCTCACGTAAGGCGTTGATCAGGTAGATAACCTGCTGCGGGCCGCCCAAAAAATGGCGCCCGGTTTCGACATGCAGTATTTTCACGTGCCCATAATAATAAATGTTGTCGATGAAAACCGAAGTCTCCGCCGTCCACACTCCCATGATGCGCCAGTACCTCGCCATCAAGGCCGAGTACCCGGACATGCTCGTGTTCTATCGCATGGGTGACTTCTACGAGTTGTTCTATGACGATGCCAAACGCGCAGCGTCACTCATGGATATTACCCTCACGTCGCGGGGCAAGTCCGGTGGCAACGCAATCCCGATGGCCGGGGTGCCCTACCACGCCGTGGAAGGCTACCTCGCCAAGCTCGTGCGCAAGGGGGAATCGGTCGCAATCTGCGAGCAGGTGGGCGACCCGGCGACCAGCAAGGGCCCGGTCGAGCGCAAGGTCACGCGCATCGTCACGCCGGGCACGCTGACCGATGAGGCCCTGCTCTCGGCCGAGCGCGACAATGTTGTGGCCGCGGTGTGCAAGAGCGGCGGCACCTATGGCATCGCATGGATGGATCTCTCGGCTGGCCGCTTTCGCCTGACCGAGGCACCCGATCTCGAAGCGGTCCAGGGAGAAATCGAACGCCTGCGACCGGCCGAACTCATCGTCGATGAAGACGAACCACTCGATGGCGCATTCAGCGAGCACGTTCGCGTCACGCGGCGGCCGCCCTGGCACTTCGAACACGACAGCGCGTCCCGGCTGCTGTGCAATCAGTTCGGTACGCGCGACCTCAGCGGTTTCGGCTGCGACGAGTTCCTGCACGGTGTTGCGGCTGCAGGCGCCCTGCTGCAGTACGTCACGGATACGCAGAAGGCAGCCCTGCCGCACCTGCAGTCGATTCGTGCCGAGATTCGCAGCGACGCTGTGATCATGGACGGCCCGACGCGCCGCAACCTCGAACTCGAGGCATCTCTGAGCGGCCATCACCAGCACACGCTGGCCGGTGTCATGGATCACTGCCAGACAGCCATGGGCAGCCGGCTGCTGCGCCGCTGGATTCAGAGGCCGTTGCGCGACACCAGCCTATTAAGTGCCCGTTACCAGGTTATCGATGTGCTGCTCAGCAGTGGCGCAGTAGCTGCCCTGCAGGAACAGCTGCATGGCATCGGTGACGTCGAACGCATTCTGTCGCGCGTGGCACTGCGCTCTGCGCGGCCGCGTGATCTCAGACAGCTCTGCGAAGCACTGTCCCGACTGCCCGCATTGCGCCAGCACCTGGCGAGCGTCGAGTCACCGCTGCTCGCAGACCTCGCCGCTCAGGTCGGGGAACATCGACAGCAGTATCACCTGCTCAACAAGGCCGTAGTCGACAACCCGCCCATGCTGATTCGCGATGGCGGCGTTATCGCGCCTGGCTATGACGAGGAACTCGACGACCTGCGCTCCATAGCGGAGAACGCCGACCAGTATCTCGTCGACCTCGAGCAGCGTGAGAAAGAACGCACCGGCATCGCCACACTCAAGCTTGGCTACAACCGCGTGCACGGCTACTACATTGAGATCAGCAAGGCCCAGGCAGACAAGGCGCCTGTTGAGTACGTACGTCGACAAACACTCAAGGCGGCCGAGCGCTACATCACGCCCGAGCTGAAGGAATTCGAAGACAAGGTCCTAGGCGCCCGCGAACGCGCCCTCACCCGCGAGAAATTCCTGTACGAGCAATTGCTCGACCTGCTGCATGAAGTGCTCGGCGAACTGCAGCTATGCGCGAGCGGCCTCGCCGAACTCGACGTGCTCGCGTGCTTCGCCGAGCGCGCCCAGACACTGCGGCTAACGCAGCCGCAGATCAGCCGTACTCCCTGTATAGAGATCGAAGGTGGGCGTCACCTTGTCGTCGAGCAGGTTATTGAGACACCTTTTATCGCCAACGATGTAGCGCTTGACGAAGCGAAACGCCTGCTGGTGATCACCGGCCCGAACATGGGCGGTAAATCGACGTACATGCGGCAGACAGCGCTGATCATCATCCTCGCCCACATCGGCTCGTTCGTGCCTGCCGACAAGCTGCGCGTCGGACCCATCGACCGGATCTTCACGCGTATTGGCGCATCTGATGACCTCGCGGGTGGCCGTTCGACGTTCATGGTCGAGATGACCGAGACAGCGACGATCCTCAATAACGCCACAGAGCAGAGCCTCGTCCTGATGGATGAGATCGGGCGCGGCACGAGCACGTTCGACGGCCTGTCGCTCGCCTGGGCCGCAGCACATCACATGGGTGAGAAGACCAAAGCATTCACGCTGTTCGCGACGCACTACTTTGAGCTGACGGCACTCGCACAGGAAATACCTGCCTGTGGCAACGTGCATCTCGATGCCACCGAACACAATGGACAGCTTGTCTTCCTGCACTCGGTCAGGCCAGGGCCGGCAAACCAGAGTTATGGCCTGCAGGTTGCGTCATTGGCCGGTGTCCCGGGCGATGTGATTCGGCGCGCCAGGCGCTACCTGAAAACGCTCGAATCGCAACAGTCTGCCCAGGCAAACAATCCGCAGACGCAGCTCGACTTCAGTGTCGAGGAAC
>JAHEGH010000096.1 GCA_024639825.1 Gammaproteobacteria bacterium
TTGAAATGTTTGAGCGAGCCCGCGGTGCTTATCATCCGATCACGGCCGGCTGGATCGAGACCGGCTTAAAGAGGGCTGCTGACTAGCCCGCTGGTGCGGCCGTTCCCATAACGGCGGGTCGCAGGGACTGCAGGATAGCGTTGACTTCTTCTGCTACCGATTCGTCTTCGACGTTTTTGCGAACGGCTTTGAGGACATCGCTCACTGCTGCATCGAAGTCTGCTTCTGTGAGGCCGAGAGCGGCGTGGGAAGACGTCATGTCGCGGCCTTCGTACTTGTTCGGTCCACCGGTGCCCATGGCAAAGAAAGCCGTCACATTCGTGTGCAGCTTATCGAGATCGATGCCGTCGAGAATATCGACGATCTCTTCGTTCTCAAGATGCAACGCGAGAGTATCGGCAACAATCTGGTCGATGCCTTCCCAGGAGCCCATGCGTTCATAAAGTGTCGGGCCCGCATCGGTAGCTTCTTCGTCGGCAAGCGCCGGTTGGCCGAGGACAAGCAGGGTGAGCGTAACGCTGAGTATTCTTGTTATTTTCATCATTCAGTGTTCCTCTGGTAGTGAGTAAATCCTAAGGTTGTGTTTTCTGCCTCGCTTACGATTCTTCTGGTACGCGAGCTTCGTCGAGCACTTCCAGATGCTCGTCCCGAGTATCGCTGTCCCTAGTGTAGTGCCATTTGTCGCCACTTCCCAACACTCTTCCCGGATCGCGGGGTGAGTGGCAGTGTTAGTATCGAGGCTCACATTCCCTGGGGTCGGGCCATGAGAAACATGTTTCTACTGCTGCTATTGCTGTCGAGCGCTGTGTCGGCGGACGTGGTTGTTCCGGCAGACAAGGTCGAGAACAGCGTAAATATTCGGCTGGAGGCTGATACGGCATCGGATGTCGTGGCGGAATTGCCGAAAGGCGGGTCCTTGCCGCTGGTCGGAAGTATCGAGGGATGGCACGAGGTTCAACTTGAGGGTGATGCCACCGGGTTCATCAGTGCTGACTGGACTCGCGTTGTGCCGGACCCTGTCGAAGCGGTCGTTGCAGAGGAGCCGGTGCAGGATGTTGTCGCAGAACCCGAACCCAAACCCAAACCCAAACCCGAACCCGAACCCGAACCCGAACCCGAACCCGAACCGGTACCTGCGCCTGAGCCCGAGTCTGTCCCTGTGGCAGAACCGGAATCAGTGCTTGCGCCGGAGCCCGAGCCGGAACCTGCGCCAGCCCCTGTTACCGCCGAGATTGGAGTAGATCGCGACTTCCTGGCCAAAGCACGCCGGAATGGAGAGCTTGGAAACTCCCAGATCTTCGACGATGGGAATAAGGTCGGCATAGGCACTGTCGATCCTGAGCAGCGCCTCGAAGTGAACGGCAGCATCCAGATACATGACCAGAACAGCAACGTCGCCGGGCTGATCATCACGCAAAGTGCCGGTGATAGCGGCTATATCATGCACAACCGTGCCAGCACGCTAACCATCGGCGCGGGCTCTGTCGATCGTATTACGATTGATCGTGATGGCAATGTGGGTTTCGCTGTATCGCGCCCGGAGTATCCGCTGGAGATGGCGAGCGGTGCGCACGTGACGGCAGGTGGTGCCTGGACAAATCGCTCGTCTCGTGACAGCAAGGAGCAGATTGCTGAGTTGTCAGCGGCGGACGCACTGGCTGCGGTCATGCAGCTGGAGCCCGTGACGTTTCGCTACAGGGCCGAGCAGGATGAAGACTATATCGGCTTCATCGCTGAAGACGTTCCGTCGTTGCTGGCGACGAGTAATCGGGAGTCATTGAGCACCATGGACATCGTTGCCGCATTGACTCGCGTGGTTCAGGAACAGCAGCGCCGGATCGAGGAGCTGGAGGCCAGGCTCGCCCTGCGCGCGGAACACTGAGAACAGGGAAAGTACCTATCGGAAGGTGCCACTGTCGGGCGTAATGTAAGGGCATGTCTGACGCTCAGATCTTGCTGGCGACTGCGGCATTGGTGGCATTCATGCATACCATCCTCGGTCCGGATCACTACCTCGTCTTCACGGCGATGGGGAAAGCGCGCGCCTGGAGTCTGGCGAAGACCTTACGCATTACGCTGTACTGTGGCCTGGGACACGTCCTGAGCTCGGTTGTCATCGGTACCGCTGGTATCGTGGCTGGCGCTCAGTTGGCTGCCGTTGTCGAAATCGAAGGTCTTCGTGGCAGCCTGGCCGGATGGGCGCTACTGGCCTTTGGCCTGATGTATTTCGCCTGGGGCCTGAAGCAGGCCGGTCGTTCGCGCACGCATTCGCACATTCATATTCACCAGGATGTGGTGCACGACCACGAGCACGACCACCACACCGATCATTCACACGTTCATGATGTCGCTTCAAAACGCTCAATCACGCCGTGGGCGATGTTCATAATTTTCGTCCTGGGGCCTTGCGAGGCATTGATCCCACTCTTCATGTACCCCGCGGCACAGCGGAGCACAGGATTGATCGCTGTCGTTGCGGTGGTTTTCAGTGTAATCACGGTCTTGACCATGCTGGCTTGTGTGGCGGCTACAACGATCGGGCTCGAGAAGCTGAAGCTGCCAACGACGGGTCGATATGCGCAGGCTGTCGCCGGAGCATCAGTCTTTGCCTGCGGCGCCGCCATAACCTTTATTGGGCTGTAGACTATAAATCAGGTATTCAGATGCTCAGGGCTGTCGCTGAGTTTATCGAGCTGCATCTTTAAGTATAATCCTCGCTTGAATTTTCACCGAGATCGCAATGCAAGCTACCCTTCTTGAGCAGGGCGCCACACTCATGCTTGTCGGCATGGGGACGGTCTTCGTATTCCTCACGCTGCTGGTCATGGCAATGACCGGAATGGCAAGCATTATCAAGAACTTGACGCCGACTGCTGAAGAGGGTGCGAGCGACGAAGAAGTCGCGGCAATCACTGCAGCGATTGCGATTCACCGCCGTAACCACTCTTAGTTTCAAGAAGTACTAAATATGAGCAATAAGAAACCTCTCGGGATTACCGAACTTGCGTTGCGCGATGCGCACCAAAGCCTGCTTGCGACGCGCATGCGCATCGACGACATGCTCCCCATCGCGGGCAAACTCGACAAGCTTGGCTTCTGGTCCATCGAATCATGGGGCGGCGCGACATTCGACGCCTGTATTCGCTACCTGGGCGAGGATCCATGGGAGCGCATCCGGCGCCTCAAGGCGGCGATGCCGAATACGCCACAGCAGATGTTGTTCCGCGGTCAGAATATTCTCGGCTACCGCCATTATGCGGATGACCTCGTTCGCAAGTTCGTTGAGCGCTGTGCGACCAACGGCGTCGATGTGTTTCGTATTTTTGACGCCATGAACGATGTGCGCAATCTCGAAACAGCGATCAAGGCGACACTTGAGGTTGGCAAGCATGCACAGGGGACCATTTCGTATACGGTCAGCGATGTGCACACGGTCGACCTGTGGGTCGACATGGGCAAGCGCCTCGAAGACATGGGATCGCACTCGATTTGCATCAAGGACATGGCCGGCTTGTTGCGTCCATACACGGCGTATGAACTTGTCAGTCGCTTGAAGGAAACCGTCGAGATTCCCGTGCATATGCATTGCCACGCGACCACGGGCTTGTCCATCGCGACCCTTGTCAAGGCGGCCGAAGCGGGCATCGACAATATCGATACGGCTGTCTCGTCGATGAGCATGACCTACGGCCACTCTCCGACCGAAACGCTCGTTGCGATTCTTGAGGGAACCGATCGTGACACGGGCCTGGATATCAATCTGCTCGAGGAGGTCGCGACCTACTTCCGCGAAGTGCGCAAGAAGTACGCGAAATTCGAGGGCGCGCTCAAGGGTGTCGACTCGCGCATCCTTATTGCGCAGGTGCCTGGTGGCATGCTGACGAACCTTGAGAGCCAGCTGCGCGAGCAGGGTGCAAGCGACAAAATCGACGAGGTGCTTGAGGAGATTCCCCGGGTTCGCGAAGATCTTGGAATGATCCCGTTGGTGACGCCAACGTCACAGATTGTGGGCACGCAAGCGGTCATCAACGTACTGCAGGGAGAGCGTTACAAAGTCATCAGCAACGAGACCTCTGGGGTACTCAAGGGCGAGTATGGCGCGACGGCGATACCGGTTAATGTCGAGCTGCAGAAGCGAGTGCTCGAAGGATCCGATCCTGTAACCTGCAGGCCGGCGGATTTGCTCGAGCCCGAACTGGAAAACCAGACAGCCGAATTGACGCGGATTGCGAGCGAAAAGGGTATTCGACTCGCCGACGATGTCGTTGATGATGTACTCACGTACGCGCTCTTCCCGCAAATAGGCCTGTTGTTCCTTGAGAACCGTGATAACCCGCACGCGTTCGAGCCGGCACCGACAGGCGAGCCTGAGGTACCGGCTGCTTCGGCTCCAGCGGCGCCCACCGGCGGCTCGGGTGTTTATTCCGTCAGGGTCAACGGCAAGGAGTTCACCGTCGAAGTTGCGGAGAGTGGCCAACTATCTGTTGGCGGGCCTGCGGCCCCGATCGCGGCTGAAGCTGCTCCGACCGGAGGTGGCGAGCCCGTAAACGCGGTACTCGCGGGTAATATCTTCAAGGTTCATGTCGCGCGGGGTGCGACGGTGAAAGAGGGTGATCCATTGCTCGTCGTTGAAGCGATGAAAATGGAAACCGCAGTTGTCGCACCCAGATCGGGGACGGTGACAGACGTCTTTGTCGCCGAAGGCGACAAGATCAAGGTTGGCGATGCCCTTGTGGCAATCGGCTGAGACGACCTGACTCGTGGACATGCTTGAGCAAATCTGGACGGGGTCGGGTATCTACCAGATCTCCGGTGGGCAACTTGCCATGCTGGGCGTCTGCCTCGGCTTGCTCTACCTGGGCATCGTCAAGAAGTTCGAGCCTCTTCTGCTCGTCACGATTGGCTTTGGTGGATTGCTCAGTAATATCCCTGGCGCTGGGATCGCAGAGCCGGGCGGCTTGTTGTTCATGGCGTACGAAGTCGGCATCAAGTCCGGTGCGTTTCCCCTGATTATCTTTATGGGAGTCGGTGCGCTGACGGATTTCGGACCGTTGCTCGCAAACCCGCGGACGCTGTTCCTCGGCGCGGCCGCACAGTTTGGCATTTTTGCGACCTTACTCGGCGCGCTCGGCATGACGGAGCTCGGCTGGATGGATTTCTCGCTGCGGGAGGCGGCGGCGATTGGCATCATTGGCGGTGCTGATGGCCCGACAGCGATCTATGTTGCCGGGCAACTCGCGCCCAACCTGCTCGGGGCCATCGCCGTGGCCGCCTACTCTTATATGGCGCTCGTGCCGTTGATTCAGCCGCCAATCATGAAGGCACTGACGACCAAGGCCGAACGCGAGATAAAAATGGTCCAGCTGCGCGAAGTGTCGACGGCGGAACGCATCATGTTCCCCCTGGTGCTGCTGCTGTTGGTTGGGCTGTTATTACCGACGGCGGCACCGCTGCTCGGCATGCTGGCTTTTGGCAACCTGATGCGCGAATGTGGCGTGGTCGACCGTCTCTCGAATACGACGCAGAATGCGTTGATCAACATCGTCACCATCTTCCTGGGTCTTGCAGTCGGCTCCAAACTGAGTGCCGAACAATTCCTCGTCGTGAGTACGCTCGGCATTCTTGTGCTCGGCATGGTCGCTTTTGCGATCGGCACCGCCAGCGGTCTGCTCATGGGTAAATTGATGAACAAGATGTCAAAGCAGCCGATCAATCCGTTAATTGGTGCCGCGGGTGTGTCTGCTGTACCGATGGCTGCGCGCGTGGCCAACAAGGTCGGGCTCGAAGCCAATCCGCATAACATCCTGCTGATGCATGCCATGGGTCCGAACGTCGCCGGCGTTATCGGTTCTGCGGTGGCAGCAGGTATCATGATAATGTTCGCGTCCTAGCTTTGGTATCGCCAATGAGTTCTTTTTCGATAGTTATCCCCGCCAAGAATGAAGCAGGCGCCATCGGCGTTGCCGTTGCTGGTGCCCGGGAGGCATATCCCGATGCCGAGATCATCGTCGTCGACGATGGGTCCGACGACGATACCGGTGCGGTTGCGAAGGAAGCCGGTGCCACAGTTGTCCGACACCCGGAAAGCCTGGGCAATGGCGCTGCCGTGAAAGCGGGGGCGCGCGCGGCAACCGGAGACATCATCGCGTTCATGGATGGTGATGGCCAGCATAGTGCCGCTGAGTTTGCGCCGCTGCTGGAGAAGCTCGAACAAGGCTACGATATGGTGATCGGTGCTCGCGACTCCGGTTCTCACGCCAACGTCGGCCGACTTTATGCAAATGGCATATACAATGTTGTTGCATCCTGGCTGACCGGTCGCCGCATACCGGACCTGACATCGGGTTTTCGCGTGGTCAGGGCGACGCTGTTCCGGCAGTTTCTCTACCTGCTACCTAATGGCTTTTCCTATCCGACGACAATTACGATGGCGTTCCTTCGAGCGGGCTACCCGATCAGGTTTGAATCGATTCCGGTTGCGAAGCGCATTGGCAAAAGCCATATCCGTCCACTGCGTGACGGCGTGCGTTTCATGGTCATCATTTTCAAGATCGCGACCTTGTATTCGCCGCTGAAGATCTTTCTGCCGATCAGCGCCGGTTTCTTTGCGACGGGTTTGGGTTGGTATATCTACACCTTTTTGACCTTGGGGCGGTTCACGAATATGAGCATGTTGCTGCTCAGTGCGTCGGTTATTGTCTTCCTGATCGGCCTGATCTCCGAGCAAATCACGGCGCTGACCTACAGCAGATCCTGATATGCGGCATGTGATCTCCGTCGTCGGTAGCGAGGCGCAGCGCGCCGCAACTCTGCCCGATGTGCGCTTGAGAAACGATGAGAGCCTGCGGCGGTCGATCTGGTTTGCCTGCGGAAACCAAGAGAAGCCCGGTGAACTGCTCGACGACACCCGCAGCATGGCGCTTCGTCTGCTGCGTGCGCCATTGCTTGCATATCAGTTCTATCTTCTCGTGCAGAACACCAAGCTATGGAGCGGCAAGCGGCCGTTGATTATTATTCGTGGGTGTAGCCTGTCCAGCAGGGTGGCGGCATATGCAGCGCGCTGGGGCGGCGGTGATGTTGTCATGCCCCGGGTGTCGGACAAGCCCATACTCGAACCTACCCGCTATCTTTTGCTTCCCGACGGTAGCCTGGAACTTCGTGATGGCTAGCCACGCGCTTTCAGGTTCACAGACACTATTCGCGATAGTCGGTATATCTGGACATTGGTCGAAGAGATAAGACGAAGCAGTAATTTTACAATAGAATGCGTGCAAGGTTTCGCACAAGGTGTTTCGCCATTTCCCCCGAGTCCAAACAGAACAAGCCGTTGATTACCATCGGTATGCCAATCTACAACGAGGAGCGATTTATAGAGCGGGCGCTCGACTCGTTGCGACAGCAGGACTATTCGAATCTACAAATCCTGATATCTGATAATGCGTCGACCGACCGAACGGGCGAGATTTGTCAACGTGCCGCGGAGCAGGATGAGCGTATTGTCTACGAGCGCATGAGCGAGAACATTGGTCCGGCGGCAAACTTCCGGCATGTCGCAGATCGAGCGGAGGGTACCTACTTCATGTGGGCGGCCGGACACGATGAGTGGTCTCCAAACCTTGTTTCTAAGAGCATCGAGATTCTTGAGGAGAACCCTGGCGCGGCCATAGCCGTGGCGACATCGTATTGGATCGATGAGAGCGGTAAGCGGCAAGATCGTGATACCGAGTATCCTGACACTCGCGGCCAAAGTCTTATCGGACGCTTTTTCACCGTCTTTTGGGGCAACATGCATCCTGTACTCGGCGTGATTCGCACAGAGTATCTACACGCAAGCAAAGGTGCGCAGAGCTTAGTCGGTGCAGATCTTGTATTGCTTTCAGAGCTTGTTTTGCGTGGCGATTTCGTACGCCAGCGTGATGCGTGGTGGAACCGCCGAGACGTGCGGCCTGTAGAAACGCATAGTGAACGGATGAAGCGATATTCTAGTGCCGAATTCGAGCTGGCCACTACAATACTCGATAAGCGATTTCCAATGTTGCGCCTGCCCTTTGAACTCATTGAGGTCGTGTGGAAGGCGCGCATTTGTGTCTTTCAGAAAGCCGTGCTGCTCATTGCGCTGCTGCCATTGATGCCAGTGCGTTACATTATCGGTAGAAAGCAGGCTGGTAAGAAGTGACTGCGACGAATCTTATTCGTTGGGTGAAAACATTTTTTACGCCCGTGGCATTAGCTTTCTTGGCGTACTTCTGCTGGCAGGCGCGCGATACACTGGGAGTATTGTTGCGGCAGGCATCGTGGCCGATGTTATTCGTCGCAGCATTTGTGTGGATACTCCTGCACCTCCTGACCCCGTTTATCGCGGTTGCCGTGCTGAATGGTAGCGGCTCCACGGTCAGCTGGCGTCAGGCATTTGCGACGCATGCTTCTCGCTTGCCGGCGCGTTATGTGCCTGGTGGCGTGTGGCATACGGTCGGGCGCGTTATGGATTATCACGAACAGGGCGTAAAACCCCGTCACCTGACTGCTTTCGTTGTGCTTGAAAATGGATTGGCGGCAGCAATTACGCTGGCGGTGGGAGGGGCGATTGTCATGGCATTACGCG
>JAHEGH010000097.1 GCA_024639825.1 Gammaproteobacteria bacterium
CACCCGTGTTGAATACGTTGCCGACATCGTAGAACAGGCTGGCCCGTGCCTGGCTGGCCCATTTGTCCGGAAGCGGCAGTATAAGCTCTAGCTGACTCGCAACCAACATGTTGCCGCCGTAAGGCCGACCGAAGCTGTCGCGCGGACCGAGGTAGGACTCCTTGAAACCTCGGACAGACTGGGGTCCGCCACCATAGAACTGCTTGTACGGGGGTAATGCGGTCGTATCGCCAAGCGCTTCGCCGATACCCAGCTCCGTGTTCAGACGCAAGGTCCACTTGTTGCTCCAGAGCGGGAAATATTTCGTAAAACTGTAACGCGCCTGGTAGAACTCGACATCGCTCCCCGGGACCGCCACCGAGAGAAACACCTGCTGACGGGTTCCACGATTGGCAAACAAGGCGCGGTTACGGCTGTCATAGGTCCAGCCGGCGATCAGCTCAAACGTATCGAACTCGGTGCCGAAGAATACCGCACCATTGCCGATGTTCTCGACAAAGGGATTACCGTTGTTGGCGACCCAGTCCTGGGCCTGCCGTGTGCTGTTCGTTGACGATAACAACTCCGAATGCTGAAAGGTTCCGCCGAATGACAGCGTCTGGTATTCGGAGATCGGGTAACCATAGTCGATGGTGGCACCGGCACTGGTGGTCGAGAAGTCCGACGCAGCGGACGTGAACTGTGTGATGTCACGATAGTTAATACTGAGCGTGCGACGCACACCATCCATCGTGCGGTAGGGATCGGAATGCGAAATGCTGTAGAGCTTCTGGTACCTGCCGGAGTTCAATTCGACCGCCACCCGATTACCCGTACCCAGGAAATTGGTGTGTACGATGCTGCCGTTGAGCATGACCTTTTGCGCTTCCGAGTAGCCAACACCGCCGGAAAACTGGCCGGGCATGCGATATTCAATGTCGAAGTCAACATCGACGAGATCAGGGCTGCCCGGTACCGGCGAGTTATCCACCTCCACTCTTTCCACAAACGGCAATCGTTGCAGGCGAATCTTCGAGCGATCCACGAGTCTGTTGGAAAGGTAAGCGCCCTCCAACTGACGCATCTCGCGGCGCAGCACCTCGTCATCAACCTGGTCGACACCGCGGAACCTTATGTTGCGAACATAAACGCGACTCTTCGGGTTCACGTAGAACGTAATTGCTGCTTCTTTCTTCTCGTGATCGAGTTCAGGAACCGGCTCGATTTCCGCGTTTGCGTAACCATCTTCACCCAGACGGAACGCCATGAGATCCGACGATTGCGTCAGCAGGTTTTGGTTAAACACGGAGCCGGGCTGAGCGAGCACCATGCTGCGCAGGAATGTCTCGTCAATCACCATGTCGCCGACGAGTTTCACTTCGGAGATCGTGTAGACATCACCTTCGTCAACATTGATCGTGACAAATATATCTTTCTTATTCGGCGAGATTGCCACCTGGGTTGAATCAACCTTAAAGTCGGCGTAGCCACGGTCCATGTAGAACGATCGCAGGACTTCCAGATCGCCCTCCAGTGCCTCTTTGGCGTACCGATCGTCCTGCCGAATCCAGGACAACCAGTTGGCCGTATCAAGCGTGAAGTTAGAACGAATCTCCTCATCGGAAAATGTCTTGTTGCCGACGATGTTGACCTGGCGAATCTTCGCGCGATCACCTTCCTTCACATCAATCTTGATTCGAACTGTGTTGTTTGGGCGGTCCTGGATGGTCGTATCGATGGTGACGCCGTATTTACCACGATCGTAATACTGCTCCCGCAGGAACATCTCAACATTATCAAGAACCGAGCGATCGAATGTACGGCCACGCGCGAGACCGACACCGCGCAACGATTCCATCAGGTCTTCGGTCTTGATGTCCTTGTTGCCATCGACCGTGAAACTTTCGATCGACGGACGCTCTTTCACAACGATGAGCAACGTGTCGCCATCACGACGCATTTCGATGTCGTCGAACAGGTCCTGGCCATACAACGCACGAATCGCCTCGCCTATGCGAATACCGTCGACCGTGTCACCAATATTGATGGGCAGGTAGTTGAACACCGTACCTTCTGAAATACGCTGCAATCCTTCGACGCGCATATCCTTCACGACGAAATCGTCCGCGGCCATCAACGACAATGGCAACAAGGCCAGCAAAGCGAAGAATGTGTGTCTCATCTGCAAAGTATTTCCGTCCGTCCCGGTCAGCCCAGGATTCTCGCTATATCGTTATAAAACGCGAAGCTCATCAACAGGAGCAACGCAAGTATGCCAACTTGCTGCCCGATAATCTGCGCCCGATCGGTCAGCGGGCTGCCTTTTACCCATTCCGCAACCTGGTACACGATCTGCCCGCCATCCAGTACAGGAATCGGCAGCAGGTTGAGGATGCCGAGGCTGATACTGATGAGGATAAGAAAATCGATGAACGAACGCGCCCCGCGCTCCGCTGACTCGCCGGCAAACTGGGCAATGTTGATCGGGCCGCTGATATTCTTGATTGAGACGTCGCCTGTCAACATCCGGCCCAGCATCTGTAGCGTGAAGACTGATTTGGCCCAGGTCTGTTCGATCGCCGAACCGAATGACTTCGCAGGCCCGATGTTGTCGATCATGTAGCCAACGCCGAGGAATCCGGTCGTCTCACCGTTCACCGTGCGTTCGCCCAGCGTCGCGATGGTTGATTGTCGTGACTGGTTGCGTACGTAGTGGATCACCACCCGTTCGCCGGCCAGCGGTTTGACCACATCGATCAGTTGCCCGAAGTGGGCGATAGCCACGTCGTCAACCGCGACGATCCGGTCGCCCTCCTCTAATCCAGCGACAAGCGCCGCCCCACCTTCCTGCAGGTTGCCGATGATCACAGGCGCCGGGCCTGGCTTGAAACCCAGTCCGGTAAACAGTACGCCTGGCTCTGTCAGACCGGCTGCTGCGTCTTCCGGGATGTCGAGGACCGCCAGACGCCGCGAGCCATAACTATCTTCAAGTGTCAGTGGAATACGGTTCTCGGATACCAGCTTGTCGAGGATGCCAATCAGGGCGCTATCCCACGCAAGCACCTCCGTGTCGCCGACCTGGACTATCTGCTCGCCTTCGCGCAGACCAGCCGCGGCGGCGTAGGAATCGGGCGCAACCTCACCGATCGTCGGCCGCAGCGCAGGTACCCCGTCCATGAACAGGAACCAGAACGCAATGATTGCAAAAAGGAAATTGAACGCCGGACCCGCCAGCAATACTGCTATGCGCGACGGAATCGGGCGCTGGTCGAACGCGCGACCCTGATCAGCCGGCTCGATGGTTCCTTCGCGGCTGTCGAGAAACCGCACGTAACCACCGAGTGGAATGGATGCGATGCAATACTCGGTGTTATCCCGGCCGTAGCGACGGGACCAGATGGGTTTGCCGAAGCCTATAGAAAAGCGCAGCACCTTCATGCCAGCCCAACGGCCGACAATGTAATGCCCGAACTCGTGCACCGCGACCAGAATGCTGATCGCGACGATGAATGAAAGGAGGTTTGTCAGTGCACTACCCATAAACTGCAATCTTCCCTAGTTGACCGGTGCCGGAAGCCGCAGTTCCCGCAGCATCACAGACCACCCTAGCCCGAATATGATGAACCGTTCCTGAATCGGGCATTAAGCGAGCCCCAGCCAGCCGAGGCCAAGCGCAAACAGTGGCGCAGCCGCAGCGACGGAATCGATGCGATCGAGCACGCCCCCGTGCCCTGGAAACAAGGTGCCGCTGTCCTTAACGCCGGACGTACGCTTGAACATGCTCACGGTCAGGTCCCCGACCACCGAGATTGCCGCCACTCCCAGGCAAAATGGCACAAACACGGCGATATCCAGGTTACGCGACAGCCCGGTTGCGGCAGCCAGTACTCCGACAAGCAGCAACCCACCGATAACACCTTCCCACGTCTTGCCCGGACTGATCGCCGGCGCCAGCTTCACCCGACCGAATTTTTTGCCCGCGAAATAGGCCCCGGCATCGGCGGCCCAGACAATCAGCATGGTAAATATGAGGTAGTCAACACCGAGACGAATCAGCAGGATCAATGCCGCGTAAAGGGGCACCAGAACCAGCAGGCCACAGAGCCAGCGCACCGGCATCGGGATGGCCGTCGGAAAGCGCAGGTTCCAGAGAAACGCGACAAACCACCACACACAGGCGATTTGCAGAATAAGCGGTGTCTTCTCCGGAACAACAAAATACACAAGGGCAAGGCAGGCCGAGACCATGGCCGTATATGCCGCTTTTGTAACGGATGACGACAGGCCCAGGAATCCAGACCACTCCCAGGCGCCGATGACCAGCAGCAGGCCGATAAGCACCTCGGCTATCTGAGTCGGTAGCGCAAACAGCACTACAGCGATCAAGATCAGCGAAACGACCGAAGTGACTACTCTCGCTTTTAGCATTCTGCCGCCTCTACCTGGTCGCCCGTATGGCCGTACCGCCGTTGCTTGCTCGCAAAATACGCGAGCGCCCTGTCAAATTCGGTCTTATCAAACTCCGGCCACAGGACATCCGTAAACCAGAGTTCGGCGTAGGCAAGATTCCACAGCAGAAAATTGCTGATGCGTTGCTCGCCGCCGGTGCGAATCAGCAGATCAGGATCGGGTATGCCGGCCAGCTGCAGTTCGTCCGCAAACATATCTTCATCGATGTCGCTCGCATCTAATTTGCCCGCCGCCGACTTGCTTGCCAGCGACTGGGCGGCCTTCACGATGTCCCAGCGACCGCCAAATGCCACCGCAACATTGAGGACCAGCCCGCTATTGCCGGCGGTCGTCTTCTCAGCCTCGGCCATTTTCTTCTGCAGCCCGCCACTGAGCTGTTCGAGCGCGCCAACAAACCGCAGCCTTACGTTATTACGATGCAGCTCGGCCACTTCTCGTCGCAACGCTTCGACGAACAGGCTCATGAGGCTGCTGACCTCTTCTTCCGGCCGCCGCCAGTTCTCGCTGCTGAATGCGAACAGGGTCAGGTAACTCACCCCTCGCTCCGCGGCCGCCTCAACCGTCGCCCTGACCGATTTGACGCCCGCCCGATGGCCTGTATGACGCGCCTTACCTTGCCTGCGCGCCCAGCGCCCGTTGCCATCCATAATGACGGCAACGTGGGTGGGGATATTGTTTGGCTGGGCAGACACAGGCAGAAGTTACGGGGAAACCGTCAGATCTCCATGAGCTCCGCTTCTTTGGCGCCAAGCATTTCATCGATCTCGGCGATGTATTTGTCGGTGACTGCCTGGATGTCGCCCTCAGCGCGACGTTCTTCGTCTTTGCCGATCATTTTTTCCTTTAGCAGTTCTTTGACATCATGCATGGCGTCACGGCGAATGTTGCGTACCGCGATCCGGCCGCCTTCCGCCTCGTTGCGCACGATACGAATCATGTCCTTGCGTCGCTCTTCAGTCAGCGCCGGCAGCGGTACGCGAATGAGCGTTCCGGCCGTCGCCGGGTTCAACCCGAGGTCAGAGGTCATGATCGCCTTCTCGATGACTTTAACCATGTCTTTTTCCCATGGCGTAACGGTCAGCGTCCGTGAGTCTTCAACGCCGACGTTGGCAACCTGGCTTAGCGGTACCTGGCTGCCGTAGTACTCAACAGTAATGTGGTCGAGCAGGCTCGTGTGTGCACGACCCGTACGAATCTTGGTCAACTCGGACTTGAGTGCGGCTACGCTCTTGGACATGCGTACGCCAGCGTCTTTCATGATTTCATCCAACACGATGTTGCCCTCTCCTCTTTTTCATTGCCCAGGACTTGCTCTCAGGCATCTACCAGTGTTCCCAGTTCATCACCTGCCATGGCCTGTACGAGCGCATTCGCCCTGGTCAGGTCGAAGACGCGCAGCGGCAGTTGGTTGTCGCGGCACATGACGATCGCTGTTGCGTCCATCACGTTGAGCTTGTCCGCGATTACCTGGTCGTATGACACGACTTCGAATCGTTTTGCATCGGGGTTGGTGGCCGGATCCGCATCATAAACCCCGTCAACCTTGGTTGCCTTGAGCAACACGTCGGCGCCAATTTCGATAGCTCGCAGGCTCGCTGCTGTATCGGTCGTAAAGAATGGATTGCCGGTACCAGCCGCCATGATGACCACACGCCCTTTCTCGAGATGCCGGATGGCACGGCGGCGAATGTAATCCTCGCAGACCGCATTGATCTTGAGTGCCGACATGACCCGAGCGTATACATCGAGTGACTCGAGCGCATCCTGGATAGCCAGCGCATTCATAACCGTGGCCAGCATACCCATGTAGTCGCCGGTTACCCGATCCATTCCGGCGCGCGCAAGGCCGGCACCCCGGAAGATGTTGCCGCCACCGACCACGATGGCAATTTCGACACCTGTCTTGCGAGCTGTCGCGATTTCGGCGGCGATACGTTGAATGACCCGCGGCTCAATGCCGTAATCCAGTTCTCCCATCAGCGCTTCACCGCTGAGTTTTAGCAATACACGTCGGTATTGAACCGGACTGTCAGTCATACACTGGCCTCATCTATACGGGTGCCCGCGGGCAAATGGCCATTGATTCTAGCGCAAAACCCGTCGATCTTCATTCCGGGTCTTTATTAAAATCAATGGCTTAAGCAGCCTACTTAACTGGCGCCCTGAACCTGGGCCATGACCTCTTCGACGAAGTTATCTTCCTTCTTTTCGATGCCCTCACCGACCTCGAAGCGAATGAATGATACAACCGAAGCGTCAGCGCCCTTCAGCAGCTTGCCGACCGATACGTCTGGATCTTTGACAAACGGCTGGCCTACAAGCGTGATTTCCTTCAGGAACTTGGCTACGCGGCCGGTGACCATCTTTTCAACGATCTCCGGCGGCTTGCCCGATGCGGCAGCCTGCTCCGAGAAAATCCGCTTCTCGCGTTCGAGCATCTCGGCCGGAACGCCGGACTCGTCAATGCAGGTCGGATTGATGGCGGCAACGTGCATGGCGATATCGCGCGCCAGCTCTTCGTCGCCACCCTTGAGCGCAACGATGGCGCCAATACGTGCGCCGTGCGTGTACGTGCCGATCGGACCGTCAGCCTCTACGATCTGGGCGCGGCGGACCGAAATGTTCTCACCAACCTTCTGGATAAGATCGGTCCGCGCCTGCTCTACCGAGCGACCGTCGCCACTGTCCTTCGCAGCAAGCGCGACGACATCTGTCTCACCGGAAGCGAGCGCGGCTGCAGCGATGGATTCGGCGAATGTAACGAAGTTCTCGTCTTTCGCGACAAAATCCGTCTCTGAATTCACCTCAACGATAACGGCCTTACCGCCATCCTTGTTGATCACGACGCGACCGTCCGCGGCAACGCGACTGGCCTTCTTGTCCGCCTTGGCCTGGCCCGATTTGCGCAGCGCTTCCGCAGCCGCATCGAGGTCGCCATTCGATTCAACGAGCGCTTTCTTGCACTCCATCATGCCGGCGCCCGTGCGCTCGCGAAGTTCCTTCACCATTGAAGCAGTGATAGACATTACTTTTCCTCCGCCTTTTCATCAGCTTTTTCGGCCTTGGCTTCTGCCTTGGCTGCAGGCTTTTCATCGGCTTTGGCCTCGGCCTTCTTCTCAGCCTTCGGTTCAGCCTTCTTCTCAACCTTGGCTTCAGCCTTGGGCTCGGCCTTCGCTTCAGCCTTGGGCTCGGCCTTGGCTTCAGCCTTTTCCTCAGCCGCGGCCTCTACCTTCGCGTCAGCTTTTTCTTCGACTTTGGCATCATCCGCAGCAGCCTTCTTGGCCGGTGCCTTTTTAGTAGTGGCTTTCTTTGCCACCTTCTTCTTGCCCGCAGGCTTCTTGGCGCCCTTCTTCTTGGCACGCGCTTTCTTCGGCTTGCCATGTTCGTCGAGCTCGACGAAATCGTCTTCGCCCAGCGCAACTTCAGGCAGAGATGCCTTGCCTTCCAGCACGGCGTCAGCAATGACGCCCGAGTACAACTCGATGGCGCGCATCGCGTCATCGTTACCCGGAATAATGTAGTCAACGCCGTCAGGTGAACAATTGGTGTCAACAATCGCGACAACAGGGATGCCCAGCTTGTGTGCTTCGCGAATAGCGATGTCTTCATGATCAACGCCGACGACGAACATCACATCGGGTAGCGAACGCATGTCCTTGATGCCGCCCAGGCTGCGCTCGAGCTTCTCCTGCTCGCGCGAAAGGCCCAGGACTTCTTTCTTGGTGAGACCCTCGAAGCCGCCATCCTCAGCCATCGCTTCAAGCGTCTTGAGACGCTTGACCGACTGACGAATCGTCTTGTAGTTGGTCAGCATGCCGCCAAGCCAGCGCTGGCTGACGAACGGCATTTCACAACGCGCTGCATGCGTGCGAACCGCTTCGCGCGCAGCACGCTTGGTGCCGACAAACAGGACGGTGCCGCCATCGGCGACGGTTGCCTTCACGAACGCGCTGGCTTCGCGCGCCATGGGCAGGCTCTTTTCGAGGTTGATAATGTGGATTTTGTTACGTTCGCCAAAGATGAACGGTGCCATCTTGGGGTTCCAGTAACGGGTCTGATGACCAAAGTGCACGCCAGCCTCTAGCATCTGGCGCATGGTTACGTCTGCCA
>JAHEGH010000098.1 GCA_024639825.1 Gammaproteobacteria bacterium
TCTTGTGATAGTCGTAGCTGTCGAGGTACAGAAAATCGACCATATCGGTAAACTCATCCAGGTACGCTACGGAGTCTGACGTTACCAAGGTGACGCTGTCCGACAAATCCATGTCAGTGACGGCCTGCCCGGCGCGCTCCGTTGCCTCAGGGTCTATATCAACTGAGTAGAGATGGGCATCGTTTTGCTTCGCCCAAACGCCGAACACAATCGTCGAAGCGCCATCGCCTTTCGACTTCTCGAGACCCATGCGGGCAACGCCGGTTTCCACCAAGGTCTTGGCACCCCGTTCATCGAGCAGGCGCAGAACCTCGCGCAGCGTGTCGCGGCGCTTGCCGAAGTTGTACCTGCGGGGCAGCAGCGGAGCGAGTGTCTTGTAGCGGACCAGTTTGCGGATAGCCGCCGCAGCAACCGCCACGACGACAAGAGCGAGTAAGAATTTCATTGGAAATCAGGGAGCTCCGGCTTCGGTGCCTTAACTTTACAATGAACCCTTGCCGCGCGCGATGCCTTTTCTTATATGAGCCCGGTGTGTCGAAGCGCAGCCTGCATCTGTGACCAGCGCTGCTCCAATGTGCCCGTATAGCCAATCGAGATACGCAGGAGGCCCGGGGAGATGCCAGCCGAGTCCTTGTCCTCATCGGTCATCTCACTGGAAGTGCTCGACCCGGAGCAGGACATCAGCGTGTCGAAATAGCCAAGGCTCACGGCCAGATACCCGAAACGTTGCTCGTTCTGGAGGCACGACATCAGCGCGTTGGCAGTCTCCTCGTCGCCAACGTCCAGCGTGAACACGCCGCCGTAGCCGTATTCCTCACAATGAAGCTCCCTGAACAGTGCGTGATCCGGATGATGCGGCAAGCCCGGGTAGGTAACCTTGAGACCGACTTCCTCCAGTCGCGCTGTAATCGCGAGCGCGCGCTCGCTGTGCGCTGTCATCCGCAACGGTAAATGTGGAATCCGCAGGCTGATGCCGGCGGCCACATTCGGGTCCATCGTTGGCCCGAGCAGCATCAGTGGTCCCATATGCAGGTCCATGAGCTCGCCTATGAACTCCTCGCTGCCACAGATGGCGCCCGCAATAACGTCGGAGGCACCGCTGATATATTTCGTAATGCTATGTACAACAATGTCGGCGCCGAGCACCGCGGGACTCAGGATCAGCGGACTGAATGTGTTGTCGACGACCAGCGGTATCCCTTTTTCCTTCGCGATTGCTGACAGTCGCGGAATGTTCGCCAGCCGCAACGTTGGGTTAGAGATACTCTCGGTGAAGATCAGCCGCGTCTTGTCCGTGATTGCGTTGGCCACGGCATCGACGTCAGTAATATCGACGAAGTGCGTAGTGATGCCCGATTTGGCGGGGAGAAAATCGTGCAGCAGTGCGTACGAGCCGCCATAGATCGCACTCGATGCCACCACCTCGTCACCGGCATTGCACAGGCACATGATGACGCCCGAAATCGCCGCCATGCCGCTTGCGGTGCAGTATGCGGCCTCCGTGCCCTCGAGCGCGGCCATCTGCCGACCCAGGTTGTACACAGTCGGATTGAAATGGCGCCCGTAGAGATAGCAACCTCTGTCGGGACCCGCGCGGCCCTGGAACAGGTCGGGCATGGTACCCGGGTCGATGACGGTGAATGTCGAACTTGCCTCAATGGACATGTTGACGCCACCGTGTTCCCCGAACTCGTGACGCAGGTGAGCGAGGTCCTCAATGGGGTTGCGGCCACGCATGATTGTTCTCCCTGTTGACCAGACCGGCCATTGGGCAATCAGGCGCTCTTTTTAAGAACCAGCAGATTACCCAGCAGGACCAGCGATGTACCTGTAACAATAGTCAGGTCCAGTTGCAGCCCTTCAAACGCTATCGACATGACCAGGGCGACCACCGGAAACATGACCGATGCGTATCCGGCCTTGTGGGCCCCGATCCTGCCGAGCAGCGTCAGGTATGCACCGAACGCGATGACTGAACCAAATATTGCCAAATAGACCAACGAGGTGATGTACGTAAAAGTCGCGTCAAAACTGAATTCATGACCACTGACGGCGGCTATGATTGCGGTTATTACTGCGCCATAGAACATTCCCCAGGCGTTGCCCTGCAACACTGGCAGCGCCCGTTTCTGCGAGGCCTGTGAAACCATGTTGCCGCCCGACGCCATCAGGGCACCCAACATCGCCAGCATGGAACCGAAGAACACGCCATCGTCAAAGGAGACCGACTCAATTCGTGGCGCGAACAGGACCACAATCCCGACGATACCCAGCAAAGCGCCGAACAGGACACGGCCGCCGGCACGTGTACCGAACAGCACGCGCGACAGGACGATATTCATCCACAACATCATCGAAAAGGCGATGGCCGCCAGTGCCGACGTGACATAGACCTGTGCCCGATACGCCAGGATGTAATTCAGGCAAAACAGGAAAAGCCCCAACAGACCGAACCAGAGATGATCTTTTACTTTAAAAGAAAGCGATAAGCCTTTTGTTTTACTCCAAATAAATAGCACAACGGATGCGAGCGCATAGCGATATACGATCGACACCTCTGGCTCTACCACACCCAGCTGGTATTCGATGGCGAGCCAGGTCGAGCCCCAGATCAGTACCGTTACCGCATAAAGAAACGTGTTACTCATCAGCCAATGCACTTCCGTTCCAGCTTCGCGATAAACTTCTGATCATCCCTGGCTGCCTTGAAAAACCGCTCCAGGAATTCCAGGCGCCGCTTTGTCTCTTTGCCGCTCGTATCCGGCAGATGGCGAACCAACGCGGTTATTTCCACCTCTCGATCGAGGATGGCCTGCACAGCGGCAGCGATCTGCATATCTGGAATGCAATAACCGCGATAACGGCGGACCCGTACGTTGCTGATGCCCAGGCTCGGGTCAGGACGCGCGTAGCGGGCATTCACCAGGCCGGCAAGATCGAAGTCGTACGGAACCAGGTAGTGCATACCGTCTTTGGCCAACAGCGTACCGTTATGACAGCAGGTATCCTCCCCAGTCGCTGTCACCAGCGACCAGTCGGTATTTGCTATCAGGTAGTGAAAGACAAACACCAGGGCTGCCTGCTCCGGCTGCAAGAGTGATTTGACAACATGTGGTGCTTCGACGAGTTCAGCTTGAGCGCGCGCTGCGAGCTCTGTATCAGGCTCAAGCAAAATGCCGTACCGGATAAGCGGCTCATTGTCCGGCTTGACGGTATCGGAGTAGCGGATACGCAAAAGGCGGGTGCGATACGCCGTTTCTGAAAGCATCGCAAAAATCCGGTACGCGGCGTACTCCGCGAGTACATTCTGTTCGTAGTTACCCGAAGCCTTGCAGTGCGTAACGAGCTTCAGCTTGGCATGGCCCTCAAAAACGCTGCCCTCCATTGAAGCGGTGTCGAAACTTAACCTCAGCGGTGGAAACTGGCACACGCGGGCCCTGCTGTTGCCGCGGACGCGAACCGACACGGGGAGCTCCTGACCATCCAGCAACAAGGTAAAAGGCCTTACCTTGCGCTCATCCAGATCCTGAATCATCTCTTCCAGGGGGCCCTGAAGGGACACCTCAAGTACCTCGTCGTGATCAAAGAGTGCTCCACCGGCATGCGCCGTGCCGGCCCATACCAGCAGCAGGATTTGTGACCACCATAGGAGATAGGGACGGGGCATATGCGGATAATAACCAGATGCCCCACGGACTGCTCATATTGCCGGTCATCGTGCCCGTGTTGTTCTGGGCCGTGTACCACTACCACAAGGACAGGCACCTGCCTGAGCCACTCGGCAACCTCGTGCTTTGCTTTGGCCTGGGAATACTGGCTGCGGGCCTGTCGAAAGGTATGTACATGGGGCTGGAGCCCCTGGGGCTTCGCTACGATGCCGTGGCGCTCGCGGACCAGAACGGCCTGGCCCTTTTTGCGTACGCCATGCTTGCAATCGGCCCAATAGAAGAACTCGCCAAGCTGCTGCCCTTCCTGCTCCTTGTCACTCGCGTGCGCGCCTTCGATGAGCCGCTCGACGGCATCATCTACGCTTCATTCATCGCGCTGGGCTACGCCGCGGTGGAAAACTACTATTACCTGGATTTTCTAAGCGGCCTGGAATCGGTGGCACGGGGGTTTGCCGGCCCGGTTATTCACATCGTGTTCGCCTCAATCTGGGCGCACTGGATCACCCGGGCGTGGTTGGCAAAAGCGTCACTGGTGGTGCCCGCGCTACAGGGGTTCCTGCTTGCGGCCGGGCTACACGGGATTTACGACTTCATGGTATTGATGTACCCAATCGCCGCGCTGCCGATTGCAGCCGCGCTGATCGCATCCATCTGGATATGGCGGCTGCGTCTCATGCAGCGTATGCATGAGGACGCCGTACAGGGCCCTGAGCGCTAGACTAGCCGCGGTTGTACGGATTGCCGCTATCAGGAGTGATCACGGGCTCCTCGAGGGTCAGCTCGAGTTCGTCACCGGAGTCGAGCAGCAACTCGGAGCAACGCCGCTGTATGTCAGCCAGCCTGAGTGACACATTTGACTCTGCGAGCGGTATGTCGTTGAAATCCTTTTCCATCTTTCCTTCCATGTCGTTATCTGTCTGTGTTTAGCGACAGGCTATAGGTCGCAGTATAGAGACAGCATAGTGGCCAAAGTGTGAACCAGATCACACTAAATTTGGCCAAAATTCGGCATTTCGGGTACTTATGTAAAAAATTGGAGTCTGCGGACCCTGTCAACCAGACGGTGGCTGCTGTTGCAGCACGGACATGAGTATTGCGATTCCTTCGAGGAAGTTGCCGAGGCGCAGGTTCTCGTTGGGACTGTGCTGATTGTTGTCGATATTGACGGTGGGCACCGATGCGGCCGGCAAGTCCAGAGCGTCAATGATCGGCGCTATCGGAATGGAGCCGCCCATGGTGACCACCACGATCGGTTCCTCGCCAAACAGGTGCCGCATCCCTGCCCGGGCCATGCGCGCCGGCGGTGCCTCAGGGTCGGTTCGAAACGCGCCATAGGAGACCTCATGGGTCAGGCTCGCGATTCGCGGGTAAGCCATGCGCTCGTCGTCTGTTGGTGCGTGATCCAGCACCGTGAACCCAAGGCTTTCAATATGCGCCCGAACCAGGCTTATAAGACGAACGGGATCAGATTCGAGTACCAGCCGGATGTCGATCTCTGCCACAGCGGTTGGCGGAATAATGGTTCGCGACGCCGCACCTGTCCAGGCGGCGGACATTCCACGGATGTTCAATGACGGGTATTGAATCGCTTCCTGCAGACTGCCGGCCACCGCGTCGGATCGAATCAGGCCCATCGAAGCCAGTATTGCTTCCTCATCGTCCGGAACGGCCTCAAGCATCGCGCGAGTTTTGTCGTCGAGAGCCACGCCCTCGTAAAAGCCGTCGATTGTTACGACGCCTTCGGGCGTCTTCATCGATGCGAGGATCTGCGCCAGCGCCAGGGCCGGATTCGGCACGAAATTGCCGTAGTGACCACTATGTTGCGCGACTCGAGGACCATAGGTGGTCAGAGTCAGGGTAGCGATACCCCTCGCGCCGAGTGACACTGTCGGCCGATTCGACGCATGCGGCGGTCCATCGAAGATCAGGAGCATGTCGGCCGCGAGCAGTTCGCTGTTGGCCCGGACGGCAGCCGCGAGGTTGGGCGACCCAAGTTCTTCCTCGGTATCGATCAGAACCTTGAGGTTATAGCCAAGATCTTGTTTCACGCTGGTCAGCAACTGAATCGCCATGAGGAACTGCGTCATCGGGCCTTTCGAGTCCGATGCCGATCGGGCGAAGATCCGCCAGTCCGGATTCAGCGTACCCATCACCGCATCCCAGCTGATAATTTCCCAGCCCCCGTCAGCGCTCTGCTCCTTAAGCACTGCGTCGTAGGGGTTCGGCTGATGCCAGGCAGCAGGATCCACTGGCTGACCGTCTGCCTGCAGGTAAATCAGCACGGTGTTGCTCGCGCCAGCGGCGAGACGCTCGGCGTAGATGGACGGGCTGCCCTCAGTGGCGATGAGGCGCGTGGTGAATCCACGCTGCTCGAACGCACCCCGTACCCAACTGTTCAGACTGCCAATCTGGTCAGGGAAATTCGCATCGTTGGGCAGCGCCAGAAATTCCCGGTACAGGGAAATGGCCTCCAGCGCATTGCTGCTGACCATGTCGTGGATCTGGCCGGCACTGATGCGGTTGGGGAATTCTTCGCCCGACGCCGACGCGCCCAGCAGGAGAACGCTCAGAATCACGCCCCGAAAAAGAGGTATTATTAGTTTATTAAACAATAATTTATACACCAAAGATAAAGTACTATCTAACCAAAAAAAAGGCATAGACCCGGTCAAGCTGATGCGCTTGTCTCAAAATTTAAGCATCGCCGAGCCCCAGGTGAAACCGGCCCCGAAGGCCGCCATCAGGAGCGTATCGCCGCGCTTGACCCGCCCGTCCCGCACCGCCTGATCGAGCGCCAACGGGATCGATGCACCAGAGGTGTTCGCGTGCTCATCCACCGTCGCGATAACACGCTCCATCGGCAGGCCGATCTTCTTGGCCGCCGCCTTGATGATGCGCATGTTGGCCTGGTGCGGAATAAACCAGTCAATATCGTCGATGTGCCCGTCCAGGTCGGCAATGGTCTCGCGTGCGATGCTGTCAAACGTCGCTACTGCGCGCTTGAACACGGCATTGCCGTTCATTTCGATGAAGGCCTCGCCCTTGCGGGTGATGTCGTAGCCAACGGAAACGCCCTGCTGCACGTGCAGAAGCTCCTCGTACTCGCCGTTTGCATGGATATGCGTAGCCATGATCCCGGGTTCGTCGCAGGCTTCGAGAACAACGGCTCCCGCGCCGTCGCCAAACAGCACCGCCGTGCCACGATCTTCCCAGTTGGTGATGCGTGAAAGCGTTTCGGAGCCAATGACGAGGGCTTTCTTGGCACCACCGGTTTGCACGTAGCGGTTCGCCAGGTCCAGCCCGTAGAGAAAGCCACTGCAGGCCGCATGCACGTCAAACGCCGGACCGCCTTTGGCGCCCAGTCGGCGTTGAATAATGCAGGCGGTCGAAGGGAATACTTTGTCGGGCGTCGCCGTGCCGAGAACGATCAGGTCGATGTCATCAGCGCCTACACCCGCCATTTCCATCGCCCGTTTTGCGGCTTCGAGCCCCATCGAGCCGGTCGTTTCACCGTCACCGGCGATATGGCGACGTTTGATGCCCGTGCGCTCCTGGATCCACTCGTCCGAGGTATCCATGATCTTTTCGAGATCTTTATTGCTTACGACCTTCTCTGGAAGGAAGCTGCCAATTCCGGCAATGCGTGCATACGTCATCAGGTGTCCCTCTTCAGGAACGCCGCGATCTCACGCAGCGTCGGGTAGTCGAACAAATCGCTGATATCCAGTTTTCCCGGGTATTTCTCGTCAATTGCCAATACGACTTCGGTCAGCGTTAACGAACTTACACCGACTTCGAATAAATTGTCATCTGCGCTGATCTTGCGATCTTTAGCCACTTCGCGACAAATCAGCTCGAGTTCTGCTACCAGCGGGTCGTCGTCGACCGACTCTTCTGCCGCCTCTGCTGGCTGCAGTTCGTTGAGCACGGCGTCAAATTCCCCGTCGAAATAGGACTCCAGCAGCTTGCCGCGCTGCACCTTGCCACTGGTTGTCTTTGGGATTTTGGGAACAGGGATCACGGTGTCGACGGCAATGCCGGTCTGTTCACCGACGACGTCACGCACCGCGTCGATCACTGGCCGGAAATCGTCCAGATCCTGGCGATACAGGATGAAAGCAACCAGTTCCTCTGTCTGGCCTCCCTTGGGCGTAGCGCCGGCCACCACCACCTTGTTGAGGTCGAGGCCCTCAATTCGCGCGACAATCTCTTCGATGTCATGCGGATAGTAGTTCTGCCCGTTGATGATGATGATATCTTTCTGGCGCCCCGTAATGACGAGCTTGTCATCGACGAAGACCCCACAGTCACCCGTCCGCAGCCAGCCATCAGCAGTGAATAGCTCGGCTGTCGCCTCAGGGTCACCATAGACGCGCTCAGTCATGCTGCCGCCATGTAACTGGATGTGGCCGATATGGCCGGGCGAAAGCTCAGCATCGCTATCATCCGTGATGCGTATATCAACATCGCGGATCGCCTTCCCGACCGTGACGAAGCTGACGGCATCGCTATCTGCCTCGTCCACCGCGCGGAACGTTTCCCCGATCTGCAGGCTGTGGCGATCCATGATGACGCGCCCATACTCCGGGCCCAGCTCAGAGAACGACACACCGACTGTTGCCTCCGCCAGTCCGTAGACCGGCAACATCGTGTTGCGCTTCAAACCATGCGGCGCCAGGGCTGTCAGGAATTCCTCACACAGGTCCCAGGAAATCGGCTCAGCGCCGTTGAGAATCCGTTTTACCGAAGACAGGTCGATGTCCGGCAACCCTTTGCGAACAAACAGCTTCAGGAAGTGTTTGTACCCGAAGTTTGGTGAGCACAGTTGCGTCGCGCGCAGCTCACTGGCCTTGCTCATCCACAACA
>JAHEGH010000099.1 GCA_024639825.1 Gammaproteobacteria bacterium
GGCTACGGCCCTGACACGCAGAATTCATTCATGCAGTGGTTGGGCATGAATGAACCCAGCTGGCGCAAAATGCTGCTAACGCTGGTTGGCCTGGTTATCGGCATCATCATGTTGATCAGCGTTGTGATGATGTACCGCTATCGTCCGCCCGCCAGGGACGAAGCTGCGATCCAGTATCAGCGATTCGTGAAGAAAACCGGGCTCGATCCGCAGACCGGCGAAACCCCGCGCGTATTCGCCCTGCGTGTAACAGCATCAGGCAGCATTCCTACAGCGACCGTTGAGGCCATTACTGAAGCCTATATGGTTGCGCGCTACGGCCCGGGTGGCGATGCCGCATTTGAGCGCCTGAAACAGGCGGTTGGCGCTATTGCCTGACCGTCGATTCGCGCACGAGCGCCAGCAGGAACGCGCCGGCAATGAATAACGGAATCAGCACCAGCAACACCCATTTTGGGTTATCGGAAAGCATCGCGGTAACGGCGACCATGGCCGGACCGAGCACGTGCGCGAACTTCGTTGTCATGTTGTAGAAGCCGAAAAACTCTCCCGGCTGGTCGGGCGGAATTAGAGACGCATACAACGAGCGACTGAGGCCCTGCACGCCACCCTGCACGCAGCCGATGATGATCGCCATGATCATGAACTCCTCGAACGTGGTCATGACCACGCCCCACATACAGGCGCCGATATAGATCGCCAGCGCAAAGTAGATTCCCTTCTTGGGACCAAAACGCTGTGCCGCCAACCCGTAAAGCAACGTTGCCGGGAATCCGGCAAAGTTCGTCACGAGTAGTGCAAATACGAGGTCCTGGTCGGCAAAGCCAAGACGCTTGCCGTAGTCGACCGCCATGACGATGATAGTGAATACGCCGCCGACATAGAGCCAGTAACCCGCGAGGAAAATCGCCACGTTGCGATACTTCCTGATTTCACGCAGCGTCGATTGCAGCTCGCGGTACGCAGCTCGGACCGCGCCACTCGTAACCTCTATCGCACTGTGTCGCTCGGGAACGAAGAAGAGCAGAGGCACCAGGAAGATCAGCCACCACGCACCGACGGACACGAATGCCATGCTGAATGCGGTTGTCGTGTCTGCAAGGCCGAATGTCGCGGGCGACTTCAGCATCCACAGGTGCATCGCCAGTAACAGCGCACCGCCGAGATAGCCGAGCGAAAAGCCGAGTGTAGAGACGAAGCTGTAGTAGCGCGGCTCAGCCACGTCAATAAGCAGCGAATCGTAAAACACCGTGGATGAGTAGTATCCGACCGATGCCAGCAGGTAGATGCCCAGTGCCAATTGCCAATCACCGGGGCCGATAAAGCCAAGCGCAGCCGTGCTCACGGCGCCCAGTAGCGCCAGGAAAAAAAGGAATCTCTTGCGGTAACCGCCGGCGTCCGCAATCGTGCCAAACAATGGCGCGGTTATGCAGACTACGACACTGGCCGCGAAGGTGATCCAGGCCAACCTCGCGGTTACATCGGCCCCACTGTCGGCGGCGCTCCAGTGGTTGCGGAGCACGAGCGGAAACAACACCGCCAGGACACTGAGCGCAAATGCAGAATTAGCCCAGTCGTAAAGCGCCCAGGCCAAGGTTTTGCGATTTAAGCCGTTAATGCTCACGCGTCTTGCGGAAACCGATGTCCGGCCAGCGTTCCTCCGTCAGATTTAAATTCACCCGGGTAGGAGCAATGTAGACGAGGCTGTCGCCATGATCCAGCGCGAGGTTGTCATACGCCTTCTTTTCGAAGTCACTGAGCATTTTCGCATCATCACACTCAACCCATCTGGCCGTCGCAACATTCACCGTTTCAAACTGGCATTCGACGTTGTACTCGTCGCGTAGTCGATGTGCGACGACCTCAAACTGCAAAGGGCCAACCGCACCGAGAATCAGGTCATTATTACGCAATGGCTTGAACAGCTGCGTTGCGCCTTCCTCACACAATTGCGCCAGTCCTTTCTGCAAGGCCTTGAGCCGCAGTGGATCCTTCAGCACCGCGCGGCGAAATATCTCCGGCGCGAAGTTCGGGATGCCTGTAAACCGGATCTCTTCACCTTGGGTAAAGCTGTCACCAATGTTAATTGTACCGTGATTGTGAATACCGATGATGTCACCCGCATAGGCCGAGTCTGCATGCTGACGATCCGCTGCAAGGAACGTAATGGCTTCGGGAATTTTCATCTCTTTGCCCGAGCGAACGTGCAGCGTGCGCACCCCTTTCTGGTACTCGCCCGAACAGATTCGCATGAATGCAATGCGATCACGATGTCCCGGATCCATATTTGCCTGAATCTTGAATATGAAACCCGTCAACTTTTCTTCCGTCGGATCGACATCTCGCTGTTCGCTTTCGTGCGGCAACGGCGACGGTGCATACGTAACAAACTCATCAAGCAATTCCTTCACACCGAAGTTCGAAATCGCCGATCCGAAAAACACCGGTGTCTGCTTAGCCGCCAGGTAATCCTCTACAGACAGTTCCGGGCAAGCGCCTTTGACAAGCTCTATTTCTTCACGGAACTCGTCAGCCATATCGCCGAGCACTTCGGTTGCCTCATCCGAGGCGAGGCGGTCTACGCAACGAATCTGCGCCGCTTTTTCGCGTCCCACTTTCTCGTAAAGGTAAATCTTGTCCTGAATCAGGTGATACACGCCCTTGAGCCGACTGCCCATGCCGATAGGCCAGGTGATTGGCGAGCATTGGATCTTGAGCACCGATTCGATCTCATCCATCAACTCAATCGGCTCGCGACCCTCGCGATCCAGTTTATTGATAAACGTCATGATGGGCGTATCGCGCAGGCGACAGACATCCATGAGTTTGATCGTCCGTGTCTCAACACCTTTCGCGCAGTCGATGACCATAAGTGCTGAATCAACCGCCGTCAGTGTTCGGTAGGTATCTTCAGAGAAGTCTTCGTGACCCGGAGTATCGAGCAGGTTTACCACATGTCCCTTGTACGGAAACTGCATGACGGACGAAGTCACAGAGATGCCACGTTGCTGCTCCAGCGCCATCCAGTCTGACGTCGCATGACGACTCGCCTTACGTCCTTTCACGGTCCCTGCCAGCTGGATCGCGCCGCCATACAACAACAGCTTTTCGGTCAGCGTCGTTTTTCCGGCGTCCGGGTGCGAAATGATGGCGAATGTCCGTCGCTTGCGGACTTCATTCTGAATGTCTGGCATGGGGTCCGTCTTCTATGACAGGGTCAATTATCTACGACAAGTTTTTTGGCAAACACGGCCGCATCCTCGCGGCCCTCATTCGCCTGGTAGTACGCGGGCCGATTAGCCACCTGGTGGAAACCCTTCTTCCGGTATAGCTGGATAGCCCTTTCATTGGATGGGCGGACCTCGAGAAATATCTCCCGCACCGATGCCGCACGTGCGCGAAACAGCATCTCGTCGAGCAGCTTTTCGCCGTAGCCATGCGAACGGAATTCCCGGTCCACACAGATATTGAGAATATGGGCTTCACCCGCAGCGACGGACAATACACCATACCCGGCAACGCGGTCTTCACGGATGAGGACGATATTCTGGTAGCCCGCGAGCAGGCAGTCGCGGAATACGCCATGGCTCCAGGGGAACTCGTAGCTGCGTCGCTCGATGTCCGAAACCATCGCGAGATCATCGTGTTTCATCTCGCGCACCATGGTGGGTGGTTGTGCAATCGGCATGATCATGCGCTGACCTCGTCGGCCAGACGCTTCGCCAGGCACAGGTCACTCCAGGACTTGTGTTTCTGCGACGGGCTACGCAACAAAAATGCGGGGTGATAGGTCACGACCAGCGGAATGCCGCCGAGATCGTGCGGCCGGCCACGCAGGCGGCCTACCGGATCATCACTGCCGAGGAGGTTCTGTGCCGCAATCTTGCCAACAGCCAGAATGATTTTTGGCTGGATAAGTTCAATCTGCCGTTCGAGATAGCCCCGACAGGCCGCCACCTCTGTCGCCTTCGGATCACGATTGTGCGGGGGGCGACATTTCAGGATATTTGCAATGAACACGTTTTCCCGGCTTTGCCCGATCGCGAACAGCATCTGGTCGAGCAACTGCCCCGCCCGGCCCACGAATGGCTCGCCGCGGCGATCCTCTTCGGCCCCTGGTGCCTCGCCAATGATCAGCCAGTCTGCCTGCTGATTACCAACACCAAATACCGTGTTGGTGCGGCTGGCGGACAGTTCACACCGGGTACAGCTGGCGACGCAATCGCGCAGCTCCGGCCAGTCCAGGTCGAGCGCTGGCGCCGCATCAGCCTCAGCCTCAGCCACGAGCTGCTCCGCGTCGCGCGGCAACCAGACATCGATGCCCATGGCCTGAAGGTAGGCACGTCGTTGCTGTTCCGGGTGAACCATGCCGCTAGTTTGCCACTAAGGGTGAGGCACCGCACCAATGACATCGGTCCCTGCGGTCACCTTTTGGCCTACCTTGGCGTAAACCTTGCCGTCAATGGGCAGGGTCAGCTCGGCAAAGCGAGCAAGGCGGATATAGGCACAACGGCTCCCCTGGCCAACACGATCACCCAGTCGAACAAACGACTTCGGGGGCAGGCCGAAACGATAATCATGAAACTGGAGTACGACGCTGTCCCCCTCATCGGTCTCGACCCAAAACGCGTTAGCAGGACACTCGGGGCCGACACCTTCCACGCGCGAATGGAGGTCCATGACGCGACCTTCGATCGGGCTGCGAGCCGTGTAGGTACCCCACGGGTTGACTCGAATTCGCACCCGATGAGCCTGACCCTGAACAACGCAGCGGTTCGTGATATCCACCTCGACAATTTCGCCGTCGACAGGGCTGACGATCCCTAGCGCGACGGGCGGTACAAAGCGTCGCGGGTCCCTGAACAGCAGAAACAACAGGACGAGAGCCGCTAACGGCAGCAGCGCCAACCACGGGTCGGTGTAGCGCAGGACGAACACCAGCAGCGCGACGACCAAGGCCATCAGCGGCAGGCCTTCCTGAGCGACGAATGGGTTGCGTTGACCTCGCAAAATGGTGTCCCGAGCGGCGAAAAAGAAGGGACCATCCCTTGGATCGCCATGATAGTCAATACGGGGCCGGCATATCCCTACAAAGACGCTAATAAATGGTTAGAATGCGCGGCTCAACGACACAAGGTTCAAGACGCAATGCGATTATCGGAATTTGCGCTGACGACGCTGAAGGAAGTGCCTGCGGAAGCAGAGATCGTCAGCCACAAACTCATGCTCCGGGCCGGCCTGATTCGCCGCTTGTCATCGGGCCTGTTCACCTGGATGCCGCTGGGCCTGCGCGTATTGCGCAAGGTCGAGGCCGTGGTGCGCGAGGAGATGAATCGCGCCGGTGCCCTCGAGTTACTGATGCCAGCCGTGCAGCCATCCGAGCTCTGGGTGGAGTCGGGTCGCTGGGACCAGTACGGCCCCCTGTTGCTGCGCATGCATGATCGCAATGACCGGGAATACTGCTTCGGACCGACGCACGAAGAGGTCATAACCGACGTCGCTCGCCGCGAGCTCCGCAGTTACAAGCAGCTGCCTGTCAATTACTACCAGATTCAGACGAAATTCCGGGACGAGATCCGGCCGCGCTTTGGCGTGATGCGCTCGCGTGAGTTCATCATGAAGGACGCCTACTCTTTCGACATCGACCAGGAAGGGCTGCAAAAATCCTACGACCGCATGCACGACGCTTACACCCGGATCTTCGAACGCCTTGGCCTGAAATTCCGTGTTGTAGACGCAGACAGTGGCGAAATCGGTGGCAGCCGTTCGCAGGAGTTTCACGTGCTGGCCGATTCTGGAGAGGACGCGATTGCCTATTGCGACGCTGATCATTACGCCTCCAATGTCGAGACCGCTGCCACCTCACGGCCGGATGGCGAGCGCGCCGCGGCGACGGCCGAACGTGAGAAATTCCCGACCCCGGGAGTAAAGACCATTCAGGATCTTTGTGACCTCCTCGGCGTCACCGCGGAACAGACCGTCAAGACCCTGGTCGTCGACGGTACTGACGGCCCCGTCGCACTTGTCATCCGTGGCGACCACGAACTCAACGCCGTCAAGGCGCAGAAACTCGATGGTGTAGCCAGTCCGCTGACCATGGCCGACACCGGAACGATCATCAAAGCGCTGGGCGCCGAACCCGGCTCGCTCGGGCCCGTTGGCATGACACTGCCCGTCTACTTCGACCATGCGGTGGCTGCCCTCTCGGATTTCACCTGCGGCGCGAACGAAACCGGCTTCCACTACAAGGGCGTCAACTTCGGGCGTGATCTTGACGAGCCACAGACGGTTGATCTGCGCAACGCCGTTGCCGGCGACCCGACGCCGGGCGGCAAAGGCACGCTCAGCATCGCGCGTGGCATCGAGGTCGGACACATATTCCAGCTTGGCTCGAAATACTCCGAGGCCATGAAAGCAACGGTCCAGGCTCCGGACGGCAGCAATGCCGTCATGGAAATGGGCTGCTACGGCATAGGCATCACGCGCATCGTGGGCGCTGCCATCGAGCAGAATCACGACGATAACGGCATCGTCTGGCCGGGCCCACTGGCGCCCTTCGACGTCGTATTGGTGCCGATCAACATGCACCGCTCAGAGGCGGTTTGTGAGGCAGCCGAGGCGCTTTACGCCGAACTAAGCGAAGCGGGTCTCGAGGTATTACTCGACGACCGAGACGCACGCCCTGGCGTGAAATTCGCTGACGCCGAGCTGATCGGCATTCCGCACCGAGTCGTCATCGGCGAGCGCAGCCTGGCCAAGGGTGAGCTTGAATACCGCCATCGCCGCGACTCGGAATCGCGTGACTTGAAACGTGAGGAAGTTCTCGAACTTCTCAAGGTTTAGCCGCTAAGCTGATGATCCTTATGATCTATGTCGGGTAAATTAGAAGCATGACTCTGGGCCGCAACCTGACCGCAGTCCTGCTGCTATTGGCAGCAGCGCTTGCCTGTGGCGCGGATCCGGCCCCGGACCCGGAGTTGCGCGAGGTCCTGCGCAATGCCGCGAGCGAGAGCCCGAGTTTTACCGACCGTTTCCACGCCGAGGTCTGGCTTACCGACATGTCGGGCCGCCTCGCCCGCCAGGTAAAAGATCACGAAGAGCGCATCGAGCTGCTGACGCTGGTACATATGGAGGCCAAGCGCGTCGAGCTGCCGCCGGAACTGATTCTTGCCGTTATAGAAGTAGAGAGTAATTTTGATCGCTACGCCGTGTCGGTGGCGGGCGCCCTGGGGCTGATGCAGATCATGCCGTTCTGGCTCAAGGAAATCGGACGGCCGGACGACAACCTGTTGCATACCGACACCAACCTTCGATATGGATGCACAATCCTGCGCTTCTATTACGACAAGGAAAATGGCGATCTCAGGCGTGCACTGGGGCGCTACAACGGCAGCCTCGGTCGGCGCAAATACCCGAACAAGGTCATCGATAAGCTCACCCGGAAGTGGTTTAAGGGTTAACCCGTCCTGAATCCTGGGGGTGGCGGTTTGCGACCGGTCAACACTCGCGATTCCACCTTGCTAACCCTTGCCAGCGGCGGGCCTTGCTGCAACCAGGCTTCCAGTTCGCGCAGCGATTCCGGCGGTCCCCAGGCGAGTACCTCGACACTGCCATCCGGCAAATTGATCGCGTAACCCGTGATTGCCAGGCGCTCCGCTTCTCGACGGGTGCTATCACGAAACCATACGCCCTGCACACGGCCGCGCACCGTGAATAGCCGAGCTTCGGGATTCATGGCGGGTCTAGTTGTCCGTTTCGGACTCTTCGCTGGCCTTCAGCGCATCGAGCGCCTTCATCTTCGCCTGCTTTGCATCCCGACGCGCTTCGGAGTAGGAGTGGTCGTTCAAAGCTTGCTGGGCGCTTTCGAGGTAGTCCTCTGCAGCCTTCAGATGAAACGCCGCGTGCTCCGCCGCACCGGCCTCTCGGGCGACGGCAATGGCTTGCCGAGCATCACTCATTTCCTGCACAGGCGGCGCGGTTTCACAGGCCGACATGTAGAACACTGCTGTAATCAGCAGGCCCTTGAGAATCGTATTAAATCCAGCGAGTTGCACGTTAGTTCTTATTCTTATCGGAGATGAAATCGGCTGCACAAATTAGCAACTGCAATGCCTTGCCGTCAAGCTATTCCGGGGCCTGACTCATTCGCCGGACCCTGCTAGAGTGCGCGTTTCGTCATTTCGCGACCATTCACCATCGAGGCCGTCATGTCACTCACGATCTACCACAACCCCCGCTGCTCCAAGTCACGGAAAACACTGGCAATTATCGAGGAAGCAGGTATCGAGCCGGGCATCGTTTTGTACCTCGAAGACACGCCAGGCGCAGCCGATATCCTCGATATGGCGAGCAAGCTGGGGAAATCGGTGGCCGACCTGCTGCGCCGTGGTGAGAGCACCTTCAAAGAAGCGTCGGACCTGCCAGATCTGAGCAACGACGCGGC
>JAHEGH010000161.1 GCA_024639825.1 Gammaproteobacteria bacterium
ACTCTGGTATTCTCCGTGATGCCGATGGTGAGGCAAGCCGTGATGAACAAGAGGCCCAAGTGACGCAGACTTCCGTACCGCCGGGTGGCTTTGTTCTAATGATCGTGAAGATCGCGCTTGTCGCGCTTGTGGTCGAGATCTTCATCATGCTGGGCTTCTACTGGTTGGGGATGGAGCTTTCCAATTGGAGGTTCGCTCTGCTAGATGCTGGATTGCTGGCTGTGATGGTCGCAATCATCGCCTTTTTCGCATTCGTTCGTCCGAAAGACCGACAGATTCACGAAATCATGGCGGCCTTGGAGGAAGCAAGGCTGAAGGCCGAGAACCTGGTGCGTTTCGATGCGCTGACGGGCACACTCAGCAGGCGTGCAATTCTCGAGGCACTCGACGAGGAGGTGGAACGCGCCAAGCGTCACGGCCATGCCCTTTCATGTCTAATGCTCGACCTCGACCGCTTTAAGACAATAAATGACACGCACGGACACCAGTTCGGGGATAAGGTCCTGCACCGCATAGCGCAAGTAATTTCCGAGCTTTGCCGCACAAACGATCAGTTGGGTCGCTATGGCGGCGAGGAGTTCTTGATAATCCTTCCGGAGACTCGGGTTGATGGTGCTATCAGGTTTGCGGAACGCGTGCGTTTGGCAGTTGCTGAGACGTGTCTGGATCGGCAGAAGGAGAGCATTACGCTCAGCATCGGCGTGACCGAGTGGCGCGATGATGATGGCTCGCCGAGTACGCTAATCGCGGAGGCAGATCGAGCTTTGCTCGAGGCTAAGGCGGCAGGCCGTAACCACGTAGTGGCGAATCAACCAGTCTAGCGGTAGGGTTTCCGGGTCAAACCCACGTTTCCCGAAGATCAGTTGTTGAATGACTGCTAAGCGCCGCGCAGCCGCACATCGAATCTACTTGGATGGAATGACGGCTACTGGAACTTTTCAGCCGGTCGGTCTAGCAGAAGGTGCATGTGAGGGGACAGCAATGAGCTACGACTTGATGGTCTTTAATTTGGCTGCAGCACCCAAAGAACACGCTGAGTCCACGCAAGGTTATGACGAGCAAACGGGGTGGTCTGAAGACAACAGCTATGCGGTCCGACGAAAGGCTGCTCCTGGCCGTTAGCTGCCGGTCAAATCAGGCTTTCTCAGAGCGTGTGAATGTCCGGTATGGGTGAAAGCAGTCATTCAGCCAAGACGAACGTCCGCTAAGCGCCCTAAAGCCGCCGTTGAGCTAGAATCGGTCTGAACGACCGCTACTGACTGCGGTTTCAACCGGTGAACGCAACACCTAGTCTCTGAGTATAGAGAGGGGGATGTTGCAGATGAAGTATCGAAAGAGGGTTTACTACACACAAGCGGACAAAACTCTGATGTGGGATCGTTGGCAAAAGGGCGATTCTTTACATGAGATTGCCCGCCTGTTTGACCGCCATCATGGCTCAGTTCGGGGCATCCTCGAACGTACTGGTGGTATTCGTCCGCCGGTACGAAGACGCTCAACTCGGTCGCTGACATTGAGCGAACGCGAAGAGATTTCCCGTGGTCTTGCCGCCGGTCGATCGTTACGCTCGATCGCATTGCGACTGGGTCGTGCAGCCTCGACGATCAGCCGAGAACTCAACCGTAACGGTGGCTTCGGCAGCTACCGTGCCCATGCCGCTGAGCAGGCGGCCTGGGATCGAGCGCGTCGGCCGAAGCGCTGTAAACTGGCGCTGAATCGGCCGCTGGCAATGACCGTGGCCGGGCTGTTGCGGCAGCGTTGGTCGCCGTGGCAGATTGCCGGTCGGTTGAAGCGCCTGTATCCACACGACGAGGACTGCCGGGTGTCCCACGAGACGATCTACAAGACCCTGTTTATCCAGGCGCGCGGGGCCCTGAAGAAAGAGCTGGTAGCGCATTTGCGCCGCCGCCACACAATGCGTCGTTCCCGCCACCATACCCAGAAGACGCCGGATCATGGGCAAATTACTGATGCGGTGTCGATCCGCGAGCGACCCGCCGAAGTCGACGATCGCGCCGTGCCCGGCCACTGGGAGGGTGATCTTTTGTGCGGCAGTAACAACAGCCAGATTGCCACACTGGTCGAACGACATTCACGCTATTGCATGCTGGTTCGCACCGACAGTAAAGACACCAAGACCGTGGTCAACGCGCTTATTAAGCAGGCGCACAAGCTGCCACGGGAGCTCTATAAATCACTGACCTGGGATCGAGGTAAAGAGATGGCCGATCACAAGCGCTTCTCGCTGGCGACGGATGTAAACGTCTATTTCTGCGATCCGCAAAGCCCTTGGCAACGAGGCTCGAATGAGCAGATCAACGGACTACTGCGACAGTACTTCCCGAAGGGTATGGATCTTTCGACGATTCACCAGAACAGACTGAACGCCGTAGCAAGACAACTTAACGAGCGGCCGCGAGAAACGCTAAACTTCGAAACACCAGCTGAACGATTTAGCCAATGTGTTGCGTCGATCAGTTGAAACCGCAGTCATTAGCGGTCGTTCGGACCAATTGTAGCCGAATGGCCGGTTTAGGGCGGAAAGCGGACACTCGACCTGGGCGGATGTCCGCTCCCACCAATA
>JAHEGH010000162.1 GCA_024639825.1 Gammaproteobacteria bacterium
TATTGAGCTCCGAAATCTTTGTACCTATCGGACCCTGCCCAAGGTGTGTGCACGCCTGAAGGCAACATCGGTGATCGCGTCATGGCGAGTGGTCATCGAAGACCCGGAGTCAAAGGCCCATTCGCGTGTACCATCATGTCAGCAAGGCAACCAGTGAGGTCCACGAAGTTCTTGATCAATCGTGACACACCACTCACGGATGTTTGAGTATGCCCAACAAGCCTCACAAGCGAGAACGGCAAATGACTTCGTGGAAGTCGGATGACCGCATAGTACCGCTGAAGCGCGAAGTCCCATCGCGTGGATCGAAGCCCGGTAACGCGGGTGCAGGGAAGGCGGTCAGGCCATCACGCGATTCGGGCGGTTCACCGACCACACCCAGTGGTGGAAGCTCGGTGCTTGATCGACTGGATCGCATCACCAAGCGAGCGGAAACGCATCCGGAAGAGGTGTTCAACAACCTCTTTTCGTTGCTCAGTTATGAGCTACTGTGGCATGCGTTCCGAAAGCTCAAACGAGACAAGGCACCCGGAGTCGACGGCGTCACGGTGGACCAATATGAGGAGAAGCTGCAGGAGAATCTGCTCGACCTCTTAGCCAGGTTGCATCGTGGAGCGTATCGACCTCATCCCAGCCTGCGTCATGACATCCCGAAGGGGAACGGCAAGACGCGCCCGTTGGGTATCGCCTGCGTGGAGGACAAGCTCGTGCAACGAGCGATCGTGATGATCCTGGAACGAATCTATGAGGTCGACTTCAGTGACACCTCGTACGGTTTCCGCCCGGGACGCTCCTGCCACCAGGCATTAAGTGTGCTCGGCCAGATCATCGGCACAAGGAAAGTGAACTGGATTTCGGACGCAGACATCCGAGGCTTTTTCGACCACGTTTGTCATGAACGCCTGGTCGAGCTGCTACGGCAACGGATCGCCGATCCGAAGATGCTTGCATTGATCCAGCGCTTTCTGCGAGCCGGTGTGATGATCGCAGGCCGTCGCCAGGACACGGACGAGGGAGTCCCGCAGGGGTCAGTTCTTTCCCCTTTGCTAGCCAATGTATATCTGCATTCCGTCTTGGACCAGTGGTTCGAGCAGGCAGTGAAACCGCGGCTGCGAGGGGAGGCGTACATCGTTCGCTATGCGGACGATTTTATCTGTGCGTTTGAACTGGAGTCCGACGCGAGACGCTTTCAGGAAGTGTTGCCAAAGCGGCTAGCCCGGTTTTCGTTGGAGCTTGCCGAGGAGAAGACCCAACTACTTCGGTTCGGCCGCTTTGCCCGCCGCGATTGCCAGCGCCGGGGCGAAGGGTCACCGGGTACGTTCGATTTCCTTGGTTTTACCCACTACTGCGGCCAGAGCCGCGCGAAACGGTTCAAGCTGAAACGGAGAACGGCCAAGAAGAAATACAAGGCGAAACTGCGCGACTTGAAGACCTGGTTCCACCAGCACCTGACGACGCCGCTGTCGGAGGTCTGGTCGATGTTGAATGCGAAGCTCCGGGGTCACTATCAGTACTACGGTATCAATGACAATTGGCCGTGGCTGATCAAATTCCGTGGCGCGGCGAAGAAACTGGCTTTCCGCTGGCTGAACCGCCGTTCGCAGTCGAAGTCGAAGAACTGGGTTCAGTTTTACGCGTACATGGATCGCTTTCCCTTGGCGTCGCCGACGAAGCTGACGGACCTGATCGCCATGGCTCGCACGCTGTAAGGGTGTTTGGTGAGAAGTGATGGCCGGGAGCCGGATGCGTTAACAGCGCCCGTCCGGTTCTGAGAGGGGTTGCGGGTACAATGGAGCACGGATGAAATCTTGTGACACCACCAGAGGAAACGGGTGGACAACAGGGAACACAAACATCATCCTAAACTCCAGAGACCTCAGCCTACTCGCCCCGAGCCGTAAATAGCGTGTTGGTTTGCTTGTAATTCAACTCACGGCCGGCTGATCCTAGACGTTGAACTAAACCGCTCCGCGGTAGAGGGTGAGATTTTCTCTGGCACTCGATTCCAGCCAGAGGATGAGCGTTTTTCTTGGCAGGTTGATGCGGAAAGTTTCGCGCAAGACCGGCGGCTGATCTTCACCCTGGCCGCGAGTACCGGTGGCCTCTTCTCTGTGCGTATCTCTTTGCGGTGGGCCACGCGGATGGTCCACTTCCTGCGCTTCTGTGGATCACCGGTGCTTCTGGTTACGCGGCAGCACGCGGATTCGAGAGGAGACGTACTCCTTGACGAGTAACCAGGAGGCTGCTCGTTTCCGTCGAATAAGCCATCCTTGGCTGCGGAGAACACGAGTGGCTCCTTTCTGGAACATTGAAGCTTTTGCCTGTTTCTTTGTCCCTCCTCGAAAGGAGCCACCGTATGTCTCGGTTGCCCAAGAACATGTCTCCCTTACGCCAAAGGATGATTCGTGAATGAGAGCTCAAACGCAGGCCGGAGAAAACCATCAAGGCCTACGTGCGGGCGGTGGCCGACTTGTCTCGGTACGTGGGAAGATCGCCCGAGCGGATCGAAGTCGAAGAAATCCGCGACTTCTTGCACTACTTGATCACCGAGCGGAAGGTCGCCTTCAGCACCTGCAATCAAAA
>JAHEGH010000100.1 GCA_024639825.1 Gammaproteobacteria bacterium
CTTGCAGGTTATCTCTCGGATCCGACCGCTGAGAAAACGATTCTCTCAACACCGGCCCCGGGAAAGTACCGGTTGTTCGCATACGCTTCCGACGAGCAGGGACATATAGCTCACGCCAACATCCCGTTTCTCGTCGAGAGGGAGATCGTGATTGAGTAAGGCAAGGCGAGCAAACGTCAAAACACCACAATGACAATGCAGCGGAAACTGGGATTATCAGCAGTCCTTGCCGTCGTTATGGGCGACATGATCGGCTCCGGTATTTTTTTCACGCCGGGCGAACTGGCTGCCGTCGCCACCGCTCCCTGGCAGGTCTATTTCTTCTGGTCGCTGTGTGGAGTAATTACCCTGTGCGGCGCGCTAACACTCGCCGAACTCTCGGCATTGATTCCAAAAGCCGGCGTTTCCTACCACGCACTCACTGAGGCGTATGGTCCGTTTGCCGGTTTTATGCAGGCATGGATGATGATACTGGTGAGCGGCCCAGGCGCCATTGCCGGGGTTGCCATTCTTTTTGGCGAGTTAGCGAACGAGGTATTTGGTTCAGGATCGTCCAACATGCAATTCATCTGGGCGGTCGCAGCGATCAGTCTGTTCGCGTTGATCAATCTGCGCGGCGCGGAATGGGGCGGACGAACGCAGGTTGTTCTCACGACGGTGAAGATTGTCGGGCTCATCGCACTGGTTGCCGGCGGCCTGTTTTTTGCTGCGCCCGCAGCTGACACGGCGGCATCGACTACGGAACCCTTACAGCAAGGGCTGCTCGGTTTTCTGCGCTTCATCGGGCTGGGCGTGGCAATCGTTCTATTTACCTACGATGGCTGGATCGATGCGTCCAATATCGCGGGCGAGGTAAAGAACCCGAACCGTAATTTTCCGCTCGCGATGGGCATTGGCATAGTGGTGATCACGCTGATCTATCTCCTGGTCAACTACGCATTCCTGCGAGTCGTTCCACTTGAGGCCATGCGTGCGAATCCGACGCTGGTTGCACCGATGGTTGCCGAAGCAGCATTTGGCGAAAAAGGTGGCATGGCGCTCGGATTGTTGATGTGGATCTCCATTTTCGGCGCGCTCGGCGGATTGATCATGACGTTGCCGCGCCTGTACTACGCCGCCGCAAGCGAATACGTCGATCGGGCGAAGGGACGCTGGCTCGGCCCTCCCTTCCGTGCGATCGCACATTTATCCCCCGGTCGCTCGGTACCCTCAGGAGCAATAGTATTTGCTGCGGGAGTCTCGATTGCCGCCTTGATGTTCTTCGGCTCTTTTTCACGAATCGTCACATTCTTCGTCGTGCCGTTTCAATTTATGAATATCCTGATGGTGAGTTCGATTTTCAGGTTACGAAAAAGGCTTTCCTCGCCAGACACGTTTAAACTCCCGGGCTACCCGATCGTTCCGGCGGTGTTCATTTTTGTCATGACGTTGTTTCTGCTTGCGGCACTGGTCTACAACCCGCTCGACAGCATGATTGGTATCGCACTCACGCTGGCTGGAGCACCGGTTTACCGCGTCCTGGCCCGCGCCCGGCCGGAGGCTTCGCGTGGCTAAGTTCTCTGACTACTTTAAAAAGCCGAAGCCGATCATCGGCATGATTCACTTGCCGCCATTACCCGGCTATGCGAATTCGCAAGGCATCGATTCCGCGATAGACCACGCGATCGCCGATCTACGCGTGCTTGAAGAGGGCGGCGTTGATGGGGTGCTTGTTGAGAACGAGTACGATCGGCCGCATCGGGTCTCCGCCACACCTGAAACGATTGCGGCGATGACGCGCATTACGCGGGCCGTCGTACAGGAAAGCGATTCAATCGTTGTCGGCTGCGAAATTTTGCTTAATGACCCGCAGGCTTCTCTCGCCGTTGCAAAAGCCGCCGGCGCTGCTTTTATCCGCACCGACTACTTCGTCGATCGCATGACGCGACCTGAGTATGGTGAGTTTCATATCGATCCCGATGCGCTCATTGCGTATCGAACTGAAATCGGTGCAGACGACGTGCTGATTCTTGCTGACATACAGGTGAAGTATGCAACGATGATCGAGCCACGATCGATGCGGGATTCCGCCATGCTCGCTCGCGCCAAAGGCGCCGATGCCATTGTCGTAACAGGAGACGAAAGCGGTCATGCGCCATCGGTTCAGCACCTGCGCGACGTCTCAGGATGCGGTGCACCGGTGCTCATCGGCAGCGGTCTGGATTCAAGCAATGCTGCAGCGCTGCTTGCGGAGTGTGACGGCGCTATTGTCGGCACCTCACTCATGCAGGAAAAGTCAGTGTCCCGCGACAAACTCGAATTATTCATGTCGCAGGTAAGGCGTGAAGCAGAATGAAAGTCGTTTGCGTTGGAGACTGCGGCGTCGATCATTACCTGCCGTCCGGTGAGCAGCGATTCGGCGGAATCACTGCAAACTTTGCGCGGCACGCAAAAAAAGAATTTCGCGCGGACGACGAAATCCATATCGTCTCGTGCATTGGTGATGACGACGGCGCCAGGCTCGTGCGCTCTTCTCTGGCGGCCACGGACATCGATTGCCATATCTCGACGCTCCCGGGCACCACTCCCACGCAATACATTGAGCTCGAAGCAGACGGTGAAAGAAACTTTGTCCGCTACGAGGCCGGTGTTCTGAATGATTTTGTTTTCAACCAGCAGCAGCGAGGCATTATTGCCGACAGCGGGCTCCTGGTGGCACCGGTCTACCTGCAGATTATTGATTTGTTTTCTGAATTACTCGCCATCGAGACCAGCGGATTGACCGCGATCGACTTTGCAGATTTTCAGCAGCATCCCGACTTCGACTTGCTTGAGCGCACTATCGATAAAATCGATATCGGGTTTTTCGGTTTATCCGTCGACAATGCAGCTGCGACGGAGCGAATTGCGTCGCTGGCCGCCAGGCACGACAAGTTATTGGTTACCACGCTCGGCGCGAACGGCAGTCGAGCATTCCACGGTGCGAGACAAGTGCAGTGCGACGCGGTGGCGGTTGGGGACGTTGTTGATACCACCGGCGCAGGTGACGCCTTTGCCGCTGGTTTTCTCTCTCGCTATTGTCACGGCGCTGATATCGGCAGATCGATGCAGCATGGCGCGCAGCTCGCTGCGACCGTTATCGCAAGACTGGGAAGTTACCAGCGCCGGACGCGGCCCGTATCCATGTGCACGAAGTTCGAAACTTCGTAGTAGCCGACACCGCCGCGCTGCAGCCGAATTGCGGCATCCCTGAGGCTTTCGGTATCGACGCCTTCAAGACGCACATCGATCGCCTTACCGAGCAGGTGCTGGCTCTTTTTCGCTACGCCACTCGACGCGCTTCGGTCACGCAACATCTGGTTGGTCTTTGGCGAGCGATACGCGGATACAACCTGGAAGGTGCCGTCGCTGCCGAGCGAATCACGCACGTCGTAGATCAGGTCGAGCAAGCTCGGATCCATGTCGACGATGTCGCCCGTACGAAAGTCCGACAGAAAATTATTGATATCAACGAGTGCCGAGTCGACGTAGTCACCGTCCTGCCAGTACACGACATTGAGTCGCTTACCCGTATGCGTATGATAGAACGACAATTCGCGATTGTCGGTTGCGACCATTCCCTGGCTCAACGTCGCGCTCGCCGTAAGGATGATACCGAGGAGTACCGGGATCAGGACACGTTTGCTGTTATGGTTGCTCATAGTCAATATTGAAGGTCAATAACGAAGGCGCGCTTGGCGCGGCCGCAATGTAATAATAAGTAAGGATATTGTGCCTACCAAGGGAAATACAAGGACAAAAGTCCTACTTCTGGCATTCCTGACGCTCTCATGGACCGCCCTCCCGGGCAGTGAGCAGGGCAACCCCGAACACCAGCGACTGAGCATGGCTCTGCAACAGTACCAGCGCATCGCCAATTCCGGCGGCTGGCCGTCTGTACCTGCAGGCCCGACGATCCGGCCCGGCAGCCGCGACCCACGCATCGCGATACTTGCACGTCGCCTGGCGACAACCGCTGACCTGGAGAGCGCCAGCCCCGAATTCACTGAGTATGATGCCGAACTGCAGGCCGCCGTCGTTCGATTCCAGTCGCGCCATGGCCTTGAGCAGGACGCACTGGTCGGCCGCGCAACATTGCGCGCATTGAACGTATCGGCACATGAGCGCAGCGCGCAGATTCGCAGGAACCTGGAGCGCACGTTGCAGGTATTCGATCCAGCTCGCCCCAGCTTCGTGCTCGTCAATGTCCCGGCTTTCGAGGTCTACCTGGTTCGCGATGGAGAAACCGCGTGGTCGGGCCGGGTCGTGGTCGGCGAAACGGAAGCGGAAACGCCGCTGTTTGAATCGGCAATCAAGTCGGTTGTCCTGAACCCGACCTGGACCGTACCGCGCAGTATCGCCAGCGAGGAATTGTTACCGAAGATTCAAAAGGACCCCGGCTTCCTGGCTCGTGGAGACTACGAACTGCGCAACTCCGATGGCAGCCCCACGGATCCGGCGAAGGTCGACTGGGCCTCGCTCAGCAGGAACGTTTTTCCCTACACGCTCGTACAACGCGCCGGTCCACTGAACGAACTCGGCCGGGTCAAGTTCCTCTTCCCGAACGAATACGGCGTCTGCATGCACGACACCCCCAAGAAGCATCTGTTCGCCATCGACTCACGAGCTTTCAGTCACGGCTGCATCCGCCTCGAGCGACCGATCGACTTTGCAGTGGCGCTGGTCGAAACCGAGGGCTGGACCCGGGAGCAGGTTGATGCGCAGCTCGAGACAGGACAGACCCACGCGATTCAACTGGCAGAGCCAGTACCCATTATCGTTACCTACCTGACCGCGGTGGTCGACGAAACCGGCACCGTTTTCTTCTATCGTGACGTCTACGGCATGGACCGGTAGGGACGCCCGTTCTGCCGAGTAGCCGCGGGCCGCTCGTCATGTGCCTCGGCGGTGCTCCTGGGACAGAGCCTCATCACGAAGCACAGACAGGAACTGCTCGCCGTAGCGATCCAGCTTGGTTTGTCCGACACCGCTGATACCCAGCATCTCCGAGGCTGTTTGCGGTCGAAAGGCGAGCATCTCCTGCAGCGTCTTGTCATGGAAAATGACGTACGCGGGCACATTGTGCTCGTTCGCGAGCGTCTGCCGGCACGCCCGTAATGCCTCCCAAAGACCCTGATCTTCGTCAGCAACCACTCGTGCCGTGGCTGACTTTCTCGAGGCCATGACCGGCCGTGTCGGATCTTTGCGGAAAAGCAATGGCGTCTCGCCACGCAGGACACCACGACTGGTTTCTGTCAGGACCAGCGCACCAAACCGGGCCGCATCCGCTCGCAGGTGGCCGGCAACGATCAGCTGGCGCGCCACCGAACGCCAGGTGGTCGCTGGCAGGTCCTTGCCTATGCCGAAGACACTGAGCTGATCGTGCCCATGCTGCAAAACCTTGTCGGTCTCTTTTCCCAGCAGTACATCGACAAGGTGCGCGGCACCGAAGCGCTGCCCTGACCGATACACAGCGGAGAGTAATTTCTGAGCCGCTTCTGCCCCGTCCCAGGTCTTTGCTGGCGTTAAGCAACCATCACAGTTACCACAATCCTCATCTTGCGAATCGCCAAAATACGCGAGCAACGGCCGACGCCGGCAACCGGTGACCTCGCACCAGCCCAGCAACGCATCAAGCTTGAAACCTTCGTAGCGTTTGTACTCGTCGCTGGCCTGGGATTCGTCGAGCATCTGCCGCAGACGGACTACATCCTGCAGGCCATAGACCATCCAGGCGTCAGCGGGTTCGCCGTCTCGACCGGCTCTGCCGGTTTCCTGGTAATAGGACTCAATGCTCTTGGGTAAATCGAGATGGGCAACGAAGCGCACGTCCGGCTTATCGATACCCATGCCGAATGCGATGGTCGCGACGATCACAAGACCATCTTCAGCGAGAAAGCGGCGCTGGTTTTCCGTACGTACTTCGGCCGCGAGTCCGGCATGGTAGGGCAGCGCATCAAAGCCCTGCCCGCACAACCAGCTGGCGATACTTTCCGTTTTCTTGCGCGAGAGGCAGTAAACGATTCCGGCTTCGTTACGATGCGTTTGAAGAAACTTCAGTAGTTGCCCTCGCGCATCGGTTTTGACCTGCACCGCGTAAGCGATATTCGGTCGGTCAAATGGCGCGACGTATCGTTCGGGCTCGTTAAGCTCGAGTCGAGCGACGATTTCCTCACGCGTTTTATCTGTTGCGGTGGCTGTGACCGCCATGCGCGGGACGCCGGGAAACAAACGACCAAGATCACCCAGCCCCAGGTAGTCACTGCGAAAATCATGGCCCCACTGCGACACACAGTGGGCCTCATCGATCGCGATGACTGACAAGGGTATGTCGCGTAACAATGACCTGGTGTGCTCGGTAACCAGGCGCTCCGGCGCGACATACAGGAGCTGCAACCTGCCCTGCCGCAGCTTGCTCATCACCTCTCGCCTCTCATCTGGCGACTGGCTGGAATTCAGGAACTCCGCTTCGATGCCGAGCTCGCGCAGCGCCATGACCTGGTCCTGCATCAATGCAATCAGCGGCGAAACGACGAGACCGGTTCCCTCCCTCAGCATTGCCGGGATCTGGTAACACAAAGACTTGCCACCGCCGGTCGGCATGATCACGAGGGAGTCGCGACCCGCCAACGTGGCCTCGATGATCGACTGCTGTTGCCCACGGAACTCTGGATAGCCGAAGACATCTTCCAGGACGTTCTGGGGGGGAAGACTCATGAATCCAGGATCCGGGATCTAGCCTTCCCAGTCTTGCTCAAGCCGGCGCGCACTAAGTAAGAAGATTGACGCAGCCAAAAGGTAGAACGTGGTACCGGCCAGGATGGCGTAGCGCAACGACTCGTCACCAAAGCGATCCTGCAGCCCGTCTGAGATGGCACCGATCGCCAATGTGCCGATGCCGATGCCAATCAGGTTGTTAACGAACAGGAAGATGGCCGATGCGGTAGCTCGCATGTTGGGCGGCACCAGGTGCTGTACTGCCGAAATGACCGGCCCCAGCCAGGCCAGGCCCAGTGCCGTGGGTACGACCATGACCAACACGGAGATCGTTAAGGTCGGAGACAGGACGCCAACCAGGTAGAACGGCACGGTGGCGAGGAAGGCAAACGCGGGAATACGCGCATAGGCCGAACGATTCGTCTCGCCGAAGCGGTCGGCCAGTGAGCCCCCAAGCCAGGTTCCGGCGATACCGCCGACCAGCAGGATAGCGCCGTATACCAGCGAGGCTGTGAGCAAGGTAACGTCGTAACTACGCACGAAAAACGAAGGCAGCCAGAAGAACAGACCGTAGCCCATCATCGAAGAACAGGACGCAGCCAGTGACAAGCCCCAGAAACTGGGCTTCTTCAACAAAACCCGCATGATCTCTTTCAGGCTGGGCGCGCTGGAGTCACTGCCCTTCGCGTCAAACGCGCCCCTGACGGGTTCACGAACAGTGGCACGGAAAATAGGCGCCACCAAAATGCCTGCCGCACCGACAACGATAAAAGCAAAGCGCCAGTCGACCAGGGTCGCGATGATGCCGCCAAAAACAATACCGAGGGCACTGCCGATCGGAATGCCAAATGAGTAGACACTGAGTGCCCGCGCTCGCTGGTTGGGCGGGAAGAAATCGGAAATCAGGGAATAGGCTGGTGCGACCCCGCCGGCTTCGCCGATGCCAACGCCAACCCGGGCGAGGAACAGCTGCCAGAAATTTGTCGCCAGGCCGCACACGGCGGTCATGCCACTCCAGACCACCAACGCCCCCGTCATGATCCAGGTGCGACTCATGCGGTCTGCCGCCATCGCGATCGGGATGGCCAGTGTGGTGTAGAGCAACGCGAATGCGAGACCGCCCATCAGGCCCAGCTGCGTATCGGTCAGCCCGAGATCTTCCTTGATAGGAATGGCGAGGATTCCGACGATCTGCCGGTCAATGAAATTGAAAGTGTAAACGAGCACCAGGATACACAGCACATAAGCCCGGTAAGCGTTCGAAGGTCTCGGTGTCTCTGTCTCCATACGGCGAGTTTATAGACCAAGCTGCCGCGCGGCGAACGGTGCGTTCACCGCGCGGCTTGCCTTGTCCTAGAAACGATAACCGGCAGTTAAGTGAACGGTACGAGGATCTCCAAAGTACGCAATCAGTGTCTGGTCACCACCTAGCCCGGGCAGGAAGTTCCCAGCATC
>JAHEGH010000009.1:0-71010 GCA_024639825.1 Gammaproteobacteria bacterium
GAAAGCGATTCCCACGACCCAATAAAATGCCGTTGGCTTCCAATATGTGAAATAGGGGTCGTGAAAGTAGAGGGTTAGTCCGCCAAAGAGAATCGCAAAGACCGTCGACCACATGTACATCTTGTCGATCGAGCCGTTGCGAACGGATTTGATGGCGAGTCCAATGGGCATCGAAATCATGAGGACGACGACGGCCGCGTAAATGTCCTTGAGGAGCAGGGTCCCCAGGAACAGCGCGAGCGGGAGGAATTCAAATAGCATGTTCATATAGGTCGCGCATCATAGCCCAATAATCGGGCTATGCGCGAGCGTGCGGCTCGCCTACAATCCGCGCGTGGCCAAGCTGATAGAAGTTCATCCGACCGATCCGCAACCGCACCGGGTCGGGAAAATCGTCGAGAGAATTCGCGACGGTGCTCTGATCGCGTACCCGACGGATTCGAGCTACGCCTTCGGTTGCCGTATTGGCGACAAGAAAGCCATCGACCGAATTCACCGAATTCGCAGAACTGACAAGAAGCATAACTTCACCCTGGTGTGCGCCGACCTGTCCGAGATCAGCGTCTACGCCCGCGTCGACAACTGGGCCTATCGCCTGATCAAATCACTTACGCCTGGTCCCTATACGTTTATCCTCCCCGCCACTCGGCAACTGCCAAAAATGCTGCAGCATCCCAAGCGTCGTACGATAGGCATCCGGGTTCCTGACCACGCCCTGGTGAGGGCGATGCTGGCGGAACTGGGTGAGCCCATCATGAGTTCAACGCTCATGCTGCCGGGCGACGAGCTGCCTCTGACGGACCCCATGGAAATCGAGGAGCGCATTGGTCATGAGATCGAAGTGATTGTGGATTGCGGGTCGACGGGCCTCGAGCCGACCTCCATTCTGGACCTGTCTGGCGGCACTGTGGAAGTGTTGCGCGCCGGACGTGGCGACATCAGTCAGTTCACCTGATTCTCGACAGATGCGATAGAATGCCCTGATCGCAGCCGGAAGCCGTATGAAGCCCGAACTTACAGTCCTGAATCCCGAAGACGCCCCAAAGCCCCCACAGGACGAAAAGCAGTCCCCCGCGCAGGCTGAAATGCCGTTCGCCGTCGTAGATGGCGAGCCGGTAACGACGTTGCCGCAGGACCTGTACATTCCGCCGTATGCATTGCAGGTGTTCCTTGAGGCATTTGAGGGTCCTCTCGATCTTCTGCTGTATCTGATTCGTCGCCAGAATATCGACATCCTCGACATCCCAATTGCGGAGATTACCAAGCAGTATGTGAAGTACATTGAGGTCATGGAGGAGCTCCAGCTCGAGCTCGCCGGCGAGTATCTTCTGATGGCAGCAATGTTGGCCGAGATCAAATCCCGCATGCTCTTGCCACGACCCGAATCGCACGAAGAGGAAGAAGAGGATCCGCGTGCAGAGCTTGTGCGTCGCCTGCAGGAGTACGAGCGATATAAGAAGGCGGCGGAGGATATCTCCGACTTGCCGAGACTGGAGCGTGATGTCTTCGTGGCCAGCGCCGATGCGCCGGAACGCAAAGTCGTGACGAAAATGCCGGACGTCACACTGAAAGAGTTGCTGCTCGCATTCCACGACGTCCTGAAACGTGCTGAGATGTTCTCAAACCTGCAAATGACACGCGAGCCTCTCTCGGTGCGACAGCGCATGAGCGAGATCCTGACGCGCATCAAGGCCAGCAAATTCACTGGCTTCAGCAGTCTTTTCGATCCTGAAGAAGGGCGCATGGGCGTTGCAGTGACGTTCATCGCGATTCTTGAGTTACTGCGCGAGTCGATGATCGAGGTCGTGCAATCGGACGCCTATGCGCCGCTTCATGTTCGCGCCGCTTCAACCGTACACCTGGTTTCCAATGAGGATGAGCCTGCTGCGGCCGATCCCCAGGAATAGATTCGAGAAAGAGTATTAATGGAAGCAACAGAAATTAAGTATTTCATCGAGGCGGCCTTGCTGGCTGCCGGACGTCCGCTGAATATTGATCAGCTGAAGGGGCTGTTCGATGGGCGTACGGCACCGGAGAAGTCCGAGATTCGCGAGGCTATTACGGCGCTCAACGAGGAGTACGCAGAGCGCGGTATCGTGATTTCCGAGGTTGCGTCGGGTTTTCGCATGCAGGTTAAGTCCACGATGGCCGACCGGCTGCAAAAACTCTGGGAAGATCGTCCGCCGCGGTACTCGCGAGCGCTTTTCGAGACGCTGGCTCTCATCGCCTACCGCCAGCCGATTACGCGTGGCGATATCGAAGAGATTCGCGGTGTAACAGTGAGCTCGAACATTATTCGCCAGCTTCTTGAGCGCGACTGGGTGCGGGTGGTAGGCCATCGTGATGTCCCGGGTCGTCCCGCGATGTTCGGCACCACCAAGGGCTTTCTTGATTACTTCAGTCTGAAAAAGCTCGACGACCTTCCTCCACTTGCCGACCTGTCCGATTGGGAAAGCCTGCGTGTTCAGCTCAACCTTCCGGAGGTTGAGGATCAGACCGCAACGGGCGTGGACGAGACTGCGGAAGCAGCTATCTCTGATTTGCCGGTTCTCTATCCTGAAGATGCGGAGGAGGACGATGGCGAGGAGTATCCTGATGAGGAAGCCGTCGCCGAGGCGCTGGCCAAAGCAGAAGCAGTACAGGAGCTTCCTGAGCTGCAGCCCATCGTTGAAGAGCCCGAAGAAGAGCCGGACGACGAACTGGTTGTGAACGAGTGGCCGGACCCGGTTGCCTGAGCGAATTCAAAAAGTCCTCGCGGCCGCGGGTCACGGCTCCCGCCGCAAAGTCGAGACCTGGATCAGGGAAGGGCGCCTTACTGTCGATGGCCGTCCGGCCGAGCTGGGCGAACAGATCGAGGGCACGGAGCGCATAACTCTCGATGGTCGTCCGCTGGCAATGCGACGTATCGCGCAACCGCATCGTCACATCGCGTACAACAAACCGAGCGATGAAGTTACATCACGGGAAGATCCGGATGGCCGCAAACTTGTTTTCGACTCTCTGCCAAAACTCAAAGGGTCCAGGTGGGTCGCGGTAGGGCGTCTCGACCTCACGACGACAGGGCTCCTGATCTTCACGACGGATGGGGCGTTGGCCAACGCGCTGATGCACCCCTCAGCCGAAATTACGCGCAAGTACGCCGTGCGGGTCCATGGCGATCCAAGCCAGGCGGAACTCGACGAACTCAAAAAGGGCGTGACGCTTGAAGACGGTCCCGCGCATTTCGATACGATCGAGTACGGCGGCGGAGAGGGGACGAATCGCTGGTTCAATGTCTCGTTGCGGGAGGGGCGTAATCGCGAGGTACGGCGCCTCTGGGAGGCTGTGGGGTATGAAGTCAGTCGCCTGATCCGCGTGGCGTATGGACCGTTGCAGCTGCCGCGCAATCTGCGCCGCGGCAAGTATGCAGCGCTCACGCCGGCGCAAGTAAGGTCGTTGTATATAGCCGGCGGTCTGAAGCCGCCTGACAGTCCGACTCCGCAGCACAAGCAACGAAAGAGAAAACGTTACTGAGCGTCGAAACTCTCGCCGGTTACGCCCTTGCTGTCAGGGCCCAGCAGGTAGATATAAGGCGCGAGAATATCCTCCGGACGCTTCAGTAAATCGCGATCTTCGGCAGGGTACGCAGCCAGGCGCATGTTGGTGCGCGTTGCCCCCGGGTTGATGCAGTTCGACCGCAGCTTGCTGTGCCGGTGTTCGTCCGCCAGCACCTGGGACAGCCCTTCCGTAGCAAACTTGGATGCGGCGTATGCGCCCCAGAACGCCTTCCCGGTTCGGCCCACACCACTACTGGTGTAGATGACAGATGGATCGTCAGACTTATTCAGCAGCGGGAGAAATACCTGCGTCATGGCAAACACGGATGTGACATTCACATGCATGACTTTTTGCCACAGTACCGCGTCGTACTGCTCAATAGAGTAGCGCTCGCCAAGGATGCTGGCATTCAGCACAAGTCCGTCCAGTCGCCCGAATTCTGATTCGATACTCTGTGCCAGCGTGGTGTAGGACTCAGCATTAGCCGACTCCAGATCCATCACAGCAATTGATGGCCGTGGAGCGCCGTCGATCTCTTCGATCGCATCATAGAGCTTTTCGAGCTTCTGTACGCTGCGGCCGTGAAGAATGACCTGAGCGCCAAGCCCGGCCGCATGCAGCGCGAGCGCTTTGCCAATGCCGTCGCTGGAGCCGGTGATCAGGATGATGCGGTCGCGCAGGATATCGTCAGGGTAGGTGTATGAGCGGGGATCGATGCTCAAGTGTCGTTTCCTTCAATCATGGTCCGTGGAACAGGTTCCAACGACTCCAGTTTTTCAATGTCCTTCTTGCCGTGAACACCAAGCTCCGTAAACTTGCGCGCGCCCGGCAATACGTTTCGTTCGAGTGAACCGACGGCTCGGTTGTAATGTTCAACGCTGCTTGCGAGTTGGCGACCGACGCGATTCATGTGTGTCACAAAAGTGCCCAGGCGACCGTAAAGGTCTTCAGCCAGCACGCGGATTTCCTTGGCGTTATCTGCCAGTGCAAGTTGGCGCCAGCCGTAAGCAACGGCCTTCAGCAGCGCAACAAAGCTGGTCGGGGTCGCCAGGATAATCTGCTGCGAGAGGGCATATTCGATAAGGTCGGGTTCTTCGGCGAGTGCGGCGCTCAGGAACTGGTCGCCCGGTATAAACAGGATGACGAACTCCGGGCTCTCATCGAACTGCTTCCAGTAAGCCTTTGAAGACAGCATCCTGATGTGCGCGCGCACGTTCTTGGCGTGGCGCTCAAGTCCGAGCTTGCGCTGCGCATCGTCTTGAGCTTCAGCTGCCGAAAGGTAGGCGTCCAGAGGTGTCTTGACGTCGACCACCAACTGACGATGATCCGGCATATTCACAATCATGTCAGGCCGGATGATCTTGTCGCCACCGACGGTGTGCACCTGCTCAACGAAGTCACAATGCTCCACCATGCCCGCGAGTTCGACCAATCGCCGCAGCGTGATCTCACCCCACTGGCCGCGCACCTCTGGCCGGCGCAGCGCCTTCACCAGATTCTGGGTTTCCTGAGTCAGCGACTTCTGGCTGATTTGCATGGATTCAAGCTGGTTTCTGATGCCGCCGTATGCCTCGTTGCGCGCTTTCTCGAGATCCGAAATCTGTTTGTGTGAGGCGTGCAGCGCATCCTGGATTGGCTTGACCAGTTCCTCGACTGCTTTCTCGCGTTTTTCGAAGTCGCTTTCGACTTTCGCCTGACGCGTCTCAAGGTTTTGTTCGGCAAGCTTCAGGAATGTGTCGCTGTTAGCGCGCAGCGAGCGATTCGCAATATCGGCAAATGCCTGCGTGAGTTTTGCGTTGGCCAGCTCGAACGCGGCTTCGCGTTCAGCCTGGATCGCTTCCTGGTTCTTCAGGCTGGCTTCAGCGTCGGCGAGTTCGCGAAGTAGCTTGGCGCGACGGTTACGAGCGACCAGCCACATGACCAACAGGCCAAGCAACACGCCGATGCCGAGTGCCGGCAGTCCGACGGTGACGTAGACGGAATCAAGCGAGACGGAAATCATCAGGACTTAAGGTTAACCGCTTTGAGTACGGTTTGGGCAAGTTCTTCGGTGTTCGCAACAATGATATCGGCGCCCCATTCACGTGGGTCGTCGTCCTCTGTGATATAGCCGTACCCGGCGGCAATCGTGGCCATTCCGGCGCGCAGTCCTGCCTCGATGTCCCTGGCAGCATCGCCGACATAGATGGCGCGATAGGCATCGACACCGGCCATGTCGCAAGCGAGCAGCAGTGGCCCGGGATCGGGCTTTCTAACCGGCAAGGAGTCGCCGCTCACGATGCACGCAGTGCGTGCGGCGAGCCCCAGCGCTTCAAGCAGCGGGCCGGTCAAATGCTCTGGCTTGTTGGTCACCACGCCCCACGGGCATCCGGCGTCATCGAGATGATCGAGCAGGGTATCGAGGCCCGCGAACACCAGTGAGTCTTCGCAGACCATCTCGGCGTAGCGTTCCAGGTACTCCATATGCATGTCATCACCATAGGAAAATTCATGCTCGGGAAAGCCGAGGCTCAACAAGCCGATCGCGCCATTTGAAACCTGGGAGCGTCCCCGATGATATTCGACCGGCGGCATCCCGTAGGAGACCTGCATCGCCTGAAGTACGGCGACCATGTCCGGGGCGGTGTCTACCAGCGTTCCGTCAAGGTCAAACAGCACGGCGTTGAAGTAGCCGTCCCGCATCTGCGTGAGGTCACTCACTCGCCGGTCGCTGGTAGTACATCAGGTAATTGACATCCAGATTGGATCCGAGCGAATACTTCTTCGTCAGTGGGTTGTAGTGCATGCCGATACTGGCTTGCAGCTCCAGCCCTGCGGCACGTGCCCATTGCTCCAGTTCCGACGGACGAATGAACTTGTCGTACTCGTGGGTGCCTTTTGGCAAGAGATTCAGGATGTACTCGCCGCCGACGATCGCGAACAGGAACGATTTCGGATTGCGATTGATCGTCGAAAAGAAGACATGACCGCCGGGCTTCACGAGTTCCGCACATGAGCGAATGACCTGTGACGGATCCGGTACGTGCTCGAGCATCTCGAGACAGGTGATAACGTCGTACTCTCCAGGCTGTTCCGCAGCCAGAGATTCGGCTGTTGACCGTCGATAGTCGACCTCAGCACCGGATTCGTGCTGGTGCAGGCGGGCGACGGCAAGAGGTGCCTCGGCCATATCAATGCCGGTAACCGTGGCATTACACGCTGACATGGACTCAGCGAGGATTCCGCCGCCGCAGCCGATATCGAGAGCTTTGCTGCCGGCGAGCTTGACGTACTGGCGTATCCAGTCGAGTCGCAGTGGGTTGATCTCGTGCAACGCACCAAATTCACCCTCAGTGTCCCACCAGCGCGATGCCAGCGAATTGAATTTCGCGAGCTCTGCAAGATCGACATTATCCGTTGTGGTCGTATTCATTGGGGTTCCTATTGTACTTCGCCCGTGTCCGACATGCGGTCACGCCATTCATTGGCGCGTGCCAGCAGTCCATCCGTATCAATGTGGACGAATTGACCATTTTCCAGATGGCGGCGGCCGGCGATCCAGACATCGGCTACCTGGTCGCAGCGCGACGCATACACGAGCTGTGACACAACATCGTAAATCGGTTGGCTGTGGAGTGTGCGGAGATTCACGCAGGTGAGATCGGCCCATTTTCCGGTCTCTATCGATCCGATTGTGCTTTCCAGACCGAGTGCCATGGCTCCGCCCAGGGTCGCCATGTACAGCGCCTCGTCGGCCGTGACGGCGGACGCGTCGTTCGCTGTGGCTTTGGCGAGCAGGGCCGCCGTCCGCATTTCCGAAAACATATCGAGCATGTTGTTGCTTGCTGCTCCGTCGGTGCCAATCGCCACATTCAGGCCGGCGCTCCGGTACTTGGCGATTGGTGCGATGCCACTGGCGAGTTTGAGATTCGAATTCGGGCAATGGGCGACACTGACGCCGGCCTCTGCGAAGCGGGCGATTTCCTCATCGTCCATGTGAACCGCGTGCACGGCGAGGAGCGAGCGATTAACGAGCCCCGCATCAACAAGCCGCTCGTAAGGTCGCTTGCCCGTGTCTCGCAATGAGATTTCGACCTCGGCCGCTGTTTCATGCAGGTGGATCTGGACGCGCACGTCGAGTTGATCGGCCAGCACCCGCAATGCGGCGAAGGATTCATCGGACAGGGCGAATGTGGAATGCGGAGCGAAGGCGGTCGTGACCAATGGATGATCGGCATAGGGGTCATGAACCAGATCGGCAGCCTTTTGCAGATACTCCGCAGCGTTATCGGCCCAGCCAGTCCGGAAATCGACGACCGGTGTGGCAACCACGGCCCGCATGGACAGGTCTACGGCCGCCTCAGCGACGATCTCCGGGTAGAAATACTGGTCACTGAAGCAGGTAATACCGCCACGAATCATCTCAGCGATAGCGAGCTCTGTGCCGTCGCGAACCATTTCCGCGCTGACCCAACGCCGTTCGGCCGGCCAGATCCCCTCATGCAGCCATGCCTCCAGCGGCACGTCGTCTGCGAGCCCGCGAAACAGCGTCATCGCGGCATGGGTATGCGCATTGATCAGACCGGGGATCAGCACGTGATCGGGCCGTTCTATGAGTACGCTGGGCTGAAACCTGGTCCTGGCTTGCTCGGTCGGCAGTACGGCCGCAATTCGCCCGTCTGCGACGGCCACAGCATGGCCCTCGAGGACCTCTCCGGCGGGCTCAACAGGGACGCACCAGCGGGGTACGATCAGGGTGTCACAGTGCTGCATAGTCGCCGCAGTATACGCATCGTACAGGGTAGCGCCAGCCTTGCGTTTCAGGCGTTTTTGGCCACATCAAATACTGCTGTTTCGAGTCCGTTTGTGGTATTATTTCCTTCCAGTTAAATCGCTCGAAACCCGAACAAATTTGACCATTGGATTCCGCCTTATTCGGGGCGGGGCCGGTCTCGGATTTTGAGCATAAAAAGCAGGAAACTATGTCTGAAGTAGCCCAGGAATTGCTGTCGGTAAGCCTCGAAGAGGAGATGCAGCAGTCCTATCTCGACTATGCGATGAGCGTTATCGTCGGCCGCGCCTTGCCCGACGTTCGGGACGGCCTCAAACCCGTCCATCGCCGTGTTCTCCATGCCATGCGCGTGCTGGGCAACGACTTCAACAAGCCCTACAAGAAGTCGGCCCGCGTGGTCGGTGACGTCATCGGTAAATACCATCCGCACGGTGACTCGGCGGTCTACGACACGATCGTTCGTATGGCACAGCCGTTCTCGATGCGCTACATGCTGGTGGACGGGCAGGGTAACTTCGGCTCGGTTGACGGCGACTCGCCGGCAGCCATGCGCTACACCGAGGTCCGCATGGCCAAGGTGGCTCACGAGCTGCTGGCCGATATCGACAAGGAAACGGTCGATTTCGTAGAGAACTACGACGGCTCCGAGAGCGAGCCATCGGTGATGCCGACGCGAATCCCAAACCTGCTGGTCAACGGATCGGCGGGCATCGCTGTGGGCATGGCGACGAATATTCCGCCACATAACCTCAATGAGGTGATCAGCGCCTGCCTCGCACTGATCGAAAACCCCGAGATTGACGTGCCGGAGCTCATGGAGCACATGCCAGGCCCGGACTTCCCGACCGCCGGCATCATTAACGGGGCCCAGGGTATCTACTCTGCGTACCGTACTGGCCGTGGTCGTGTCCATATCCGAGCCCGTACCGAAGTCGAGATCATCAACAAGCGCGGCAAAGAAGCGATTATCGTCACGGAGCTGCCGTTCCAGGTTAACAAAGCGCGGCTGATCGAGAAGATCGCCGATCTCGTGCGCGATAAGCGCATTGAAGGCATCAGCGAGCTGCGTGATGAGTCCGACAAGGACGGCATGCGCATTGTGATTGAGCTGAAGCAGGGCGAGGTCAGCGACGTCGTGCTGAACAACCTCTACAAGCAGACACCGATGCAGAGCGTCTTCGGCATCAATATGGTGGCACTGCATGAGGGGCAGCCAAAGCTGCTGAATCTCAAGCAGGTTCTCGAGGCATTCCTTGCCCATCGCCGCGAAGTGGTTACACGGCGGACCATATTCGACCTGCGTAAGGCACGGGACCGTGCCCACGTACTGGAAGGGCAGACCGTCGCGCTGGCAAACATTGATGACGTCATCGCGCTCATCAAGGCGTCTGCTTCGCCCGCCGAGGCAAAGGCCGGCCTTATCGAGCGTGCATGGCAGCCGGGTGAGGTGACGGGCATGCTGGAGCGTGCCGGTGATACCGATACGCGTCCGGACGGACTGGACGCCGGCAGCGGCCTCATTGATGGCAAATATCGCCTCTCTGCAGTCCAGGCTCAGGCTATTCTCGATCTGCGACTGCATCGATTGACAGGTCTCGAGCAAGAGAAAATAATTAAAGAATACAAAGAGATATTGGGAAGTATTAAAGAGCTTTCTGATATTTTGGCGAACCCGGATCTGCTGCTTGATGTGATCCGTAACGAACTGGCCGACGTTCGGGACGCCTTTGGCGACGAGCGCCGCACTGAGATCGTCCAGGATCACTCCGACCTCAGCGTTGAGGACCTGATTCCACAGGAAGAGGTTGTTGTGACGCTGTCCCATGGCGGCTACGCCAAGGCCCAGCCTATTGACGTTTACCAGGCGCAGAAGCGCGGCGGTCGCGGGCGGTCTGCGACCAAGGTCAAGGATGAGGATTTCATCGACAACCTGTTCGTCGCGAATACGCATGACACGATCTTGTGCTTCTCGAGCCGCGGCAAGATGTACTGGTTGAAGGTCTACCAGGTACCGCAGGCCAGTCGCGGATCCCGCGGCAAGCCCATCGTGAATCTCCTGCCGCTTGAAGCCGACGAGCGGATCAATGCGGTTGTGCCGATCAAGGAATATGAGGAGGGCCATTTCGTCTTCATGTCGACATCGGCCGGAACCGTCAAGAAGACGCCGTTGAGCCAGTTCTCCCGCCCGCGCGCGAGCGGCATCATCGCTATCGACCTGCGTGGCGACGACAAGCTGGTCAACGTCGCGATTACCGATGGCAACGCCGAGATTCTGCTCGTCGCGAGCCATGGTAAGGCGATTCGCTTCACTGAGTCCGACGTTCGTCCGATGGGACGCGGCGCGGCCGGCGTACGCGGCATCAAGCTGCCCGATGGCCACGAAGTAATTGGCCTGAGCATTATCTCGGACGGGTTAATCCTGACTGCCACGGAAAATGGCTATGGTAAACGGACGCCAGTAGACGATTTCCCGGTTCAGGGTCGCGGCGGCCAGGGCGTCATTGCGATTCAGACGACCGATCGAAACGGCAGGACGGTGGGCGCAATCCCGGTCGGCGAGGATGACGAGATCATGCTGATCAGTTCGAATGGCACTCTGGTGCGGACGGGTGTAAGCGATATTTCGGTCATGGGACGCAATACCCAGGGCGTCCGTCTGATTCGTGTCGAAAGCGACCAGCGGCTTGTTGGGTTAGCACGTATTGAATCGATTGAGGACGATGAAGAATAATTACGATCGTAAGTAATGCAATCTCCCTGCTAAATCGTAACAATACGCGCGCCAGACTCATCACCGCCTAAGCCTCTGACTCAGGAAACCCAACGCAATGTCACGCGTCTACAATTTCAGCGCCGGCCCGGCCGCGCTGCCGCTCGAAGTACTCGAAACAATTCGCAACGATCTTCCGGACTGGCTTGGTTCGGGTATGTCGGTCATGGAAGTCAGCCACCGCAGCGCAGACTTCGTGGAACTCGCTGCACGCGCAGAAGCCACACTCCGTGAGCTGCTGCAGGTGCCCGACGACTACAGTGTCCTGTTCCCGCAGGGCGGCGCCACCATGCAGATGGCCATGGCGCCAATGAACCTGACGAGCCCTGGCGATACGGCGGACTACATTGTCACGGGCAGCTGGGGCAAGAAAGCGGCGGGCGAAGCGACGAAATTCTGCAACGTCAATGTGGCGGCTGATGCGTCGGACAAGAAGTTCACCTATATACCGGATGAATCGTCGTGGCGGCGCTCAGATAACGCTGCTTATCTGCATTACACGCCGAATGAGACAATCGCTGGCGTCGAGTTTCACTTCGTGCCCGGCGGCGACGTGCCGCTGGTCGCAGACATGTCCAGTAATATCCTGTCTCGGCCAATAGACGTGCGCCGGTTTGGCGTCATTTATGCCGGCGCTCAAAAGAATATCGGACCGGCGGGTATCACTCTCGTCATCGTCCGCAACGAGCTTCTCGACCGAGCTCGTGCGGATAACCCGCACCTGATGACCTGGAAGTCCTACGCAGATTCCGATTCCATGACCAATACGCCACCGACCTTTGCGTGGTATGTCGCGGATCTCGTCTTCCAGTGGCTGAAACGGCAGGGCGGCGTAGAGGCCATGGCTGAGATCAATGGGCGCAAGTCGAGCAAGCTCTATGCAGCCATCGATGCCTCCGATTTCTACAGCAACCCGGTGGCGAAGGACTGCCGCTCGCGGATGAACGTGCCGTTCATCCTGGCCGACGCTGCGCTGGACAAGAAGTTTCTGGAAGAGTCGGCAGCAGCCGGCCTGACGAATCTCAAGGGTCATCGCTCTGTTGGTGGTATGCGCGCTTCAATTTATAACGCGGTTAGTGAGGAAGCGGTCGATGCGCTCATCGCGTTCATGGCTGATTTTGAAAAGGCTAACGGTTAATCATGTACAAGATTTTGACGCTCAATAACATTGCTGTAGAAGGTCTGCGGCGTCTGCCTCGCGAGCGCTACGAGGCGGCTTCTGAAGTCGCACACCCTGACGCCATACTGCTGCGTTCGCACAACATGCACGATATGGATATTCCGGATACGGTGGCCGCTATTGGTCGCGCAGGTGCCGGTACCAACAATATCCCTTGTGACAAGATGGCTGCCCGCGGGGTACCCGTCTTTAATGCGCCAGGGGCCAACGCCAACGCCGTCAAGGAGCTCGTGATCGGCGGCATGCTGATGGGTGCTCGTAACCTTGCCAGCGCCAGCGAGTACGTTAAGACGCTGGAAGAAACGGGCGACGACCTCAAAAAAGCGGTTGAAGCCGGTAAGAAACAGTTTGTTGGGTTTGAGCTTCCAGGCAAAACGCTCGGTGTCATCGGCCTCGGCGCGATTGGTGTGGAAGTCGCAAACGCGGCGCTTGATCTTGGGATGAAAGTCGTCGGTTACGATCCGGCCATTACTGTTCGCAACGCCTGGCAACTCTCATCGGGCGTGGAACAGGAAGAAACGCTGGACCAGCTGTTCCAGCACGCGGATTTTGTTACCTGCCATGTGCCACTGATCGACGCGACTCGCAATATGATCAACGCAGACCGTATTGCACTGATGAACGACGGCGGCGTACTGATTAATTTTGCGCGCGGCGGAATTGTCGACGATGCTGCAGCGATCGCTGCCCTCGATAGCGGCAAGCTGCACGCGTTCGTTACGGACTTCCCGACACCTGAGCTTATAGCGCATCCGAAGGTTACCGCGTTGCCACATCTTGGGGCTTCGACAGGCGAGGCCGAGGCCAACTGCGCAATCATGGTGGCGGAGAACGTAAAGGACTACCTCGAGAACGGCAATATCCGTCACTCCGTGAACTTCCCGCAGGCGCGGTTGCCGCGTCTGGACGCCTGGCGCATTACGGTGTCGAACGCAAACGTGCCGAATATGGTCGGCCAGATCTCGACGTGTATTGCCAACGCCGGTCTCAATATTGAAGATCTACTGAATAAATCGGCCGGCGCAGTTGCCTACACGATCGTTGACGTTAACGCCGAGCCGTCCGACGCGTTGCTGGACGAGCTGCGCGCGATTGACGGCGTCCTGACGTTGCGAAATCTCGGCAAGCCTGTAACCTGAGGATTCCTTTGGGATTTTGACCGGGAATAGCATGGCAGGTGGCGACGAAAAAACAGGCGATCTGGATCTCGGGGAGATTCGTGAGCGCATCAACGCGATTGATGAGCGCATTCAGGGCCTGATCAACGACCGGGCGAAAATTGCTCAGCAGGTTGGCATCGCCAAAGGCGAGCTGCGGTCTGCGGTTGATTACTACCGGCCGGAGCGCGAGGCAGAGGTCTTGCGCAAGGTCCTGGATCGCAACGATGGCCCAATGCGTGACGAGGAAATGCTGCGGCTCTTTCGCGAGATCATGTCAGCCTGCCTCGCTCAGCAGGAACCGCTCAAGGTTGGTTTTCTCGGGCCCGAAGGCACCTTCACGCAGACCGCGGTATTCAAGCATTTCGGCCATAGCGTGCGTGCCTTGCCATTCCATACGATTGACGAGGTGTTTCAGGAAGTGGAATGCGGCGCGGCCGATTTTGGTGTGGTGCCCATCGAAAATTCGACCGAAGGCTCGGTCAATAACACGCTTGATATGTTCCTGACCTCACCGCTGAAAATTTCCGGTGAAATTGAGCTCAAGATTGAACAGCACCTGATGGGCAGCCAGAAGGGGCTCGAGAACATCGAACGCATCTGTGCACATGAGCAGTCATTGGCTCAATGTCGCGGCTGGATTCGGGAGAATCTGCCGCACGTAGAGCTGATTGGCATGTCGAGCAATGCCGCTGGCGCCCGGCGGGCGAGAGACGAGGACGGCACTGCGGCCATCGGGCCGGAAGTTGCGGCGGACGTGTACGAACTCCAGATCCTGGTCAATAACATCGAAGACCGCCCCGATAACGCCACCCGCTTCCTGGTTATAGGCCGCAATCTGCTGGCTGCGAGCGGTGAGGACAAGACCACGTTACTGGTATCCACCAGCGATACGGCTGGCGGCGCCGGTGTGCTTCATAGCTTGCTGCAACCGCTGGCGAAGCACGGTGTGAGCATGACGCGCATTGAGTCACGACCGTCGCGGCGCCGTAAATGGGATTACGTGTTTTTCATCGATATCGAAGGTCACGCTGAGCAAGCCCCTGTCTCCGATGCGCTGGCGGATCTGAAAAGCAGTGCCTCGCTGTTCAAGGTACTCGGAGCCTACCCCAAGGCCATAGGCTGACAGGCAACCAGTCGTCCATGCACTTTAAAGTAACACCCTCAACGCTGCGGGATGCCCGGGTAACGGTGCCGGGGGATAAATCCGTTTCGCATCGGGCCCTGATGCTGGGAAGTATCGCGGAGGGGCGAACAGAGGTCAGCGGCTTTCTGGATGGCGACGACTGCCTGGCTACGGCAGCAGCCATGCGCGCGCTGGGCGTCAGGATTGATCAGCCAAGCCCGGTCGAGCTCGTTATAGAAGGTGTGGGGCTCCATGGCCTGCGCGGATCTGCGGCCGATATTGATCTCGGTAACTCCGGAACGGCGATGCGTTTGATGGCGGGCCTGTTAAGCGGCCAGTCATTCGGCAGCGTGTTAACAGGAGATGCCTCGCTTACGGGCCGCCCGATGGGCCGGATCATTAAGCCGCTCACGCAAATGGGCGCTGCGATTGAGAGCGACTGCGACGGCACGCCGCCGTTGCAGATCTCAGGCGGACTGCAGCTTCACGGGATTCATTACGACCTGCCGATGGCGAGCGCGCAGGTGAAATCGGCCGTGCTTCTTGCGGGGCTCTACGCCGAGGGCACGACCAGCGTGACAGAGCCGGCAGTGACCCGTGATCATACGGAGCGCATGCTGGGCGCCATGGGTGTGAAGGTTGAGAAGGCTGGTAACCGGATAGCGCTTGAGGGTGGCCAGTCGTTGCGGGGAACGCAGGTGCAGGTTCCCGCTGACCTGTCTTCCGCAACCTTCATAATCCTCGGTACATTGTTGTCGCAAAATGCGGATATTCTTATAGAAAATGTAGGAGTTAATCCGACGAGAACGGGAGTTATCGACATCCTGCGGGCGATGGGTGCGGACATTTCGCTGGAGCATCCGCGGCTGCTTGGCAAGGAGCCGGTCGCGGATATTCGGGTGCGGGCGTCTCAGCTGCAGGGTGGGCCCGTCGACCCGGCGCTGGTATCACTTGCCATCGATGAGTTTCCGGCCCTGTTCGTGGCCGCAGCGTCAGCCAGTGGCAAGACGACATTCTCTGGCATCGGTGAGCTGCGGGTCAAAGAGAGCGATCGCATTGCGGCTATGGCCGACGGCATGCGCCGCCTTGGTATCCAGGTCGATGAGTCAGCAGACGGCGCGGTCGTGCATGGCGGACGTTTTTCCGGGGGCGAGGTTGAGAGCTTCCACGACCATCGCGTTGCGATGTCGTTGGCTATGGCAGCCACAATCGCTGATGATGAGGTCATGATTCGCGATGTAGACAACGTTGACACGTCATTCCCTGGATTTTGCGAGCGGGTGGCCACCATTGGCGGCGAGATCGAGATCCTGAATGACTAGTCGTCGGAATGTCCCGGTCATCGCCATCGATGGGCCAAGCGGCTCAGGGAAAGGGACGATCGCCCGCAAAGTGGCCGAAGCGCTCGGATACCATTTGCTCGACAGCGGGGCGCTATACCGTCTTGTTGCTCTGTCCGCCCAGACATCCGGCATTTCCCTCCAGGATGCCCAGAAACTTGCGGAATTGGCCCATGATCTCGATGTCCGATTTGACAGTAATGAAGACGGCGAAGAGCGAATCTGGCTGGGCGATGAAGACGTGACGACGCTGATCCGGACGGAGGAGACGGGAGCCGGCGCCTCGACTGTGGCGCAGATTTCGGCCGTCCGACAGGCGCTTTTCGAGCGCCAGCGGGCGTTCCAGCAGGCCCCCGGGCTGGTGGCCGATGGGCGTGATATGGGCACGCAGGTGTTCCCGGAGGCATCCCTGAAAATCTTCCTCACGGCGAGTGCGGAGGAGAGGGCCCGAAGGCGCCATAAGCAGTTGAAAGACAAGGGCTTGGATGTTAGCCTTGCCGCCCTTTCACGGGACATAGAGGACCGTGACCGGCGGGATTCCGAGCGATCGGTGGCTCCGCTGCGGCCAGCGAAGGATGCCAGAATTCTGGATTCCTCGGGCCAGTCCATCGAGGCGGTGACACAAACTGTACTCGACTGGGTCGCCAACCTCTAAATACCTTAGAAAGTTTCATGGACAGGAACGGACAGGATGTTCGCTCCTTTTTTGTAATGACCGTCAGTCACAGGACGTGATACGACGTAAATGGGCGGGAGTGAGTACTCCCTTGGTTAACTAACATGTCTGAAAGTTTTGCTGAATTATTTGAAGAAAGTTTTGCCAGTCAACAAATAAAGCCGGGTTCTATCATCACCGGTACCGTTGTCGCGGTAAATGACGATGTTGTACTCGTCAGTGCAGGTCTCAAATCCGAGGCCGTTATCCCCATAGAACAGTTTAAGAACGACAAGCACGAAGGCGGCATCTCCGTTGGGGATGAAGTTGAAGTCGCGCTCGACGCCGTGGAAGACGGCTTCGGTGAGACCAAGCTGTCACGTGAGAAAGCGATTCGTGCACGTACCTGGATCGATCTTGAGAAAGCGTTCGAGGCAGGTGAAGTGGTCGAAGGCGTGATCAATGGTCGCGTCAAAGGTGGTTTCACGGTCGAGATCGACAATGTCCGCGCATTTCTGCCGGGCTCGCTTGTTGATGTTCGTCCGGTTCGTGACCCAGGCTACCTCGAGGGCAAGAGCCTTGAATTCAAGGTCATCAAGCTCGACCAGCAGCGCAACAACGTCGTCGTATCGCGCCGTGCGGTTGTCGAAACAGAATACTCTGCCGAACGCGAGAAACTCCTTGAAGAGTTGCAGGAAGGCAACATGGCCAAGGGTATCGTCAAGAACCTCACCGACTACGGCGCATTCGTCGACCTTGGTGGCATTGACGGTCTCCTGCATATCACCGATATGGCCTGGAAGCGTGTCAAGCATCCTTCCGAAGTTGTCGAAGTCGGTCAGGAAATCGACGTCAAGATCCTCAAGTTCGATCGTGAGCGCCAGCGCGTGTCGCTGGGTATGAAGCAACTCGGTGACGATCCTTGGCAGGATCTCGCTCGTCGTTACCCGCCACAGACGCGTATCTTTGGCAAGGTCACGAATATTGCGGACTACGGTTGCTTCGTTGAGATCGAGGACGGCGTTGAAGGCCTCGTCCACGTGTCTGAAATGGACTGGACCAACAAGAACGTTAACCCGTCTCGTGTTGTAGCGGTTGGTGAAGAAGTTGAAGTTATGGTCATCGAGATCGACGAAGAACGTCGTCGTATTTCGCTGGGCATCAAGCAATGCCAGTCGAACCCGTGGGCAGAGTTCTCTACAACCTTCAATCGTAACGACAAGGTTACCGGCCAGATCAAGTCGATCACGGACTTCGGTATCTTCATCGGTCTCGACGGTGGTATCGACGGTCTCGTTCATCTCTCGGACATTTCCTGGGATCTGCCCGGTGAAGAAGCGGTGCGGAACTACAAGAAAGGCCAGGAAATCGAGGCAGCGGTTCTCGCTATCGATTCCGAGCGCGAACGTATCTCGCTTGGCATCAAGCAGATGGAGAAGGATCCGTTCTCGAACTGGCTCGCAGCCAACCCCAAGAACTCTATCGTCACAGGTACGGTCACGGAAGTGGACGCGCGTGGTGCAACGGTTGACTTGGGCGACGGAATCTTTGGTTCGCTGCGCGCTTCTGAACTGGCCCGTGGCCGGGTTGAGGATGCGCGCACGATGATCAAGGTGGGTGAAGAGGTTGAAGCCAAGTTCACAAACGTTGATCGCAAGAACCGTTCGATTCAGCTGTCGATTAAGGCGAAGGAAGTTCACGAGGAGCAGGAGGCCGTCAGCAGCTACAAGTCTGACGTCGCCGCAGCGCCTGTGGGCACCACCCTTGGCGACCTTCTGAAGGAAAAAATGTCCGGCGGAAGCAAATAATAAGTAAAAAAGGTAGCCCAGACCCGCTGGTCTGGGCTACTATTGCCTTTAATATCCGTGGGTTACGCTAATTCGGCGGTACGGAATAAGGTAAAATGACAAAATCAGAACTGATAGAAGCCATTTCTCGTAAGCAGAAACACCTGCCGGCCAAGGATGTTGAACTGGCCGTCAAGCACCTGCTTGACCTCATGAGCGACTCGCTAGCCAAAGGTCAGCGCATCGAGATTCGTGGCTTTGGGAGTTTCTCCCTGCATTTCCGTCCACCCCGTATCGGACGTAATCCCAAGACCGGTGAAGCGGTTGCTCTGTCCGGCAAGTACGTACCGCATTTCAAGCCGGGCAAGGATCTGCGCGATCGCGTGGACGAAAGCCGACATTTCCCGATCAAGAGTTGATCATTGATCCGCCGCGGCATCAGGCCGCATCATAGCTATTGGGTTTACCGGATCTGCGGAGCAAACGCATGTTGAAACGTATCGGGCTGGCGATACTGATCGTTCTCATCGTCATCGTCATGGCGACATTCACCGCAAATAACACGGGCATGATCGATATTGATCTGGCGTTCACTGAGGTGCATACGTCGATTCCCCTCGCATTCACGTTCACTTTTGCGCTGGGATGGCTGTTCGGCATCCTGTGCCTCGGATTCTTTGCTTTAAAGCTGATTAACGAGCGCCGCATTCTGCGCCGTTCACTGCGCGCCACCGAAAGCGAGGTGAGCAGCCTCCGTAATCTGCCACTAAGCGATGCCGACTGAAAAAGCGCTAATACTTGCAGGTCTTTTCCTCTTGCTGGCCGCGGCCGGCTGGGTTATCGGGCGATTTGGTGAACGCGATGAAGAAGACGCACCACCGCCGCTGAACATCGACTATCTCAAAGGCCTCAATTTTCTGTTGAACGAGCAGACCGATCAGGCACTGGAACATTTCTTGCGCATGGTTCGGGTTGATGCCAGGACGATTGAGACTCACTTTGCACTTGGCAGCCTGTTTCGCCGTCGTGGTGAAGTCGACCGGGCAATTCGTATCCATCAGAACATCATTGCCCGCCCGGATCTCGCATCCGAGCAGCGCGACCAGGCCCTGTATTCACTGGCGAAAGACTACCTGGCGGCGGGCTTGCTTGATCGGGCTGAAAAACTGTTCTCGCGGCTCTCGCAGGGCTCCCGCTACCAGGTGCAGGCGATCGAAGCGCTGTGCCGTATCTATGAGCAGGAGCGCGACTGGGAGAAGGCGATCGAGGCGGGCAAACGCCTTGAAGTTCTGGGCGGACGCTCGCTTGCCTTGCAGATTGCCCATTATTATTGCGAGTTGGCGGAAGCCGCAGCCTCGGCGGGTGACTATGCGTCTGCGCGGCAGTATGTGAAGAACGCGCAGGCCGGCAGGCCGCGAACCATGCGCGGTGCACTCACGCGTGCGCATATCGCGCGAGATACCAATGACAGCAAGACAGCGCTCAAGCTGTATCACCGTATTATCGACGAGAACACATACCTGATTGCCGAGGCGCTACCGGAGATTGTGGCAATCTATACGCGCGAAAACGAAGTCGATGAACTCGAACGAGCGCTGAAAAGCATGCTGGCCAAGAACCCGGAGATGGCTTCACTGGTCGCCTACACAGCAATCGTCAACGACATTGGCGGTATACCGGTTATTGATGAATGCGTGGAGCAATACATGCTCAACGAGCCCACGCTGGGCGAGTTTGTGGAATTGCAGCAGTTGTCCGATGGGAAGGGCGCAGCCGACTCGAGGTTCGCGAGGGTTCGGGGCGCCTTGTCAAAACTGGCGGCGGCTACCCCGCGATACCAGTGCCAGGAATGCGGTTTTTCGAGTCAGCGGCTGCTGTGGCAATGCCCGAGTTGCCGGGACTGGGAAACGCAGCGACCCGCGTCGCGCGTTCAGTTCGACACCGTGCTGCAGCACAGCATTACCAAATAAACTGCCCGGTTTCGCTGCCGGACGTGGCGTGACGGCGCCGATAAGCTCCCTGGTCTCATACCAAAGAAGGAGCTGATAATGAGAATCCTAAGCACCGCCGCGATAGCAGTCCTGCTGATGGCGCCACTGACCGTATTGGCCGGACAGGTCGATATCAATAACGCCGATGCCGAGACGATTTCGGCCGAACTGAAGGGCGTGGGCCTTTCCAAGGCCAGGGCGATTGTCGAGTATCGCAAGAAGCACGGCCCGTTCCAAAGTGCCGACGACCTGTCACTGGTGAAGGGCATCGGTGAACGAACGGTCGAACTGAATCGATCCGATATCAAGGTCTCCGGACAGAAAAAGTAGGATCGTTTCGGCGTTAGTTGGCCAGGTCCGCAAGGCGGCGGGCCTGGCTCTCGCCGACTCTCGTGACGAGCGTCATGACTCGGCAAGCGGGATTTCGCTATGATGCGGGTCTTCTTCGTTGTTGGAGCAACTGGTGGCCCAGAAAGTCAAAACAGCTGTATTCCCTGTTGCGGGTCGTGGAACCCGATTCCTGCCCGCCACCAAGGCAAGTCCGAAGGAAATGTTGCCGATCGTCGATAAGCCGCTCATCCAGTACGCGGTAGAAGAGGCGATCGCAGCGGGCGCAACGAAGCTGGTGTTTGTCACGGGCGCATCAAAGCGCGCAATTGAAGACCATTTTGATACCGACCCCGAGCTTGAAGAGGCCCTGACCCAATCGGGCAAGCACGAGTTGCTGGCATCCATACAGGGCATCGTACCCAAGGGTGTCTCATGCATTTATATCCGTCAGGGTGAACCCCTTGGACTTGGGCACGCCGTTCTCTGCGCGCGCCCGGCAGTGGGTAATGAGCCTTTCTTTGTACACCTCGCGGACGATTTGATCGCCGGAGATCCCGGCTGCCTGGCCCAGATGGCTGACGAGTATGAACAACACGGAGGCAGTGTTATCGCGGTGCAGACAGTGCCGCGCGAAGATACTTCGAGCTACGGCATCGTGGCCGTCGACGAATCCGATCGCAATCGGATAACGCAGATTGTCGAAAAGCCTGCACCGGAAAATGCGCCATCAAACTCGGCCGTAGTCGGTCGCTACCTGCTGGGGCCGGAAATATTCGACAAGCTTGAGACAACCGGGCGCGGGGCTGGCGGCGAAATCCAGCTCACAGATGGCATCGCGGATCTGCTTAAGGACTCGGCTGTCTACGCGTATTCGTTTACCGGGGTCCGCTACGACTGTGGCAGCAAGCTGGGTTACCTGCAGGCGACGGTTGCCTTTGGTCTGGAACATCCGGACACGGGCGAACGCTTTCGCGAACACCTCAAGGGCCTACTGACTGACTAGTTACAGGTAATGGTCTCGCTGTTGCGCGAGCACAACGGCGACCAACCAGCTTTGTCCCAATAGTCGATAAATCCCTTCTTCCTGAGGACTTCAACAAAACGTGGGTCTTGTCGGAGCGGGCGCATGTCGGGCTCCCAAAGGAAAAAAGAATTGTTGCCCAGCAGGCGTACGCGTTGGAGGATTTCGAATGCCTCGTCGAGACGACCGAAATGCGCGAGATCACGGGCGACGAACAGTGGGTTGTCCTGCCGCACGTCCTTCATCCGTTCGATCACCTCGTCGCGTAAAGATGCATCCGTCTGGGCTGCGATATACAGATCAAAATCAGCGATATCCTCTTCTTGAAAGAGATCGTTGGCCAGCACTTTCGCAGTCGCGAAGTCACCACGGGTTATGCTGAGTTCCAGCATGTCGTAAGCGGCGGTCGGGTGACCAAGGTCTATCGCGGATTTTGTGTACTCCTCGGCTTTCCCATAATCGCCGAGGACCGTGTGAACGGCTCCGGCGACCGACATGGTTCCTGGATGAAACGGGTCGAGCTGCAAGGCGATGTTGATAGTGTCCAGTGCGGCCTTGGTTCGACCTGTCGCGAGGAGGAACTCGGTGTACCAGAGATAACCGGTGGAGACCTTTGGTTCGAGTTCGATGGCCCGAATGTAGTGTTGCGCGACTTGCGAAAGGTCCGTGGCGCCAGATATACGCTCAATGTCCCCTACAACAGCATGTGCCTCAGCTATCCCGGGATCCAGCTGCAATGCGCGCGTCGCGTAATCCAGTGCCAGCTGGTAATGATATTTGAAATCGACAATGGCATAGGTAGGTAAGGTTAAGTGCGCAGCTGCGAGGCTCGACCAGGCACGGGCAAACCCGGGATCCGCCTCGGTAGCTTTTGTGAACAGCTCGATAGCGGTCCGAATATTGTGCTCGCCTCGCCGTTGCCAGAGATACCTTCCTTTCAGGTAATCCTCGTAGGCGGCGAGGTTGTCCGTCGGGCTACTGACCGTTTCCACGATGTCTTCAGCGCCAAGTGCCACCTTCAGGGCATCCACAATATGTGCGGAAATCTCGTCCTGGATGACAAAGATGTCTTCGAACTTCCTGTCGTAAGTTTCCGACCAGAGGTGACTGTCGGTTCTGACGTCAATGAGCTGCGCTGTAATTCGTATGGTGTCGCCGGCCTTGCGCACACTTCCTTCAAGTACGTGTTCAACCTTGAGCGCATCGGCGATTTCAGGAATAGGCGTGTCCTTACCTTTAAAAGAAAACGATGAGGTTCGCGAGGCAACTCGCAGGCCTTCGACCTTAACGAGAACATTAAGAAGTTCTTCAGATATTCCGTCGGAAAAAAATTCGTTGTCAGGATCGTCGGACATGTTGACGAACGGTAGTACGGCAATCGACTGGCTGCCGGAAGTGGCCAGAACCTCGCCGGTCGTATCGACGGGATCAGGGCTATTGCCCCCCAAATGCATCCCCACGGCGATGATCAGGGCGATGACCAATGCGCCGATAATTACGGTATTGAGCTTTTGTCCGGTCTCGTTGGTAATTGACTGAGATCGGTCGACATCTTTTTCACGCTTTATGCCGTCAGGTGTCAACTCAAAAGCCCAGGCAAAAATGGTGGCGAACGGCAGCCCGAGAGCAAGAAATAGCAGGAGGGTCTTCATGACCCAGTCCGGCGATCCGAAGCTGTCGAGTGCCAGTTCCGCTACCTGGGCGACGAGCCAGGCGACGACCGCGTAGGCGATCGCAACGCGAAATACGTTGCGGCGTCGCAGTTCAGTAAAGAACGACATCGGCAACCAGGCGATCCACGTGACGACGATTTTTCTTCATATAAGCACCCGCGGCCGGTGACATGGTCAATTTTGTTTCTCTTGTCCGGCCAAGCGGCTATTCTAACCTGATATTCCACATTAGCGGCGAAGAAAATATGAGAATAATCAGCGGCTTGTTCTTTTTCTGTAGCATGGCGACGGCAGCTGCACAGCAGTCCTATCTGATCGATTGGGATACAGCGGGTGAGGAAGCCGTCCAGCACCTGGTCGAGCTTGTGCAGATCAACACGACGAATCCGCCAGGTAACGAGAGCCTGGTGGTTGAGTACCTGCAGGCGGAGCTCACGGCAGAAGGGATTCAGTCCGAAGTCTTCGCGCTGGAGGAATCGCGAGGCAACCTGGTGGCCAGGATTTCAGGGAATGGCTCGAAGCGCCCGCTCCTCATTATGGGTCATACCGATGTTGTTGGCGTGCAACCTGAGAAATGGTATGCGGATCCGTTCAGCGGCAATCGTGAGGATGGCTTCATCTACGGGCGTGGCACCCTCGATGATAAGGACAATCTTGCCGCAGGACTGATGATCGTCAAGCTCCTCAAGCGCTACGGCGTTGAGCTGGATCGCGACATCATCTTGCTCGCGGAGGCGGGCGAGGAGGGTACCCCGGAGGTTGGTATCAACTTCATGGTCGAGCAGCACTACGACAAGATTGCGGCCGAATATGCGTTGGCTGAAGGTGGTCAGTCGGTCATTCGAGACAAGAAGGTCAGCACGGTGGGTATCGAGACGACCGAGAAGATGCCGCGTCGCGTAACGCTGGTCGCACGTGGTACGCCGGGACACGGTTCGAAGCCGATCCTCGACAACGCCGTAACCATTCTCGCAAACGCAATTGCGAAGGCTGGAGCGTGGGAGACAGAAGTTCGTCTCAACGACACCACGCGTACCTATTTTCGGCGCATGGCAGAGATATCGGCGCCGGAGGACGCCTGGCGTTATCTCAACGTTGAAAACGAGGACGAGAAGGAGGCTATTCAGCGGCACTTCCTTGAGACCTTTCCCTACCATTACTCGATTTCGCGGACATCTGTCGTGCCAACCGTTATCGATGCCGGTTTTCGTCGCAACGTGATCCCGTCGGAGGCAAAGGCAATTATTGATATCCGAATGTTGCCCGATGAGAACGTTAAGGAATTTTACGCGAAGCTTGCACAGGTAATCGACGATCCGCGGGTCGAGATCATCCCGGAACCTATCTACAGACCCGCCGCGCCACCGTCCGATATCGACAACGAGATGTTCCAGGTGCTTGAGGATGTTGCGTTGCGTATGTACCCCGACGCCACCGTGCTCCCAATCATGCAAACCGGCGCGACGGATATGGCGCAGGTCCGTGCGAAAGGCGTGCAGGCTTATGGCATCGGGCCGGCGCGCTCGATTGAGGAGATCAATAGCGGCTTCGGCGCACACGGAGATAATGAACGCATAGAAGAGGAAGCCTTCATTAGCCTGGTGCAATACATGTGGAATGTCGTTATCGAGATCTCGGCGAGCAAATGACCGGTCGGCTGTCCCTGTTACTGCTGGTCACTGCAAACCTGCTGCCGCTTGCCGGTGTGCTGTTGTGGGACTGGGACGTGTTCTTCCTGCTACTCCTGTTCTGGTGCGAGAACGTCATTATCGGGCTGTTTGGCATCGCGAGGCTCGTGGTCGCGGCGAACAACGACACGCTAAAAGAGAGCCTGTTCCTGCCGTTGTTCTTCCTGGTGCATTACGGCGGCTTCATGTTCGGGCATTTCATGGTGTTGTTTGGCATGTACTCAGGCAATGTCGAAGCGCTTGGTAACTTCGCGCAGCCTGAGGATTACTATCGGCTGGTGCTGGATAACCTGAGCTGGGTTGCCATAGCGGCACTATTTGTCTCGCACGGTTGGTCATTCATCGAGAATTTTATGGGCCGGAATGAATACGAGAGACTGTCGCCAATGCAGGCTATGGGCCTGCCCTACAGGCGCATGGTCATCACTCACGTGGCGCTGATACTCGGCGGCTTTTTCCTGATCGAGAATGGTCAGCCATTGGCCGGCCTGATTATCCTGATCCTGATGAAGGTTGCTCTGGACATCACATTTCATCAAAAGGAGCACCGCAAACTGGGTGCTGCTGGTTGACGCTCAATGCGGAAAAGAAAAAGCCCGCTAAGAAGCGGGCTTTTTGCAATTTGGCTCCCCGACCCGGACTCGAACCAGGGACCAATTGATTAACAGTCAATCGCTCTACCAACTGAGCTATCGGGGAATAGTCCGTCACCCTAAGGCGCGGGCCGCGATTTTCGTCTAGCCCCGGTCCCTTGTCAAGCCATCACGGCCCGTTTTATGCGCCTCACCGACTCTTCCAGCATTTCCATCGAACAGGCGAAGGAGAAGCGCACATAACCCGGAGCACCGAAGGCTGTGCCGGGTACGCAGGCCAGGTCCGCTTCATTGAGCAGAAACTCCACCAGTTCGACGTCATCCTTCATGCCCCGGGCTTCCAATACGCCCTCGACCCTTGGAAACGCATAGAACGCGCCCTCGCTGGGGCGACACTCGAAGCCATCGATTCCGTTGAGTGCCTCGACAAAGTAGTCGTGACGTTTGTGGTAGGCAGACGCCATCTCACGCACGCACGTCTGGTCGCCGTTAAGGGCTGCCACCGCTGCTGCCTGAGAAATACTGCAGGCATTGGTCGTGCTCTGGCTCTGGATGGTCTTCATCGCATTGACCAGTTCCCGTGGGCCGGCTGCATAACCAATTCGCCAGCCTGTCATGGCGTAGGCCTTCGACACGCCGTTGGCAGTGACCGTCCGCCCCATCAGCGAAGGGCAGGCCGTCGCGAAACTGACAAACGGATCCGGCGCCCAGTGGATATGCTCGTAGATGTCGTCGGACAGCACGACGATGTCGGGATGCTGTTCGATGATGGCGCCCAGTGCGGCCATCTCTGCCAATTGGTAACACGCACCGGTCGGGTTGGACGGATTGTTCAGTATGAGCAAGCGAGTCCGCTCCGTAATGGCCGCTTCAAGCTGTTGGGGCGTGATCTTGAAGTGCTGTTCGATACCTGTCTCAATGATCACAGGCTCGGCGTCTGCCAGGCGCACCATATCGGGATAGGAGACCCAGTAAGGGGCAGGTATGATCGCCTCATCGCCCGGATCGAGGAGCGCCAGGCACAGATTGAACAATGCCTGCTTGGCCCCGCAGGTCACGACGATTTGCGACAGCTCGTAGTCCAGTTGATTCTCGCGAGCCAGCTTCCCCTGAATAGCGGTCTTCAGCGCGGCGGTGCCGTCAATCGGTGTGTAACGGGTCTGGCCGCCCTTGATTGCCGCTATGGCGGCTTCACAGATGTGCGCCGGCGTATCAAAATCCGGCTCACCGGTGCCCAGGCTGATCACGTCACGTCCGGCGGCTTGCAGCTCCGTCGCCCGCGCCAGGACGGCACCGGTTGGGGAGGGCTTCACTGAAGCCATACGTTTGGAAACTGGTAAGATCACTCGATTGCCTCTCAGATACGCAGCGCTATGGTACGTGAAACAACAGACCTCCCCAATACCTCATCGGAACATCGTGACCGATTTGATCTGGCCTCTGATTTCTCACCTGCGGGCGACCAGCCAGCGGCAATCTCGGGACTCGCCGACGGACTGGATGACGGGCTCGCACGGCAGACGTTACTGGGTGTAACGGGCTCCGGCAAGACGTACACAATCGCGAGCGTCATCGAACGCACGCAACGTCCGGCGATGATCCTGGCACCGAACAAGACGCTGGCCGCCCAGCTCTATGGGGAAATGCGGGAGTTTTTCCCGAACAACGCGGTGGAGTATTTCGTTTCCTATTACGACTACTACCAGCCAGAAGCGTATGTGCCGGCCTCGGATACGTTTATCGAGAAAGATGCGTCGATTAACCAGCACATCGAGCAAATGCGGCTGTCGGCCACCAAGGCGCTAATCGAGCGCCCGGATGCGATCATCGTGGCAACGGTCTCGGCCATTTACGGGCTCGGCGATCCCGAGGCGTATTTCAGCATGGTGCTGCATGTGACCCGTGGCGATCGTATCGACCAGCGCACGATTCTCCGCCGGCTCGCGGAGATGCAGTACACACGCAACGAACTGGACCTCTCGCAGGGGACCTACCGCGTAAGGGGAGATGTCATTGACGTATTCCCCGCGGAGTCGGAGCGGGACGCGGTCCGCATCGAGCTGTTCGATGACGAAGTTGAATCGATAGCCTGTTTCGACCCGCTCACCGGCGAGGTTCTCCGCCGCGTACCGCGCTTTACGGTCTTTCCGAAGACTCACTATGTGACGCCACGGGAGAAGCTCCTTGCGGCCTGCGAGCACATCAAGGTTGAGTTGAAGGATCGGCTTGAGTACCTGAGAAAAAACGAAAAACTACTGGAAGCTCAAAGGCTTGAGCAGAGAACCTTATTTGATTTAGAGATGATTCGCGAGCTCGGATACTGCTCGGGTATCGAAAACTATTCGCGCTACCTGTCAGGCAGAGGCCCCGGGGAACCCCCGCCGTGCCTGTTCGATTACGTACCCGATAATGCCCTGCTCATTATCGATGAGAGCCACGTGACAGTGCCGCAGCTGGGCGCCATGTATAAGGGTGATCGCTCCCGCAAGGAGACACTGGTCGAGTTTGGCTTCCGACTGCCGTCCGCGCTGGATAACCGGCCGCTGCGCTTCGACGAGTTTGAGCGGCTGTCACCGCAGACGATCTATGTCTCAGCGACACCCGGTGACTACGAGAAAGAACACTCGGACAATGTCGTGGAACAGCTTGTCAGGCCCACCGGTCTGATCGACCCGACCATCGAAGTGCGTCCGGCCACAACGCAGGTCGACGATGTGCTGTCTGAAATCAACAGGCGCACCGCAGCAGGCGAGCGGGTCCTGATTACGACGCTCACCAAGCGCATGGCTGAGGACCTGACCGATTACCTGCGCGAACACGGCGTCGCTGTCCGCTATCTGCACTCTGACATCGGCACCGTCGAGCGCACCGAGATAATCAGGGACCTGAGGCTCGGGGCATTCGATGTTCTTGTGGGCATCAACCTGCTGCGCGAGGGGCTGGATATGCCCGAGGTGTCGCTCGTGGCGATCCTGGATGCTGACAAGGAGGGCTTCCTGCGCTCAGAACGCTCGCTGATTCAGACGATCGGACGTGCCGCTCGCCATCTCCATGGGACCGCCATTCTCTATGCTGATCGAGTGACCGGCTCGATGCGCCGGGCCCTGGATGAAACCGATCGCCGTCGGGCGACGCAGGTGCTCTACAACCAGGAACACGGCATCACGCCAAAGACCATCATCAAGCAGGTGGCGGATGTTATGGAGGCTGCCTACCCGGTGCCTGGCAGAACGGGTCGCAAGGCGGGCGATGAGAAGGGCATCTACGAGGTGATGAGCCCCGAACAGCTCCTGAAACGAGCCGCCAAGCTCGAAAAGAGGATGCTCAGGCATGCACGGGACCTGGAGTTCGAGGAGGCCGCCAAGCTGCGGGACGAGATCCAGTCGATGCGGGCGCAGGGCCTTGGAATTGGCGAGTCAAAAGTGGGCTGAAAAGCCTTGCAGTAGGCCAAGCCCTTCAGTATCTTACGCGTCCCTTCGAGAGTACGGGCGATTAGCTCAGGGGTAGAGCGCCACGTTGACATCGTGGAGGTCGCAGGTTCGAAACCCGCATCGCCCACCAATCTCCAGGATAACGAATAAAGCACCTGATTTTTTTAAGAAAATTAGGGTTCCGGAGGTTGTTTCCTGCGCGCAGGCTTATTAGAATCGCGTTCCCACTGTGGCTGCGCGTGTTTGGCGTGGGTCAGGGCGGGCTAAGATTTTGAATTTTCGGAGGATTTGGGTATCGCAGTTACAAAGCGCGTAAGGCGCAATGATGAAATTGAGGCCACCGAAGTGCGGGTTATTGGCTCGGATGGTGAGCAGGCAGGGGTCATGGGTCTCTCAGCAGCGATCAATTTGGCCAAAGATGAGGGATTGGACCTCGTCGAAGTGTCGCCGATGGCGGAGCCGCCTGTATGCCGAATTATGGATTTTGGTAAGTACCTGTTCGAACAGAACAAGAAAAACCAGACTGCGAAACGCAAGCAAAAGCAAGTTCATGTGAAGGAAATCAAGTTTCGGCCAGGAACGGACGAAGGTGATTACCAGATCAAGCTCAGGAAGCTCATTGAGTTTCTCGAGGACGGTGATAAAACGAAAATCACCTTAAGATTCCGCGGTCGGGAGATGGCGCACAAGGAATTGGGCGCGCAGCTTCTGGCCAGGGTCAGAGATGACCTGGAAGAGTACGGTTCGGTGGAGCAGATGCCACAGATGGAAGGACGGCAAATGGTCCAGGTTATTGCGCCGAAGAAACATTAGGCGTCAACCTCCGCACCGCATAAAAAGAGAGTAACGGATCGTAGGACGGCTTTTGGGCCCGAATCGACCATTAATCCGCCTGCCGCGGCCATTTCGGCACGTTGTAAGGCCAAAAAGGAAGACACAATGTCTAAGATGAAGACCAACCGGGGCGCGGCCAAGCGCTTCAGTAAAACGGGTAAGGGCGGCTACAAGCGTTCCCAGGCCCACCTCAATCACATTCTTACCAAGAAGAAGTCCAAGCGTAAGCGTCAGCTCGGCAATACTCTGCAGGTCGCAGATGCCGATGTGAAGGCCGTCAAACGCATGCTTCCGTACAGCTAAGAGGAGATTGAGAAATGGCACGAGTAAAACGTGGCGTAACCGCCAAAGCCCGCCATAAGAAAGTCCTCGGTAAAGCGAAGGGCTATTACGGCGCGCGTTCCAAACTATTCAAGACGGCCAAGCAGGCCGTTATCAAGGCCGGCCAGTACGCATACCGCGATCGCCGTCAGCGCAAGCGTCAGTTCCGCGCGCTGTGGATTACGCGTATCAACGCTGCCGCACGTCTGCACGGTCTGTCATACAGCCGCCTGATCAACGGCCTGAACAAGGCTGAGATCGAGGTCGACCGCAAGGTCCTGGCTGATATCGCTGTCCACGATCCGGAAGGATTTGGCGCGATCGCTGCAGCCGCCAAGGCAGGTCTCGAACAGCAAGTCGCCAGCTAAGATCACAGAACCGGCCGGACAGGTTCCGGCCGGTTCGATCTCACAGCCATGACCTCCCTGAGCGACCTTATTTCCAAGGCTGCGTCTGACATCGATGCAGCGGACGACCTCGCCGCACTTGATGCGGTTCGGGTGGCCTTTCTCGGCAAGAAGGGCGAGATCACGGCTCGGTTGAAAACGCTGGGCCAATTGCCACCCGAGGAACGTTCGGCAGCCGGCCAGGAAATCAATAAAGCCAAACAGGACGTCCAGGCAGCGCTCAATGCTCGGCGCGATGCGCTTGAAGCAGAGGCAATGGAAGCCAAACTCGCGGCCGATGCAATCGACGTGACGCTCCCGGGCCGGGGTATATCAATTGGTGGTTACCATCCCGTTACGCGCGCCATGCTGCGTATCGAGAAGATCTTCAGGAATGCCGGTTTCGGTGTGCGTGCGGGTCCTGAAATCGAAGACGATTTCCACAACTTCACGGCACTGAATATCCCGGACAACCATCCGGCGCGTGCCATGCATGATACGTTCTATTTCCCCGGTGGGAACCTGCTCAGGACGCACACGTCGCCGGTCCAGATCCGCTCGATCGTCAAGGAAGGCGTGCCGATCAAAATTATTGCGCCGGGTCGCGTCTATCGATGCGATTCCGATCAGACGCACACGCCTATGTTCCACCAGGTCGAGGGACTCGTCATTGACGAGCACATCAGTTTCGCTCACCTCAAGGCGGTGTTGCACCAGTTCGTCGAAGCGTTTTTTGAGCGCAAGGCGGAACTGCGCTTTCGTCCCAGCTATTTCCCATTTACAGAGCCGTCAGCAGAGGTGGATGTTTCCTGGGGCGAAGGAAAGTGGCTCGAAATTCTCGGTTGCGGCATGGTCCACCCCAACGTTCTTGATGCGGCAGGCGTGGATTCGGAAAAATACACCGGCTATGCCTTTGGTATCGGTATCGAGCGCCTTGCTATGTTGCGCTACGGCGTAACCGACCTGCGAACGTTCTTCGAGAACGACCTTCGATTCCTGCAGCAGTTCAGGTAAGCGCTATGAAGATTGCAGAATCCTGGTTACGCGAGTGGGTCGATCCTGACCTCAAAACCGACGAACTCGGACACCAGCTGACCATGCTTGGTCACGAAGTCGATGGTATCGAGTTGGAAGGCGTCGGCATTGCCGACGTGGTTATCGCTGAAGTCGTCGAATGTGGCAAACACCCCGACGCGGACAAGCTCAGCGTCTGCAAGGTGTCCGATGGTGGCGCTGAGCTCATCGACATCGTCTGTGGTGCGCCGAACGTCAGGCAAGGTATGAAGACGCCATTGGCGAAGCCGGGCGTGAAACTCCCTAACGGCATGAAACTCCGCAAAGCCAAGATTCGAGGTGTTGTTTCGAATGGCATGCTGTGTTCTGCCATCGAACTGGGTCTGGGCGACGAATCCGACGGCATCATGGATCTGCCGGCAGCTGCCGAAGTCGGCACGCCGCTCGTCGATTTTCTCAACCTGCCGGATGCCGTTATCGATCTGGATCTGACCCCAAATCGCGGTGACTGCTTCAGCGTTCTGGGTATTGCTCGGGATGTGTCCGCATTGACAGGCGCAGCGCTTCAGAGTGCAGCCGTGCCGGCTGTTGAAGCAACGATCAAGGATACCCAGGCCGTCGAACTGATCGAACCCGCAGGCTGCCCACGATTTGCGGGACGGGTTATTCGCGGTATCGACCCTACGGCGAAATCGCCGGTATGGATGGTCGAGCGCCTGCGTCGCGCCGGCCTTCGCGGAATCTCACCCGTCGTCGATATCACGAATTACGTCATGCTGGAGCTCGGTCAGCCACTGCACGCCTACGACGCGGCGCTTTTGCAGGGCCCCATCCGGCCGCGCCTTGCCAGGACTGGCGAAAAAGTCACGCTGCTTGACGAAAAAGAGATCGAACTTCGTGGCGACACGCTGATAATCACCGATGACAACGGGCCAATCGGCATCGCCGGCATCATGGGGGGGCTGAGTACAGCCGTATCCGATCGGACGACAGATGTCTTTTTTGAAGCAGCGTTCTGGCCACCGGATTTTATGGCGGGCAGGGCACGCAACTATGGAATGCACACAGACGCATCGCTTCGTTTCGAGCGCGGCGTCGATCCTGAAGGACAGGGCCGTGCGATCGAGCGTGCGACGCAACTGTTACTCGACATCTCCGGCGGCGATGCAGGACCACTAAGCGTCGAATCATCTCCGGAACATTTGCCGAAACGTGAGGCGATTGTCCTTCGAAAGAGTCGTCTGGCACACCTGCTCGGTCTTGAGATCGATGATGCTGAAGTGACTCGGATTCTCGAGAGTTTGCAGCTTGATGTGCGTATCGCCAACGAGGGCTGGACAGTCATTGCGCCGAGCCATCGATTCGATATTGAGTACGAGGTCGACCTGATTGAAGAGGTTGCCCGGATCCATGGCTACGATTCCATCCCGGAAACGACTTTGTCAGCCCAGTCGGCCCTGGAGACCGTGACGGAGTCGAGGATCGAGATTGAACGCGCCGCAGCGACGCTGATCGGACGGGATTACCAGGAAGTTGTCACCTACAGTTTCATCGATCCTGAAGCGAACAAGAAATTTACTGGCACCGATTCGGAGCTTGTCTTGAGTAATCCGATTTCATCGGAACTCTCCGTGATGCGGGCATCGCTGTGGCCGGGACTGGTGGCCGCGGCATCCGCGAACCTGGCGCGCCAGCAAGATCGGGTGCGCCTTTTCGAGGCGAGCCGGTCGTATCACGGTTCGCTGGCGGCGCCTGAAGAAGTTGCGCGTCTTGCGGGTCTGGCGACCGGCCCTGTTGCCGCGGAGCAATGGGGGAAAAAGTCAGAGTCCATTGATTTCTTTGATATTAAATGCGATGTCGAAGCACTGCTATCGCTAGTTGGCGATATTTCCAATTTCCGTTTTGTTGCAACCGAACATCCGGCTTTGCAGCCGGGACAGGCAGCGGAAATTCTAAGAGGTGATGAGGTAATCGGCGTTGTTGGTAAATTGCATCCGCGTCTCGCAAAAGAGTACGACCTGAAAAAAGCGGCTTACGTTTTTGAGCTCGATGCGGCAAAAGCGCTTGCATCAGCGGCTCCGTCGGCAAAGCCCGTGTCGAGGTTCCCGGCAATTCGCCGTGATATTGCGGTCATCATCGACGACAAAGTCTCGTCAGCCGAACTCGTTGATGCTGTCGCTGAGGCCTCCCCAGAGCTCATTCGAGATGTCAGGATATTTGACATTTACAAGGGCGAGAGAATAGAAGCTGGGCGAAAAAGCGTCGCAATAGGCTTGATTTTGCAGGAAACATCGCGCACCCTTACTGACGACGATGCGGACACCGCAATGGCCGCTGCGATTGCTAAACTAGAAGATAAATTCGCTGCTGAACTAAGAGACTGATTCCCGATGGCACTGACCAAAGCAGACATGGCCGAGTCGTTGTTCAATGAACTGGGACTCAACAAAAGAGAAGCTCGCGAATTGGTCGATATGTATTTTGAGGAGCTGCGTGCATCACTCGCAGTTGGGGAGCAAGTCAAACTTTCCGGATTCGGGAATTTTGATCTTCGGGATAAAAAAGAACGTCCAGGCAGAAACCCTAAAACGGGTGAAGAAATTCCGATCAGTGCACGCCGCGTTGTGACGTTTCGTCCAGGACAAAAACTAAAGGCCCGAGTGGAAGCATATGCTGGAACCGGGGAATAACGACGAACTACCTCCAATTCCTGGGAAGCGTTACTTTACGATTGGTGAGGTAAGCGACCTTTGTGCGGTGAAGCCGCACGTACTCAGGTATTGGGAGCAGGAGTTCCCACAACTGAAGCCTGTAAAGCGTCGGGGCAACCGCCGCTATTATCAGCGCCAGGATGTTCTGATCATTCGCCAGATCAGGAGTCTGCTGTACGACGAGGGTTTTACCATCGGTGGAGCACGGCAGCGCCTGACCGGTGATGACGCCAAGTCCGATGTGACGCAAAGTCAGCAGATTATCAAACAGATACGCATGGAACTTGAACAAGTTCTTAAAATTCTGCGCCGCTAAAACTGCCCCTTTCCAAATAGCGTGATGGCACGTATCATTCCGGCCACGGTCGGGGCGTAGCGCAGCCTGGTAGCGCACCACAATGGGGTTGTGGGGGTCGGAAGTTCGAATCTTCTCGCCCCGACCAATTTCTTCGAAGCTAATCGTGAGCGATCGGCTTTTCTGTAAACAGGAAGTCCTTCAGCTCTTTATCGAACGTCGGGTCCTGGCGCCGGATCCATTCGAGCACCATCGCTGCGTGCTCTTTTTCTTCGTCACGGTTGTGCGCCAGGATGGCGCGTAGTTCGTCATTCCTGCAGGCGTCGACGCGCTGGTTATACCAGTCGACAGCTTCCAGTTCTTCCATCAGTGACGTAATTGCACGATGCATGTCGCGGGTCTCATCGCTGAGTTCTTCCAGCGGCTCGTGGTAGCCCTCATTTGCCATCTCAGTTCCTTTTCTTCGCGGTGTCGGTAAGGCGGATTAAGAATTCGATCGCGACCAGTAAAGCCATCAACAGTGACAGTGTGAGTGCTGCTGCGGCAACCGAGGGAGTCGCGGATTGCATGACGGAAATACCGTAAGCCCCCCAGATTAAGACGGCCCCAAACACGGGATCCCGGTACTTCACCACCATGCGGGCACCAATTGCGCCCGCAACCGCAAGCTTGAGGAGCGTCCATTGAACCGCTGTTAGCCAAACGTAGTCCCAGTTGTTGCTGGTCTGAAGGACGCTGGCGTTTGCGATTGTCGCAAGAGTAATCCATCCGGTGTAAAGGCTGAACGGGAGGTAAAGCACCAGGTGTTCAGTGAACGGCGCGGTGTCGATATTGGCGATAAGCGTCCGATAAATGAGGATCAACGTTGCCAGAATGACGAACATGAACAGCAGCGAGAGGGCCAGCAGGTCGTAGTGCCACAACACGATCCATCCAGCGTTCATCACACAGTTGATCTGAAACCAGGTCGACAGGCGGGCCACCTTGTCATTCGAACGTTGTGCGGGCAATGCCTGCCAGATAACGAATGCCAGCAGTCCGAGGTAGATGACACCCCAGATAGCAAAGGTAAATCCCGCTGGTGTAAACAGTGACGGATACTTGGCAGAAATTTGCGGCATTGTCTGCCCGTTTATTGGCAGGGCGTTCGAGAGAAAATTGAGCAGGATAACAATGGCAAAGGCGACCAGATTGCCGCCCCAGTCACGGAAGGTTCTTTGCATTGGTGTGGCTCCGATCAGGCGGGTGTGGCTACAGGAAGTTTCCTGTCCTGTATGCCCAGCAGAATTGGTTGCGCGGATTCCCGATAGATGTTTACTTTTGCGTTAAAGGCCACGCGCGATAGCCCGTGCTTATCCTTGATCGTCAGGCGACGAATATTGAATTGCCCGCCACCCATATTCTCTCCTGTCAGATAGCACTTGATGGCAGTTACCCGTTCGCCTGAGAGGTCCATGCCGCTCAGCTGTGACAGATTGCCCTGGGCACGTTCCAGGAAGGTGACGGCATCAACGTTTGGGTCTACCTGCAAGGTGCCTGTGTCCGTATGGGACTCGATGCTGGTCATGAAGTCGCCAACGAGGATCTGACCGGGGAGGGCCGCATCGATCATTCGTGCAAGTTCGATGGTCACGTCGCCAACGATGAAGTCGTGTGTCGTCGGGTTCAGGCCCTCCGCCTGATGAAACTCATAGCAGCTGCCAACATGGAAGCAGGCACGGAGCCTTGGAACGGCCTTGGTGGAGGACTTGCTGCGCGCGATAGCGTTGTCCGCGAGCACGATATGCATGAAATGGTAAAGGTTTACGCTGGCCTCGAGACCCACGTCGCGGTTCCAGATGTAAAACCCGTCGCCACTCGAGGAGCGAGCAAAGTCGATATTGACGTCTTGCTCCAGCATTTTCGCATGCGCCGAATTGAGCGAGTAAGCGAGGCTGTTTAGTTGTGTCATCTGCTCGAACGGGGTCAGCAAACTGAAGCCGACGATATCGAACAACGTAACGGCTCGGCTCGCGACGTAGTTGATGCCGAACTTGCGAATCATGCCTTCAATGATCCGGGTTTCAATCTTGTTGCCGACCAGCGGTTCACGCAGGCGAATATTGATGGGTTCGATTGCCAACAGCCGAGCGACCTTCTGCATTTGGGAGATGCTCAGTTGCCGCTCGCCGGAAATCAGTTCAGTGATAAACCTTGGTGATACGAGAGGTGGCAGATTATTGGCTCGCGGTGCTGTGTACTCGGCGATCGCATAATGCGGGACGACGAGAATCAGTACGCCCTGGTCGAGCGGCGTCCAGCTCAATATGCTGTTCTGGCCCAGCGACCAGTGGCTGCGCAGCGCAGTCTCAAGGTGTGACAGATTACTGCGCTGTCGGAGGCCCATTGATTGAGCCAGTCCGGCCAATTGATCCAGGTAGGGCGAATAATCGGTTATTCGCCGAATCCCGGAGTTCGACAGATCGTCTAATTCCATTTGTTTTTCCGCTGCGACTTTCGTACGCGTGGATTCTCTGCCACAGTTCGCTCACACCAACCTAATGAACTCTTATAGGCAGCGCAAGTGTTAGAAATACGTTGTGCTAGTTTACATAACAAATGACAGTCAAAGGCCCTGACATCAAGGAAATTCGTGCGTTGCGCGAACGGCTGCAGGAGGAGACGGTACTCACTCCGGTGCTTCGTTGCGCAGCTATTGAGGCATTGATTGGGGGTGGTACCCAGGTACACGCGAAACTGGAGTTCCTGCAGCATACCGGAACGTTCAAAGCGCGTGGTGCGCTGGCGACCCTGCGCAGTCTTTCCGAAGACCAGCTGCAAGCCGGGGTTACTGCCGTGAGTGCGGGAAATCACGCGATCGCGACGGCGTTCGCCGCGAAGACCGTCGGCACGACGGCAAAAGTCGTCATGATTGGCTCGGCTAATCCTTCGAGAATCGCGAGCTGTCGTGCCTATGGTGGTGAGGTGGTACTCGTCGACGATGCGCACAAGGCTTTCGAGGAAGCGGAGCGAATCCAGAATGAGGAGGGACGGTTCTTCGTGCATCCATTCGAAGGTCCATCGATAGCGTTGGGTACCGGAACGGTTGGCCTCGAAATCTGCGAGCAGGTTGCGGAGTTTGACGCGTTAGTCGTGCCAATCGGCGGTGGCGGACTCATCGGTGGTATAGCCAATGCCGTGAAGCAGCTCCGTCCGGACTGCGAGATTTTTGGTGTGGAACCGGAAGGTGCCGCCTCCATGTACCGCAGTCGTGCGGCCGGCGAGCCTCGGGCTATTGAGAGAGTCGACACCATCGCGGACAGCCTCGGCGCACCGTTTGCCATGCCCTATTCGTTCGGTCTTGCAGAGCAGAACGTGGATCGCCTGGTACTGGTGGATGATGACCACCTGCGTCGCGTCATGGGTTTCCTGTTTGGCGCGATGAAGCTGGCCGTGGAACCCGCGTGTGCAGCAAGTACTGCAGCCCTCCTGGGGCCACTCCGTGATGAGCTGCGTGGCAAGCGGGTTGTACTGGTCATGTGCGGCAGCAATATCGACTGGGATACGTTCGAACGGCAGGCGATATTTGATGATGACTTTGCTTGAGAAACTGAAGGACATCGTAGGGCCCGGCGGTTGGTCAACCGACCCCGTGGATCTTGAGCCGCATCTTACTGAGTGGCGTGGAATCTACACCGGCCGTACATTGGTGAGACTAATGCCGCGCTCCACCGCAGAAGTGGCGGCCATCGTGACGGCGTGCGCGGAGCAAAGCGTTGCGATCGTTCCGCAAGGTGGTAACACCAGTATGTGTGGTGGTGCTGTTCCAGATGATTCGGGCACGCAGGTCATACTGTCACTTGGTCGAATGAACCGGGTGCGAAATGTCGACGCATTGAATTTCTCAATGGAGGTCGATGCGGGCTGCATCCTGGCGAATGCTCAGGAGGCCGCAAAACAGGCCGGACGCTACCTGCCGTTAAGCATCGGCGCGGAGGGTAGCTGTCAGATCGGCGGCAATATTTCGACTAATGCCGGTGGCATGAATGTTGGGCGGTACGGGACAGCTCGCGCGCTGGTTCTGGGCCTTGAGGTGGTCCTGGCCGATGGTACGGTGCTTAACAGTCTGCGTTCATTGCGCAAGGACACCGCCGGCTACGATCTCAAACAACTCTTTATCGGCAGCGAAGGCACGCTTGGCATTATCACGGCGGCGTCCCTGCGCTTGTTCCCGGATCCGGGAAAGCTGTCGACAGCGTTGCTTGCTATCGACAGTGCCGGCAAGGCGGTGGACCTCCTGGGGAACCTCAAGGTGGCACTTGATGACCGTATAGAGTCGTTCGAACTTGTCTCGCAGCGCGTTTTTGGTCTCGTGACCCGATACATTGAAGATGCCAGCCTGCCGTTTGATGTCGAGTATCCGTGGTATATCCTTATCGAGACGGCGACAGGTGACGATGAGCAGGTGCTGGAGAATGCCCTGGCTGCGGCCGCCGAAGGTGGCTTGCTGGTCGATGCGGTAATCGCCAAGAACGAGAGAGAGTCCGCGGAACTGTGGCGCCTTCGCCATTCAATTTCCGAAGCGGAGCGTCAGGATGGCAAGGCGCTAAAGCATGATATATCTGTACCGCTGTCGAGGATGCAGGAGTTCCTTGCACGCGGTGACGACCTGCTGCAAGAGTGGCGAGCTGATGCGAAGCTGGTGGCGTTTGGCCATGTGGGTGACGGAAACCTGCATTACAATGTGGTCTTGCCACGTGATTTGCCGGATCAGGAGTGGGTGGCGGAGGGCGAACGCGTCAGTCGTGGCATCTACGACCTCGTTCAGGAACTGGGTGGTAGTTTTAGCGCCGAGCATGGTGTCGGACAGTCCAAACGGGCATGGCTGAGCGAGTACCGCGGAGGCCCCGAGCTGGAATTGATGCAACTACTCAAAAAAACGCTGGATCCCTCGAATATCCTCAATCCCGGCAAGGTAATTTGACGACCAGTTCCGGTTTCGAGTCCCATAATGCCGGTAAAATTGCCCGATAAATCATGAGCCCTGAATCCGAAAAAATACGCGACCAGTTCGCCGACCAGCTATCGAGCTTCGATGACAGGCTTGAGGCGACGTCGACCGATGTCGATATGCTCGCCGATATCCAGGCAGGAATCGGTTCGTTGCTGGCGTCCGGTGCTGGCAGCGAGGCGGCTATTCGCGGCGTTCTTCAGGAACGCTATGAAGCCGGTGAATTGCGCAAGGAGACCTTCCAGCTGGTCAAGTCGATGCTTGATCGCTACGTGACGGAGAAGGTACCGACAAGCCCGGTGCCAGAAGCAATGTCCGCGCCTGGGCGCAAAGAGCCACACTTTTCGGATGTGCCGGCAGCGCCGGCCGCAAGCATGGACGCCGCGGAACCCGAAGGTGACGATGATTTCGGCAGGACAACCGTTATTCCGAATGACGCGCTTCCTTTCAGCGATACGACAACGCGTGTGCAGGTTGGCTCAGTGCTGCGCGACCGCTTCCTGCTACAGCAAGAAGTGTCTGGCGGCAGTATGGGTACGGTCTACAAAGCGTTGGATCGCCGACTCGCTGAAGCCGGATCAGAGCAGACCAGCGTCGCGATCAAGGTCCTGTCCCCCGCGCTCGCAGAAGACGGGCACGCTTTGCGGGCGCTGCAACAGGAAGCCGCAAAAACGCGGTGTCTCTTGCACCCGAATATCGTGCGTTTTATCGACCTCGATCGTGATGACGACCTCTATTTCCTGATTCTGGAGTGGCTTGAAGGTCGCACCCTTGCTGAGATCCTGGATTCAGCTGACGCCCGCAGCATTGATACTAAATCTGCATTTAAGATCGTTCGCCAGATTGGCGATGCGCTCGACTATGCGCACCGCTGCGGCATCATTCATGCTGATATCAAACCCGGCAACATCATGGTGATGCCGAACGGAGATGCGAAGCTGTTTGATTTTGGCGTCGCGCGCGTCAGGCAGCAACAGGCGGCAAATGATTTTGATCCTGGGGTGATGGGTGCCCTGACGCCGGCTTACTCAAGTATGCAGGTACTCGGCGGTGAAGAGCCCGTCGCCTCTGACGATGTGTTTTCACTGGCTTGCCTGCTGTATCGGCTGGTCGCTGGCTACCGCGTATTTGGTCCACGTAATGCCGCGGAAGCGTCGCAGGCAGGAATGACGCCGCAGAAACCACAGGGCATCAATGATGCACAGTGGAAAGTCCTGAAGAAGGCATTGTCGTATTCCCGGGTTACCCGCTTCGAATCCGTCAAGGCGTTCATTGATGCCCTGGACAATTGCGCGGAAGACACGGCGACAACCGTGAATTTCGAGGCGCCGGAGAGGTTTGGGGTCGATGACGACGGTGGTTCGCCCGGAAAGTGGTTAGCTATCATGGTTGTGCTGCTGGGCCTTGCCGGCATCGGCGCGCAGCAGATGGGCTACCTCGATCCCTGGCTTGCACAGCTGCAGGGCTCCGATGCGATAGTCGATGTAGCCGGGCCGGATCCTGAGGAAGAATTAATTATTGAAGAGGTCGCTGCCGAACCTGAACTGGAGATTGCACCGACCACAACCGATACGCCTGCTGCCGAAGCGGCAATCGTGCCAGCGGAAGAGTCTATGGCTGAGGTCGAAGCAGAGCCGCTGCCGGTCGAGCCGGAGCTGGATCTCGTAGACTTCTCGCAGCTCCCGCCACCAACAGTGATTGTCAGATTCTCAATAGACGGTCCCGCGGGTGAACCCACACAGGTCGAATTGACTGAAGATGGCGATCCCGTGCTGGTCGACTTTATCCGGACAGGTGATGTGAGCACGGCGTTGACGCTCCGCCTCGAAGAAGTCGGCTTCAGCGGTAATCGGTCGCCGTGGAGTTCGGGTCAGTATGCGTATTCCAACGGTGGTCTCGTTGTGTTCCCCAGAGGGCAGGAACGTGCGCGAGTGACGCTGACAACAGCGTCAGATCCACGCCGCGAGCCCGACCAGCAATCGACGCTCAGGTTGCGATTCGCGGATACCCCGGACTCGGAGCTGGCCGTCGTCAACGTGGTGCTCAGGGATGACGACCAAAGGGCCTACGAAAATCGGCTGCCGGACAATACGATTGCGTTCGCAAGCAGCCAGGTGTCAGTCAGCGAGGCTGATCCGGCGGTGCAGATCGACGTTATTCGTTTCAACCCGGACAATACGTCGGTAGAAGTCAGTTATTCCGTGGAAGACATCAGCGCGACTGAAGGCGAGGACTATTTCGCGCCGGGAACCTACTCGATCTCATTCGGGCCCGGGCAGCGCTCAGCCAGGCTGCTGATACCGCTGGTGCAGGACTCGGTCGCCGAAGGTGACGAAGCTTTCGTGGTTAAGCTGGCGGTAGATCTGGAGTCCAGGCCGCCGAATATCTCCCCAAATATCGCTGTGATGATCCGCGACGACGAGCTTTAGCCCCTCCCCGGTAGCGCGCCTGACTTGACCTGAGCCGCAAGGTTCGTTCTACTTCGTTAATGATTTCTTCCCACACCCACGCGAAGTGCCAACTTATCGACTCGTTCGGTATGGAAAAACACTTAGAATACACGGCGCGCCAGAGGCGCGTGGGTGCGAATGGCAACTGTACCGGCTAGTAATAAAGTTCGGACATTGTCAGCAAACCCGCCTGGAATTTCCTTGCGGGTTTTTTTTTGCCAATGTCCGATAGAGGGCCGGAATGAGCGGGAGCATTAGAGAAGCGGACTTCGAGAACAGTGTGGCACTCGGCGCTTCAGATGAGGTAGGCCAGTCGCCATGGGTCGTCCTGAAATTCGGCGGAACCAGCGTCTCCACGCTTGCAAACTGGGAGACGATCGCGGCGCTTGTGCGTGCGAGACTCGAGATGGGACTGCGGCCCGTTATCGTGCATTCGGCGCTCAAGGGAGTGTCCAATGTTCTGGAAGAGACCCTGCGCAGCGCCATCAGCGGTGACCCGGCCGACAGTCTTGCCCAAATCCGCAAACAGCACTGCGATCTGGCGACAGACCTCGGCCTGGATGGCCAGGAAATCCTTGGTGAACGACTCCACGAGCTCGAGCAGCTGATCGCCGGGGTCAGGCTCGTGAAGGAAGTGAGTGTGCGGGTTCGCGTGCGCGTGATGGCACTCGGTGAACTCATGTCGACGCTTCTTGGTGCGGCCTACCTCGTAAAACAGGGGCTCCCGGTTCGCTGGATGGATGCGCGTGACCTGCTGCAGAGCCGCTCGCGCCCTGGTCGAAACCCGGTGACGAGCTATCTGTCTGCGACCTGTGACTACAGCCCCGACGATAGTCTGGCCAGCAAGATGGCCGACGAGAGTGACGTCATACTGACCCAGGGATTCATCGCGCGAAACACGTCCGGCGAAACTGTTCTGCTTGGACGTGGAGGCTCAGACACGTCGGCCGCGTATTTTGCGGGTAAGCTGCAGGCCAGGCGTCTGGAAATCTGGACCGACGTGCCGGGCATGTTCACGGCGGATCCGCGCGTTGTGCCATCAGCACGCCTGCTTGTCGGACTGCATTACGACGAGGCGCAGGAACTGGCGTCTGCCGGCAGCACCGTATTGCACCCGCGCTGCATTTCGCCAGCACGTGATAACGGCTTCCCCATATTTATTCGCAGCACGACGGATCCCTCGATCAAGGGCACGGTTATCTCTTCAGTGACCGATGAAGTGGAGCCACAGGTCAAAGGCATCTGCATTCGGAACGGCCTCACGCTCGTCTCGATGACGACAGTGGGTATGTGGCATGAGGTCGGCTTCCTTGCCAAAGCCTTTGGGGCATTTGCCGAGAATGGCGTCTCGGTTGATCTGATCTCGACGTCGGAAACGAACGTGACGGTCTCTGTCGACACGAGCGATGGCATGCTGCCGGATGACGTCGAAGAGGCCCTTGTCCACGATTTGGAGAAGCTGTGCCGGGTCAGTGTGATTTCGAATTGCTCAGCCGTGAGCCTGGTCGGAAGGAAGATCCGCACGATCATGCCGCGCCTTGGGCCTGCGCTCGAAGTTTTCGAGGAAGAGCGCATTCACCTGATGTCGCAAGCCTCTAACGATTTGAACCTGAGCTTTGTCGTCGACAAGCAGCAGGGCCCCAGGCTGGTCAGCAAACTCCATGCATCCATTATTCGCAAGAAGGGTGCATCGCATGTTTTCGGTCCGAGTTGGGAGCGCCTGTTCGCCGGTGAGGAAGCTGAAGTACGTGCTGCCGATACCTGGTGGATGAAAAAGCGGAAGGAACTGTTGGCTTTGGGTGAGAAGGAAGCAAACGCTTACGTTTATAACCGGGACAGCGTCGTCGAGGCGGCGACCAATCTAACCCGTCTGAAGAACGTCGATCGTATCCTGTATGCCGTAAAAGCGAACTTCAACGAAGACCTGCTGAAAGCGGTCGATGCCTGCGGCGTCGATTTCGAGTGTGTGTCGCCTGGCGAGGTCGAGTGGGTTGAGAAAGTTATTCCGGATCTCAATCATGAACGCATCCTGTTTACGCCCAACTTCGCACCTCGTGCCGAATATGCCTGGGCGCTGGACCGCGGCTTGCAGGTCACGCTGGACAACCTCTTTCCGCTGCAGGCGTGGCCAGAGTTGTTTAAGGGGAAGAAGCTGTTCGTGCGCATTGATCCGGGGCAGGGCCGTGGTCATCACGAGCATGTGAAAACAGCCGGCGTGCATTCCAAGTTCGGCGTGCCGCGCTTTGAGGTCGCCGATCTCAAGCATCTGGTGAAAGCGGCCGGAGCTGAGGTTATCGGCATTCACGCACACAGCGGTAGTGGCATTCTCGATCCAAACAACTGGCGCACCGTGGCCGGCGAGCTCGTCCAGATCGCTGAGCAGTTCCCGGCGGTCGAGACAATCGACCTTGGGGGTGGTCTCGGTGTGCCGGAGAAACCGGGTGATAAGCCCATCGACCTGGCTACGGTTGATGCGACATTGGCGGAGATCAAGGAAGCGTATCCGCAGTATCGACTCTGGCTTGAGCCAGGGCGCTACCTGGTGGCGCGAGCCGGGGTTCTGCTGACCCGGGTTACGCAAACCAAGGGCAAGGGCGAGATGCGCTACATCGGCGTAGGAACGGGTATGAATTCCCTGATTCGCCCCGCCTTATATGGTGCCTATCACGAGATTGTGAACCTGACGCGCGCCGATCAGGTGCCGAGTGAGACGGTGACGATTGTCGGGCCGATCTGTGAGAGCGGCGATCGATTGGGCAGTGACCGGCTGATGCCGCCTACCGAGGAAGGCGATATTATTCTGATTGCCAACGCCGGCGCCTACGGCTACGTCATGAGCTCGCGCTACAACATGCGCGAGGTTGCACGGGAGATCGTCATATGAAGCTTTTCTGGGCCCCACAAACCCGCTCGCAACGCGCAATCTGGATGCTCGAGGAGGCCGGCATCGATTACGAGATGGAGCGTATTGCGTTGTCCAGTCCGGAGCGGGTAGACAGCTCAGAGTTCCTGGCGGCCAGCCCGATGGGCAAAGTCCCGGCTATAGTTGATGGTGATGTAGCCATGGCGGAATCTGCTGCAATTTGTATTTATCTCGCGGATCGTTATGCGCCGGGCCGACTGGCACCGGCTCTGGATGCGAAGGAACGTGGCAAATACCTTTACTGGACGATATACACGCCTGCCGTTGTTGAGCCGTCAATGTCTGAGAAGTTTAACAACGTCGAAAGCAATCGCCATCGCAGCGGCTGGGGCGACTTCGACCTGATGATTGAGACGTGGGATAAAGCGCTGGAGGGCAGGGAGTGGATCGTCGCCGATCATTTCACAGCGGCAGACGTCATGCTCGGCTCGAGCGCCGTCTTTCTGCGCATGTTCAACATGTTGCCAGAGACAAAAAACCTCGACGCCTACGCAGACCGTTGCGTCGCCCGGCCGGCGTACCAGCGCTCCGTGGAAAAAGGCGCGGTGTAGGTAGAAGAAACGGCTAGTCGGCGGTTGTGGCTTTCTGCTTTTTCATCATCGGGCACTGAGAATGATGCTCTGCAAATTCATCCGCAGACAGGTTGCCATCGCCATCAAGATCCAGGTCTTCAAATGCGGGGGCATTCATCGCATTCTTCATCTTGCCGCCTTCCGCGACTCGCGTGGCCATCCGTTCTGCACGGAATTGGTAGAACTCCTCGGAAGTCACCGCGTTATCGGCGTTTGCGTCAATGTCTGAGTAGGCCGGACATTCGTGTTTGTGATGTTTGCCGTGCTCTTCGGCAACAGCGGGTGATGACAGGATCGCAACAGCGGCGCAGGTAGCCAGGAGGATCAGGAATGCCCGCAGCCAGTGGAATGAATTCATCAGGAGTCTCCTCAAATGCTTGGTCTGGCACGACTATCCTGCGGCAGGAGCCTTACGGCAATACGTAGTTTTCGATAGATCCTAGCTGGCGTGACGGGCTTTGAGGCGCGTTGCAATGTCCTCAAGGCTGAGGCCGCGATCGGCCAGCAGGACAATCAGGTGATAGACCAGGTCGGCGGCTTCATCGATGGTCTCCTGTTGCGACCCGGCTGCAGCCGCCAGAGCCAGTTCAACACCTTCCTCACCGACTTTCTGCGCGATTCGTTTGGTTCCCGCAGCAGCCAGCCGTGCTGTGTAACTCTCCTCTCCACCAGCGGCGAGGCGTTGCATGATGATAGCTTCGAGTTCGGCGATGAATGCGATGTCTGGCTTGTCCACTGTTTGTCCTTAAAGTCGGATTTCGACCTGGTTCTCGGCCAGGTAATGCTTGAGTTGCGGTATCGGGATCTCGGCGCTGTGAAACACACTGGCGGCCAGTGCGCCGTCGACGTGCGCCTCCTCGAATACGGAGAGAAAGTGCTCGCGCGCCCCGGCGCCGCCCGAGGCTATCAATGGAATATCGCAGACGGCGCGAACGGCAGCGAGTTGCGTACAGTCATAGCCTTGCCGTACGCCATCCTGGTTCATGCAGTTCAACACGATTTCGCCGGCACCACGCTCCTGGACTTCGCGCACCCAGTCCAGGGTCCTGCGCTGTGCAGCCTGCGTTTTCTCGGGGTCGCCAGTGTACTGGTAGACGAGCCAGTCGCCATCCTGAGTTTTGCTGTCAATCCCGATAACCACGCACTGAGTGCCAAAGCGTGTCGCGAGCTGGCCGATCAGGTCCGGGTTGGCCAGGGCAGGCGAATTGATCGATATCTTGTCGGCGCCCTTGTTCAGGACGTCTTCGGCGTCGGCAATGCTCTTGATACCGCCCGCTACGCAAAAAGGAATGTCGAGTAGTCTTGAGACGCGACTCACCCAGCTGCGATCGACTGTTCGGTCGTCGGGGCTCGCCGTAATGTCGTAAAAGACGAGCTCGTCGGCGCCTTCATCCCGATAGCGGGCCGCCAGATCCAGAATGTCGCCAACCACACGATGATTGCGAAACTGAACACCCTTGACGACGACGCCGTCACGGACGTCAAGGCAGGGAATTATGCGTCGCGCCGGAATGACGTCACCTCCGCTTCGGTTATCTCACCATCCAGTAGTGCACGTCCGGTTATTGCAGCCGGCAGTCCGAGTTCGCGAAGCATCTCGAGGTCGTCGAGGTTGCGTACACCCCCCGACGCCTGCAGCTGCAGTGCGTGATACCGCTGCAGGATCTCCGCATACAACGCGAAATTCGGGCCCGACATGGCGCCGTCACGCGCTACGTCGGTACACAACACGTGGATCGCGCCGGCATCACTGTAGGAATCGAGGCAGTCCCAGAGTGACAGGCCACTGTCTTCGGTCCAGCCGTGTGTGGTCAGGCGAGGCGTTCCGGCCTCATCGATTCTCACATCGAGCGCCAGAACCACGGAATCGCCACCGAACTCGGCAATCCATTCCTTAACGGACCCCGCCTCGTTGATAGCCACGCTTCCGACGACGCAGCGGGTCACCCCGTTGCGCAGCCAGCGCGCAACGTCCTGACGACGGCGAATCCCGCCACCCAGTTGAACCTGGAGGCCTGACTCACTCGCTATCTCGGCGACAATAGCAGCGTTTTTCTGGTCACCGGAGCGGGCGCCGTCAAGGTCTACGATGTGAAGGTCGTCTACATCCAGTGCGGAAAAGCGGCGTCCAATCGCGGCCGGGTCGCTGGAGTACTCCGTGGTTTGCTCGAAGTCTCCCTTGAACAGCCGCACACACTTGCCATCCTTAAGGTCGATGGCCGGGATGATCCTCATACTGTCCACTCCAGAAAATTGGAGAGAATTCGAGCGCCGGCTTGCGACGACCGTTCAGGATGAAACTGCGCGGCGACAAAATTCTCTTTACCCAGCATGGCCGAAAACGGCTCGGCGTGACTCGCCGTCGCAATGGTGTGCTCCGACTCGGGAATGGCATAGCTGTGCACGAAGTAGAAGTGATCGCCAGATTCGATGCCGTCCAGGATCGGATGTGGAGCGGTGGGTCGGGTAGCGCACCATCCCATATTGGGGACGGGGAATGCATCGGCGACCGACAACTTCCGGGCCACGCCGGGAATGATACCCAGGCACTCGACGTTGTCCTCTTCAGAACGCTCGCACAACAACTGCATACCGAGGCAAATACCGAGAACTGGCTGGCTGAGGTCTCGAATAACATCAACAAGATTCGACGTAGTGAGCCGCGACATCGCGTCGCGAGCGGCGCCCACGCCAGGTAACACCACACGGGCAGCCCCGCGGATTTTATCGGCGTCAGCTGTGAGTTCAGGAGTGACATCGAGGCGTTCAAACGCACTGAGCAGGGACGTAATATTTGCGCCGCCGCTGTCGATAATAGCGACCTGCGTCACAGTGCACCTTTGGTTGACGGCAACTCGGTGCCACTGCGTGTCATTGCCTGCCGAAGCGCTCGTCCTACTGCCTTGAAACATGCCTCGATCATGTGATGCGTGTTCTCGCCTTCTACCTTGATATGCAGCGCGGCGCCGAGTGATTCGGCGAGTGAGCGGAAAAAGTGTTCCACCATCTCCGTTGAGAGCTCTCCCACGTTGTCGCGGGGAAAGTCGGCGGAAAACTTGAATGCGGCGCGACCCGAGATATCGAGCGCAACCTGTGCCTCGCTTTCATCCATCGGCAAAAGAAACCCGTAACGACCGATGCCGTGCTTGTTGCCCAGCGCCTCCCGCAGGGCAGTGCCAATGCAAATAGCGGTGTCCTCCACAGTGTGGTGTTCGTCGACAACGAGATCACCCTCGCAGCTGACAGCCAGGCTGAAACCGCCGTGCTTGGCGATCTGCTCGAGCATGTGGTCGTAGAAACCGATGCCCGTGCTGATCACTGTATTATTCGCTGTGTCGAGATTAACCGTGGCTCGGATACGTGTCTCATTGGTGTTGCGTGCAACAGTGGATGTGCGATCCGAGTGACAGAGTCGCACGACAATTTGTGGCCAGGTTATGGCGTCATCGTGGTCGCAGTTGGTGAGAATTCCCTGCACGCCGATTCGGTCTGCCAGCTCCATGTCTGTCCCGCGGTCACCGATCACAGCCGAGGCAGACAGGTCGATCTTGTTGGCGGCCAGGTATCGGGTGAGGAGGCCCGTTCGGGGTTTTCGACATTCGCATTTATCCGCCGGCAAGTGGGGGCAGATGAATACCTCGTCGAACGCGATGCCCTGTGATTCGAACAGGCTCATCGTTAGTGCGTGTGGGGCGTCGAACTGCTCTTGCGGAAAGGCGTCGGTGCCAAGCCCGTCCTGATTGCTGATCATGACGAAGCGATATCCGTGCTTTGCGAGTTCAAGGAGTGACGGGATAACGTTGTCGACAAGCCGCACCTTCTCTACGGCGTCAACCTGGAAATCATCCGGCTCGACGATCAGTGTGCCGTCGCGGTCGATGAACAGAATCTTCTCAGCCATTGTTTGTGCCTTTCAGCGTGTCCAGCGCACGCAGCAATTGATCGTTCTCATCAGGGCTGCCAACCGATATACGCAGGCAATCGTCGAGAGCGCCACCGAAGTGCCGTAGCAACACGTTTTGTACCTCGCAGCGGCGCATCACGGTCGCGGCATCAGTAAAGCGAACCAGCAGGAAATTGGCGTCGCTGGGCCAGATCTTAACAACGAAATCATAGTTGGCCAGGGCAACGACCAGGCGTTCGCGCTCAGCGACGGTGTCCAGCACAGCCGCTTCGGCGAGCGCCAGCTGGTCATCCTGGAGAGCGTCCTCGACGCATTCGACGACCGGTGTGGCGAGCGCATAGGGCGCCTGCACGGCGCTGAGGATGCGCACTATTTCAGGAGGGCCCGCCACAGCGCCGCAGCGCGCACCGGCGAAGCCGAGGGCCTTGGATAGCGTTCGTAGAACGAGCAGGTTCGTGTAACGACCCAGCAACTCAGTGACGGAAGGTTTATCGCCAAACTCGATATAGGCTTCGTCAACGACAATAGCGGAGGCGTCGCCACGTTCTGTCAGCAGACGTTCGAGTTCGTCGCGTGCGAGCACCGTACCTGTCGGGTTATTCGGGGAGCAGATAAATATCAGACGTGTCGAGTCTTTGCAGGCGGCGAGGATTGCATCCACATCGATTGCGAAGTCGTGCTCGGCCAGAGTCTCGACCTCGATCAGGTCGGCTCCTTGTACCTCCGCATAATGACGGTACATGGAGAACGACGGAGACGTCACGAGTACGCCGTCTTCGCCGGCCCTGCAAAAGGTGCGGATGACGAGGTCTATCGCTTCGCTGGAACCTCGCGTTACCAGCAGTTGGTCCGCACGGCAGCCGAAGCGGTTTGCCAGTGCTGTCTGCAGTTTCTGCGGACGAACCTCCGGGTAGCGATTAAGGGGGCGGCGAAAATTGCCGATCGTGCTGCGTCGCGGTGACTCGTTGGCATTCAGCCGAATCGTATTGTCAACCTGTTCAGCCGCATCATACGCGTGCATCGCCCGAAGCTCCGGTCGAACCAGTTTAGTGATACTCATGAGCCGGCCCTAAGGCGGCGCGTCACGGCTGCGGCGTGGGCATCGAGTCCCTCAAGCCCGGCGAGGCTGACGACGGCATCGCCGAGATTCTCCAGTCCTTCGCGCGACAGCTCCTGCACGGTCATCTGCCGCATGAACTGATCGACGCCCAGACCGCTGTAGGTTCGTGCGAAGCCATAGGTTGGCAACACATGGTTGGTACCGCTGCAGTAGTCACCAACAGACTCAGGCGTCCATTCTCCCAGGAAGATTGAGCCTGCATTGCGTAATTGCGGTAACAGGCTACGTGGTTCGGCAACCTGGAGGATCAGGTGCTCGGGCGCATAGTCGTTGCTTACGGCGATCGCTTCCGCTATGGAATCGACCACCAGGATTCGGGAACATCCCAATGCCTCGGCCGCGATGTCTGCGCGCGACAGCATCTCGAGTTGCTCGTCGAGTTCCGTAACGACCTTCGCAGCGAGCTGAGCGGAGGTGGTCACCAGAATGACTTGTGAATCGGTGCCATGCTCCGCCTGGGACAGCAGGTCCGAGGCAACAAACTCCGGGTTAGCATTTCCATCGGCCAGCACCAGCACTTCCGAAGGGCCGGCTGGCATGTCGATAGCAGCTCCTGATGGATCGCCACTGACCAGGGATTTTGCACTGGTCACCCATGCGTTGCCCGGGCCGAAGATCTTGCAGACCCGGGGTATGGACTCGGTCCCGTACGCCATGGCTGCGATGGCCTGAGCCCCGCCAACCTTGTAGATATCGCTTACCCCTGCGCGTGTTGCCGCAACAACAACAGCAGGGTCCGCTGTGCCATCCGAGCGTGGCGGTGTACACAGAACCCGAATCGGACAGGCCGCAATATCGGCCGGCACGGCCAGCATGATGGCGGCCGAGGGCAGGGGAGCCGTTCCGGCCGGAACGTACAGCCCCACGGCATCAATAGGGTGACTGTGCCGCTCACAAACCACACCGGGCATCGTTTCTATGCGTATCGACGATGGCAACTGTGCACGATGAAAGCGGCGAACGTTGTCTATGGCGAGGTCAATGGCGGCCAGCTGTGGCGCCGACAACGTGTTCTGTGCGCGGTCTATTTCGTCCTGGCCGACTTTCAGCTCATTGAATGCGGCGCCATCGAACGTTTGGTTGAACTGACGCAGCGCGGCGTCCCCGCCCGCACGCACGGTGTCGATAATCGCACGTGTATCGCGCCGAATCGCCGCATCCCCGGTCACAGCGGGACGCTGCAGGAGGGCGTCGCGTTCGGTAGCCGTAAGTTCCGACCAGCTATGGATACGGATACTCATCAGGCCAGCATCTTCTCGACCGGTAATACCAGCAACGAACTCGCCCCGGCCGCTTTCAGGTTTTCCAGCGTCTCCCAGAATACGTTTTCCCGGCAAACGGCATGAACGGCGACCTTGTCGTCGCTGCCATCCAGTGCGAGCACGGTAGGGGCCTCGGAACCGGGGAGAAGGTCACGAATTTCGGCAAGTGCCGACTTCGGGGCGTGCAGCATGATGTACTTGCTTTCACGAACCTGCAGTACTCCGTCAAGGCGTTGCAGAATCTTGTCGACGAGAGCCTGTTTCTCGTCCCCAAGCGGCTTCATCGTCTGGATGATGATGGCCTCGCTCTCCAGGAGTACCTCTTTCTCGACAAGGCCATTCGCCTTTAGCGTGCTGCCTGTCGATACAAGGTCACATATGTATTCGGCACGCCCAAGCTTGGGTGCAATCTCGACCGCTCCGGAGAAGAATACAGCCTCCGCGTTGATGTCATTAGACTTAAGGTATTCATTTAGAAGTCCAACGTAACTTGTTGCGATTCTTGTGTTTTCTAATGACTGAGGGCCTTCGAATGGCGTGTCCTCAGGTCCTGCCAGGGAAAGCCTGCAGTGCCCGAAATCGAGTTCAAACACGCGTTTGAACTGAGCGGACTGGCCGTCGGCCTCCCGGTTGAGGCGCTTTTCTTCAACGACGTTGAGTCCAACGATGCCAAGGTCGCAGACGTCTTCGCTGACCAGCCCGGGAATATCATCGTCCCTCACCAGCAGAAGGTCGATTGGCATGTTTTCGCCATAGCAAATGAGCTGGTCCTTGCTCTTGGTGATTTTGAGGCCACAGCGTTCGAGCAAGTCGATTGAGTGATCGGTCAGGCGACCGGTTTTCTGCACCGCAATCTTGATGCGCTGCTCAGAGGGTTCCATGGAGCTTGTCCTTAGTGTGAGGGGTGAATGCGATCGATGGCCGTACGGTAGCCGCCAGAGCCATCGGTCAGGCAGCGTGCTACGCGCCCGATGGTTGTAACGCTGACCCCCGTCAGGTCGTGAATTCTGCGATAGGGGAGCCCTTGTTCCAGGTATTCGACGACCTGCCAGCGATCGACGAGCGCCTGGAGTTCTGCGGGTGTGCAGAGGTCCTTGAAGAAATTGCGGCATTCATCGGCGCTCCTGAGGCTGATCACAGCGTCAAAAAGCGCGTCTTCGGCACGTGTCTGCTGGCGTTCGGATTCGTTGCGATTGGGTTTCATTGCCTTACCAATGTATTAACGCGTTAGTACATTATTACATTATTACGTCGAGTGCAACTGGTTGATCTTATTAGTTTCAGACGAATCCAAATAAAGTCTGGGAGTGGCTTGACTCGAATTCCCGATCCAACTTACACTCCTTGAAACTCATCGAGACCGGTCGAGGGATAGGCCCGACGACGCCGGGGCAACCAGCGGAACTAACCATTCCGAAAAGGTGCCAACTCCTGCGATGTCTACGGACATCGAAAGATGAGGGTTACTGCAACACCGGTGACGGTGCAGGGCAGTAGAATCCCTCCCTTGCGGGCTTCGCAGGGTTCCGATGAGCAAAGACGGAACTATTTAGCGGAGACCGACAATGACTTCCTCAGTAAGCAAAGCCACCAGCGCTGTTCGTGCGTCTATTGAATCTGATACGCAACATGGCGCGGTCGTACCGCCTTTGCACCTTTCCTCAAACTACGCGTTCGCAGGGCTCGGTGAACCGCGGCAGTATGATTACACGCGCTCGGGTAACCCCACGCGGGACGCGCTCGCCGATGCACTTGCGGAACTGGAAGGTGGAGCGGGGGCGGTCGTCACCGCCTCGGGCATGGGAGCCCTGACGGTACTCACACAGTTCCTGTCGCCGGGTGACACGATTATTGCGCCGCACGATTGTTATGGTGGTACCTACCGACTCTTCGACCAGCAGTCGCAGAAAGGGCTGTTCAACGTCGAGTTCGTTAACCAGACCGAACTCGAGACGCTGCGCACCGTGTGTGCGGAGCTCCGGCCCAGGATTATCCTGACTGAGTCTCCGTCGAATCCGGTACTGCGTATTTCTGACCTGGCGGCGATCCGGAAAATAGCCACTGACTGTGGCGCTTTGTTTGCCGTGGACAACACGTTCCTGTCGCCCGCTTTGCAGAACCCGATCGACTTTGGTGCAGATCTTGTCATTCATTCAACCACCAAATACATCAATGGCCACAGCGACGTTGTCGGCGGCGCACTGGTTGCCGCGACTGACGAGCTCGCAGAGCAATGCGCGTACTGGGCCAATGTCATCGGCATCACCGGCGCGCCGTTTGATAGCTTCATGACCCTGCGTGGGATTCGCACGCTGTATCCGCGCATTCGGCAGCACCAGGAGAGCGCCGCACAGATCGCGGACGTGCTGTGTGAGCAGCTGAATGTCTCCAGGGTTTATTACCCGGGACTCGAAAGCCATCCGGGTCACGATATTGCGAAGCGTCAGCAACGCGGGTTCGGAGGAATGATCAGCTTTGAAATTGATGGTGGTGAAGCGGCGGTACGTGCGTTCGTCGAGAACCTGGCGTACTTCTCGCTGGCCGAGTCACTTGGCGGTGTGGAGAGTCTCGTTTGCCATCCTGCCTCCATGACGCATGCGCCGGTTTCGGAGGAGCGCAAAGCGGCTGCTGGCGTGACCCCGACCTTGATTCGTCTTTCGGTGGGACTGGAAGCGGCGGAGGATCTCATTGAGGATATTCTGGGTGCGCTCGACGCTGCGCGTGCAGCGTCGACACTGACGCCTGTGGCGGCAGCCGCCTGCTAAGCGTTCCGGACGAGTTGCTGGCCGTGAGGTTAGCTAAGGCAGCTGAGAATCCTGGCGGTCATAGCCCCGGTTGTCAGGCGGGTATCGCCCTCAGCAACAATATCTGCGGTTCTTGCACCTGCGGTAATTGCAGCTGCGATTGCCTGTTCTACAGCCGCTGCTTCGGTCTCAAGGCCGAGGCTGTGGCGCAGCATCATGGCGGCGCTCGCAATGGCGGCACAGGGATTGGCAATGCCCATGCCGGCGATATCCGGGGCGGAACCATGAATGGGTTCGTACAACCCCACCGAGCCATCACCCAGCGATGCCGATGGCAACATGCCGAGCGATCCCGCGAGCATGGAGGCTTCATCCGTGAGGATGTCGCCAAACATGTTTTCTGTGACGATGACGTCGAAGTCAGATGGGCGACTGAGAAGATGCATGGCAGCCGCATCGACCAGTAGCGTCTCAAGCTCGATGTCCGGGAACTCATCCGCCATTACGCGATTTGTTACGTCTCGCCACAGGCGCGATGTTTCAAGCACGTTTGCCTTGTCAACTGAGCACAGCCTGCCGCGTCGTTCAGTGGCGAGGCGGGCGGCAACCCGCACGATGCGCTCGACTTCTCCCACCGTGTACTCACACAGGTCACTGGCCGACGTAGCGGTTCTTGTTTTCTTGCCGAAGTAGATGCCGCCCGTCAGTTCACGGATGACGAGCATGTCGACACCGTCGAGGATTTCGGCACGCAGCGGTGACGCGCCGGCCAGCTCCGGGTAAATTCGGACGGGACGGATGTTCGCGTAGACACCCAGTACCGAGCGCAGCTTGAGCAGTCCCTGTTCAGGCCGGACCGTGGCATTTGGGTCCGACCACCTGGGACCTCCAACTGCGCCGAGTAGCACCGCATCAGCTGCTTCACAGGCCTCTACAGTAGCCGCTGGTAACGGTTCGCCGGTGGCATCGATGGCAGCACCGCCGATCAACGCCTCCTTGTAAACCAGCGAGTGACCGTATTGCTGTGCTATCGCGTCGAGGACTTCCCTGGCGCTGGTCGTAACGTCCGGCCCGATGCCATCACCGGGTAATAAGGTAATTACGGCTTCCATGAACGTGTCTCTTCAAAGTTTTCAATAGTGTCCAGTTGCTGGCTAAGAAACCCCAGCTGATCGATACCCTCGAGGAGGCAGTGGCGCGAGAAGCCGTCTATGCCGAACTCCACGGTCCGATCGCCCGCTAAGGAAATGCTGGTGCTCTCCAGGTCGATGGTGACATCGACGCCCGGGTTTTCCAGCAGCCAGCCGTGCGTCTGCTCGTCAACGCTGATGGCCAGCAAGCCGTTTTTCAGCGAATTGCTGCGAAAGATATCGGCAATCTCCGTCGATATCACCGCTTCAAAGCCATAGTCGAGCAGGGCCCAGGGCGCATGTTCACGCGACGAGCCACAACCGAAATTGTTGCCGGCAACGAGAATGCCGCAACCTTTGGCGTCTGGCTTGTTAAGGATGAAATCGCTCTTCTCGCTGCCGTCCTTGTTGTAGCGCAGGTCATAGAACACGTTCTTGCCGAGCCCTTCCTTTGACGTTGTCGTCAGAAAGCGCGCGGCGATAATCTGGTCGGTATCGATGTCCCTGGTGGGCAAGACCACCGTTTTTGACTGAATGCTTCTGACGGGCTTCATGAGTAGTTCCTTGGATCTGCTATTCGCCCTGCGATAGCTGAGGCAGCTGCGGTGGCGGGGCTCGCCAGCACAGTGCGTGCCCCAACACCCTGGCGCCCTTCGAAATTGCGATTGCTGGTGCTGACACTTAGCTGACCGGGTTGCGCGATATCTCCATTCATGCCGATGCACATCGAGCATCCGGCTTCACGCCACTCGGCACCGGCAGCCTCAATAATCTTATCCAGTCCTCGCGCCTCAGCGTCAGCCTTTACCTGCTCGGAACCTGGTACCACCAGCATGCGCACACCAGCGGCAACCTTGCGGCCCTCCAACACCCGCGCTGCCTCTTCGATGTCCGACAGACGGCCATTGGTGCAGCTGCCCACGAAGACAACGTCGACGGTAGCTTCGGTCATTGGCTTGCCCGACTCGACCTGCATGTAGTCCAGGGCCTTGCGGAAACTGGCATCGTCGCTATTGGGTACCGGCTCGTTAATGCCAACGACCATGCCGGGATTGGTGCCAAACGTGACCATGGGTGTGAGCTCGCTGGCATTAAGGGAGACCGATTTATCAAAGCGTGCGCCATCGTCCGTGCGCAGCGATCGCCAGCGCGCGACGGCGGTATCCCAGTCGCTGCCTTGCGGCGAGCGCGGGCGTCCCTGCAGATAGTCGATCGTCGTGTCGTCCGGGGCAATCATGCCCGCGCGGGCGCCGCCTTCGATCGACATGTTGCAAATCGTCATCCGCTCCTCCATCGAGAGCGCAGTAACAGCGTCGCCGTGGTACTCGATGACATGGCCGGTTCCCCCATCAACGCCGATCTTGCCGATGACTGCGAGGATGACATCTTTTGCCGTCACGCCAGCCGGCAATGTTCCGTCGACGTTCACTGCCAGTGTTTTGGGCTTGCGCTGCAACAGGCACTGCGTCGCGAGTACATGGCCGACCTCGGTTGTACCAATGCCAAAGGCGAGGGCGCCAAACGCTCCATGTGTGCTCGAGTGGCTGTCACCGCAGACAATCGTCTTGCCCGGCTGGGTTGCGCCGAGTTCCGGCCCGATGACATGCACGATGCCGCGTTTGCCGCTGCCATAGCCGAGCAGATCGAGCCCGAACTCCTCGCAGTTCTGCTCCATTTGCCGAACCTGGTTGGCCGCACCTTCCCCGGCCACCAGAAGGTCCTTGAAGGTTGTGACTGGCGTCGTCGGGGTGGAGTGGTCGAGAGTCGCCAGTGTCAGGTCTGGGCGTCGAACCCGCAGACCGTTAGCACGCAGAACAGAGAATGCCTGTGGCGTGGTGACTTCATGGATGATGTGCAGATCGATATAGAGGACGGCAGGTATGTCCGCCGTTTCCTGGACAACGACATGATCTGCCCAAACCTTTTCAAATAAGGTCGTCGGATTGCTCAATGGTCTGTTTCCGTTATTGTCCTGCAGACTAGATAGTGGCGCGGGTCGAATCCCCTGCGGGCGAACCCGCCGCATCGCGATCTTTGCGACGCAGGATGCGGTTAATGACTTCCAGACAGGCCCGGCATCCGGCTTCGACGATGTCGACGCTGGCGCCCCGACCGCGGTAACTGTGACCGTCATGTTCTACGCTAACCGTCACTTCGCCCTGAGCATCTTCGCCGATCGACGCGCTGTGCAGTTCGAAACTCTTTAATACAAGCTCCACGCCGGTCGCGTGCTCGAGCGCCTGGAACGCGGCCGCTATCGGTCCGTCGCCGTGAGCCGAATCACTAACCTCGCCACCGTCTTCGAACATCAGGTTCACCGCTGCAGTGGCCGGTTGGTCCGTGTGAGTCTGCACTTCGAGCGACTGCAACGTCCATGGCCCGGATGAGGTGCCGCCGGCATTCATGACAATCGACTCCAGGTCGCCGTCATAGACGTCTTTCTTCTTGTCAGCCAGCTTCTTGAATTCCTGGAAGGCACGATTGGTCTCGAACTCGTCGAGTTCAAAGCCAAGCTCGACCAGACGGTCGCGGAAAGCATGCCGGCCGCTGTGCTTACCGAGTACGAGACTCGACTTAGCCAGCCCGACATCTTCCGGCCGCATGATTTCGTACGTGGACGCGTGCTGCAGCATGCCATGCTGATGAATGCCTGCCTCATGCGCGAATGCATTTTCACCGACTATCGCCTTGTTACGTGGCGGATGCATGCCGGTGATATTCGATACAAGGCGCGAGGTCGGGTACAGGCGAGTCGTGTCTATCCCTGTTTCAACGTTAAAGAATTCGGCACGCGTCTTGATGGCCATGACGGCCTCTTCAAGCGAACAGTTGCCCGCGCGCTCACCGATGCCATTAATAGTGCATTCAATCTGGCGGGCGCCGGCACTAACCGCCGCGAGGCTGTTGGCGACAGCCATGCCCAGATCATTGTGGCAATGCACACTCAACGTGATCTCGTCGATTCGGGCGACGTGTTCTTTCAGGTAGCGGAACAGTCGATCAAACTCGGCGGGAACGGTATAGCCGACGGTGTCCGGGATGTTCACGGTTGTGGCACCGGCCTCTATCGCAGCCGACACCACTTCGGCGAGGTAAGAGAGCTCCGTGCGAGATGCATCTTCGGGCGAGAACTCCACGTCGTCGACCAGTTCACGGGCCAGTTGGATTGCGCCGACGGCGCTCTTGATGATCTCTTCCTTGGCCATCTTGAGCTTGTGCTCGCGATGAATGGCGCTGGTTGCAACAAACACGTGGATGCGGTGCCTGTCAGCGTGCCTGACCGCTTCATAGACTTTCTGGATATCAGCGGCATTACAGCGGGCCAGTCCGCAGATCACCGGGCCAAAATTTCGTTCGGCGATCGTCTTGACCGACTCGAAATCACCCGGAGACGCGGCTGGAAAGCCGGCTTCGATAATATCGACATTAAGTTCCGATAGCGCCTTCGCAACACGCAGCTTCTCGGTGAGCGTCATGCTGCAGCCGGGTGCCTGTTCCCCATCACGCAGGGTCGTGTCGAAAATCTTAATGTGCGTATCGGACATGGTCTGCTCCTCTGATGAATTCCGATGTCTTACTCTGACAGCCAGTCCATGCGACCGCGCAGATCCTTACCGACTTTCTCGATGGGGTGTTCCAGGTCCGCCTGCATCATGCGCTTGAATTCCGGCATGCCGTTCTCATTCTCGGCAATCCAGTTGCGGGCGAAGGTGCCGTCCTGAATATCGCCAAGCACGGCTTTCATGGCGGCGCGAGATGATGCATCAACCACGCGCGGACCCGAAATCATATCGCCCCAGGCGGCCGTGTCGCTGATGAACTTGTGCATCTTGGCAAGACCACCCTCGTGAAGCAGGTCGACGATTAGTTTCAGCTCGTGCATTACCTCGTAGTAGGCGACTTCAGGCTGGTAGCCCGCTTCGCAAAGGGTCTCGAAACCGGCAACGATAAGTTCTGTGGCACCACCGCAGAGTACGGCCTGCTCGCCAAAGAGATCGGTCTCTGTTTCCTCGGCAAACGTAGTCTCGATGACGCCGGCACGTGCGCCGCCGATACCGGCGGAGTAGGCCAGGGCCTTCTGCAGGGCAGTCCCGGTTGCATCCTGGTGAACCGCGACCAGGCACGGAACGCCATGGCCCTCTTCATATTGACGACGTACCAGTCCCCCAGGACCTTTCGGTGCGATGAGTGCGACGTCCAGGTCCGCGCGCGGCTCAACCTGTCCATAGTGAACGGCGAAGCCGTGCGCGAACAGGAGCAGGGCGCCTTCGTCAATATCGTCGACAACAGCCTGGTAGAGGGCCTTTTGGACCATATCCGGGGTCAGGAACATGACGATTGCAGCGCCCTTGACGGCTTCGTTGGGTTCCTGGACGGTCAGGCCATCAGCCTCTGCGTTGGCCCAGCTTGCGCCGCTTTTTCGCAGACCGACAACGACATTGAATCCCGAGTCCTTCAGGTTGAGCGCGTGGGCCCGCCCCTGGCTGCCATAGCCAAGGACTGTAACCTGCTGGTCCGCCAGAACGGAGATATCTACATCTGCTTCCGAATACATTTGCATGGTGTTTCCTGTGCACTAAATCAGTAGTTTGATAAAAAAAAACCCCACTATCCTTTGGGATGCGGGGCTTACGATGTCCGTTTTATGGATACGCGCTACCCGCTCTGCCTCCCGAGGAGAAGCAGTTCAAGCGAAATAAGCACGAGCACGTTGTTGTCCATAGCGGCGAATAATGTTGTAAGGCCTTATTGATGTCAACAGCTTCTTAGACGGTTACGGCTGATACTAAATAACTTGTCTTAGGAAAAATTTCTAAGTTACTAATTCACATCAAATTAATACATCGGCACATCGAGACAGGCTGGGAACCTATACAACAAGGTAAGAAGTCCTGCTCTTGCTGCAATCAAATTGTCGCTAGCCCGGCAGCGAAACTTCAAATTGGATCTTCCCGAATAGCCACCTGAATCAAATACATAAAGGTCGCACGTTATGTTCTTCATGGGACTGGCGCTCAGTGAAGCATGTGTTATTCTTGCCCCGTGATGCAGGGGACCTTGATTAGAAAAAGGTATTAATGGCGGGGAAGCTCGGGGCAACTCGGGATAGCCAAAAATTAGAGAGAGACAAAGTAGGGGTTCCAAAAAAATTCAACGCCACGCGGCGTAAGTGGAGAGGGCCGCGTGCGCAATTGGAGGCACGTTCCGTGTCGCCGTTTTCATTTGTGCATGTATTCAGCGGATACGTTGCATCCCTCTCCAATAACTTTTAATAAAACAACGACCTTTAAGGAGCGTTCATGAAACGGTGCATAAGCAGCAGTCGGCGTCTTGCCGCCGCATTTATTGCGGTTTCGGCTTTGACGATTTCCGGCGGCGTTTTCGCCCAGACCGTCGATCAGATCTTGCAGGCTGATCAACGTCGGTTGAACCTGGCTCAACAATCGCAGGAACGAATCAACAAAACTGTTGAAGGTACTCGTTCCCTCGAAGACCAGTACCGGGCTATAAACAAGGAAATCGACGGACTCAAGGTCTACAACCGCCTGATGAGGGCTCAGGTTGAAGGTCAGACGGCAACTCTGGAAGACATCGCTTTGTCGATGGACAGGGTTGACGTAATTAACCGCCAGATTTTCCCCTTGATGGAACGCATGATCGACGGCCTGGACCAGTCCGTGCAGCTCGATGTTCCGTTCCTCATGGCTGAGCGCACAAAGCGCATCGCGGATCTCAAGGCCATTATGGAACGTTCCGATGTCACCGTTGCCGAGAAATTCCGCAAGGTGATGGAGGCCTACCAGATCGAGAACGACTACGGCACGTCGTCGGAATATTACGAAGAGTCGCTGACAATCGATGGCTCGACGCGTTCCTACAACATGCTGCGTATCGGTCGTATCGGTCTGTATTACCAGTCCGACGACACCAAGATCACAGGGCGTTGGAACAACGAGACGCGTGCCTGGGAAGACTTCAATTCGGCACGTAACGAAGTCCGTAAGGGCCTGCGTATGGCTCGTCAGCTGATCGCGCCTGAACTGATTGTTATTCCTGTTCCTTCAGCGGAGGCTACATAAATGAAACGCATTACACTCATTATTGCTGCCGGACTGCTGAGTTTCGGAATTGCCACAGCTAACGCACAGCAGGAAGATGCGGCTGCCGCGTCCATGTCGGAATTACTGCGCCTGATCGAGCAAGGACAGGCGCGCGACTCCGCTGAGGCCCGCAAGCGTGAAGCGGCATTCGCACAGGCCCGCAACCAGCAACAGTCACTGCTTAACCAGGCCCGTGCAGAGCGCACTCGCCAGGAAAATATCTCTACGCAACTCGAAAACGAGTTCGAAGCTAACCAGCAGCAGATCATCACGGCACGCCAGGCGCTCGACGAGCGCATGGGTGCGCTGAAAGAACTGCTGGGTGTTTTGCAGACGGTTGCAGGTGATGCGCAGGGTCGTTTCGCGGCTTCGCTGACGAACATTGAGTACCCTGATCGCGGCAAGTTCCTCGTGGAGCTCGGCAGCAAACTGGCCGGTGCCAGCAATATCCCGGAGATTTCCGAGATCGAGCAACTCTGGCTCATGCTCCAGCAGGAGGTCGTAGAGTCCGGCAAGGTGACGCGCTTTAACCATATGGTCACACGTGCGGACGGCACCGAGGAACAGATGCAAATCGTCCGCGTTGGTGCATTTAACCTCGCGTCGGATGTCGGCTACCTCGAGTTCAATGACGATGGCACGGTTTCCGAGCTGCTTCGTCAGCCGGATGGCAAGTACCTCGGCACGACGGGCGACATGATGGACGCTTCCGGTGAGGCGGTGCTATTCGGTGTTGACGTCACCCGCGGCGGTATTCTTGCACTGCTGGTTGAGTCTCCAACGATCCAGGATCGTATCGAGCAGGGCGGTATCGTGGGTTATTGCATCATCGCTCTTGGCCTCATTGGTCTGCTCATCGCGGTTATGCGCTGGCTGGCACTGTCTTCGGCTGATCGCAAGGTTAAGGCTCAGCTCAAACGTGAGACGGCCAGCACGGACAATCCGCTTGGACGCGTATTGGCGGCTTACGAGAGCAACCGTGGCGCTGACACAGAGACCATCGAACTCAAACTCTCGGAAGCGGCTCTCAAGGAGATGCCGAATCTGACCAAGGGTCTGCTGTTCATCAAGGTGGTTTCGGCCGTTGCGCCTCTGATGGGTCTTCTTGGTACGGTTACGGGCATGATCAAGACCTTCCAGGTCATCACCCTGTACGGCGCTGGCGATCCGAAGATGATGGCCGGCGGTATCTCGCAGGCACTCATGACTACAGTACTGGGTCTTGTGGTTGCCATTCCGATGGTACTTCTGCACACGGTTGTCAGCGGCAAGAGCCGCAAGATCGTCAACATCCTTCAGTCGCAGAGTGCTGGTCTGGTTGCACAGCATTCAGAGAAGGCTCGTTAACAAAGAGGAGTCGCCATGCTTTGGCTTGCTGATGCAATAGAAGCCATTCGTGACTTTATGAACCTCGGTGGCCCGGTTCTCCGGGCCATCGCGGTGACTATCTTCCTCATGTGGGTGCTTATCGTTGAGCGGATTATTTACTTCCGCTCGTCAATGAAGAAGATGTCACGTGAAATTCACGACCAATGGGAGTCGCGCCCTGAGCGCCAGTCCTGGAACGCCAAGCAAATTCGCGAACTGATGATTTCGCAATTTAATGAAGCGTCCACCAAAGGTATCAATATTATCCAGACCCTGGTTGCATTGTGTCCGCTGCTTGGCCTGCTAGGCACGGTGACGGGCATGATCAGTGTGTTCCAGGTAATGGCCGTGTCCGGTTCGGGCAATGTGCGGGCTATGGCAGCCGGCGTATCCCAGGCCACGGTTCCAACAATGGCGGGTATGGTCGGGGCGCTCTCGGGCGTTCTGCTTATTACGTTGCTGAGCCGTCGTGCAGCCCACGAGGTCGAGTTCCTCGAGGACTCACTCACGATGGATCACTAGGGGACTATCGCCATGAGAAAACATCTTGATGATATCCATGTCGACGAGGACGAGAATGAGATCAACCTGACGCCGATGCTTGACGTCGTGTTCATCATGCTCATTTTCTTCATCGTCACTGCCTCGTTTATCAAAGAAGTGGGGATTGACGTGAACCGACCGGACGCTCCGATGACACAGAGCGAACCGGAGGACGCCAACATCCTTGTGATGATCAACGCCAACGACGAAATCTGGATCGACCGTCGCCTGATCGACCCTCGTGCAGTGCGCGCCAATATCGAGCGCCTGCATGCTGAGAACCCCGATGGTTCTGTGGTTATTCAAGCGAACAACAAGTCGAGCAACAAGATGCTCGTCGAAGTCATGGACTCAGCGCGGCTTGCCGGTGTCTACAGTATTTCTATTGCGGACACACGCTAGGCAGGACAACGATAGGCGGGAATTGGAAGGACTGAATTAATGGCTAGAAAACACGGCTCTTTAAACGTCGAAGAGGAAGAAAATGAGATTAACCTGACGCCGATGCTTGACGTCGTGTTTATCATGCTCATCTTCTTCATTGTTACGGCAACATTTATCAAAGAAGCCGGTATTCAGGTTGAACGCCCGAATACCTATACCGCGGATACCCAGGATGACGCCGCTATCCTGATCGCCATCAGCCCCAACGATGAGATCTGGATTGATCGTCAGGAACGAGATCCTCGTGCCGTGCGCGGCATTATCGAACGCTTGCACGCTGAGAACCCCAAGGGTTCGATTGTAATCCAGGCCGACGAGGGCTCAACCCACGAGACCCTGGTAATCGTTATGGAAGCAGCGAAGGCGGCCGGCGTCACCAACGTCGCTATCGCCTCGGATAACGACTAGGAACCCGGGCGGCTTATGTCTGTCGTAACAGAAACGAGGCGGGTGGCACACGAAGCGGCTATTCCGCTCAGGAGAACAGGACCATGCTAGGTCGTTATATTATTTCAATTGTTGTCGGCTCGGCCGTGACGATAAGCCTGCTGTTCGTTATGCAGTTGCTGATCGTCACCGGTAAGCAGGCGCTCACGGATCCGCGCGAGCGGCACAAACTCGAGTTTGTGCGTGTGAAGCGTAATGAGAACCTCAATGTCGAGGATATCGTTCCCGAAAAGCCGCCCAAGCCGCCTGAAACACCCCCGGAAACTCCGCCGCAGGATATGGATAACGTCAATCCGGATGCTCCATCGATTAACGTTGCACCGCCGACGGTCAGTGCAAACACTGATATTGGCGGTCCCGGCGGCATGAATATCGCTGAGGGCGACTATCTGCCGATCGTACGTGTTGCCCCGGTATATCCTGCCCGAGCCTTGTCGCGCGGCCTCGAGGGCTTCGTGGATTTGTCCTTCACGGTAACCACCACCGGCTCGGTCGAAGACCCGATCGTACTGCAGTCAACAAGCAGTCTGTTTGAGCGCGCTGCAATCCGGGCTGTGTTGAAGTTCAAGTACAAGCCGCGTGTGGTAGATGGTGTGCCGGTCAGTGTGCCTGGCGTTAAGACGCGTATCTCATTCCAGCTAGAGGAATAGAGCGCTTGCATGCAAAGGCGGGATGCCGTTCATGAGGAAGTATTTAAATGAAATCTAATCGTGGAATTACTTTGCAGCTGTGCCTGGCGGTGATTGCCGGCGTACTGGCTTTCGGTAACGCTGCAGCGCAGTCGCAGCGGGCTGATGCTGATACGGACACCACCAAAACCAAGCAGGCTCAGGCTGTCAGCAAGGAAGTCTATGAGCGTATTCAGAAAGCTCAGGAGATGGTTGATGCGAAAGAGTATCAGCAGGCGCTGAAGTCTCTGAACAGCCTGTATAACCCCGACAAGCTGACCGAGTACGAACAAGCCAACGTGCTTAACTATATCGGTTTCGTGTACTACAACATCGACGATATTACCAACGCTATTCGTACCTACGAAAGAATGCTTGCACTGCCAACGCTCGAACCGCAAATGGCCAAGCAGACGACGTACACCATGGCGCAGTTGCTGACCATGGAGGAAAACTACGCGAAGGCGCTCACGACGCTAAACAAATGGTTCACTCTTGAGCCGAATCCAGCGCCCGAGCCTTATATCCTTCAGGCTCAGCTTTACTATAACCTCAATAGCTACAAGGAAATGATTCCTTCGATCGACAACGCGATGCGAGTTGCGAACGAACGCGGCAAGCCTGTTAAGGAAGACTGGTGGAATCTCCTGAACTTCGCCTATTTCCAGCAGGAAGACTACCGCAAGGTTCGGGATATCCAGAAGACGCTGTTGCAGAACTGGCCAAAAGCCCGTTACTGGAAATCACTGGCCGGTGCGTACACCGAGCTTGGCGAAGACGAGAAGCTGATCTACGCCTACGATGCCGCCCATACGCAGGGCATGTTGGTCAAAGACACTGAGTTTGTGACCATGGCGCAGCTTTACCTGCAGGCCGAGGTGCCCTACAAGGCCGCCACGCTTCTGCAGGAGAAGATGGACGCAGGAATCGTAGCGAAGAATGAAAAGAACTATCGCCTGCTGTCTCAAGCCTGGATGCTTTCCATGGAAGACCAGAAGGCCATCCCAGCTCTTCAGGCGGCCGCCAAACTCGCCACTGATGGTGAACTCGACCTACGGCTTGCGAATGCATTCCTTAATGTTGGCAAGTATAGCGAATGCGTATCATCTGCCAATACGGCTATTCGTAAAGGTGGCCTGAAGAATCCGGATAATATTCAGATTTCTCTCGGCATGTGCCTTTACAACCTGCGTCGCTACGCGGATGCCAAAGCGGCGTTCACCGCTGCTGCGAAGACGCCTCGCTCACAGCGGACGGCGGGCCAGTGGATTACCGTGATCGACGCGGAAGTCGAGCGGAACCGACAAATTCGACTCGCTGAGGAAGCGGCACGCAAGAAGCGCCAGCAACTTGAGGCGAAGCGAGAGGCAGTAAAGGCTCTTTAGGAAACAGATTCGCTAATGTCAGGGCGTTGACCGGACACGGTCAACGCCCTTATCATTTTGCGCCTTTGATCAGACCGGACACCAACAATGCCCAAGATCACTTATATCTCGCCAGATGGCACGCGAAACGAAGTAGAGGTAGAAAACGGCTACTCTGTTATGGAAGGTGCTATCAATAACAATATTGACGGCATTGTTGCCGAGTGCGGGGGCGCCTGCGCCTGCGCGACGTGCCACAGCTATATTGATGAAGCGTGGCTCGATAAGATGCCGGCAATGGACGACATGGAGGACAGCATGCTGGACGCGGCCTTCGAACGTAAGGACAACAGTCGACTTACCTGCCAGATTGAAGTGACTAATGAACTTGATGGCCTCGTAGTGCACGTGGCGGAAAACGACTACTGAAACTGGAGCGCGAAGTAATGACGATTGCAATTGGAAACAAGATGCCCGACGGTACCTTCGGTATCATGACCAGCAGCGGTCCCGGTTCCCTTTCTACGGGCGAGCTCTTTGCCGGAAAGAAAGTCGTCCTCGTGTCCGTTCCAGGCGCCTTTACGCCGACATGCTCAATGAACCACCTGCCGGGCTACGTAGAGCTGGCGAACGAGTTGGCAGCCAAGGGGGTTGATACGCTGGCCTGTATGGCCGTGAACGATGTGTTTGTGATGTCAGCCTGGGGTAAAGACCGCAACGTCGGGGACAAGATTACTATGCTCGCCGACGGCAATGGCGACTACACTCGGGCTCTGGGTCTCGAACTTGATGCGCGCTCATTCGGGATGGGAATGCGCGGCCAACGCTTTGCCATTGTCGTTGACGACGGTGTGGCAACGCACGTGGCCATCGAGGCACCCGCGGAGTTCGAAGTGTCCAAGGCAGAGGCTATCCTGGCTGCTCTTTGAGGGACATGTGAAACATGTCCCCCGCTTGGTCTCAACCGAGCGAATCCGGGGGAGATCTTTCAGGTATCTCCGTGTGCACCACCCTGTAGCGTGGCTACTTCACTGCGGCGATTAGTTCCGGAAGAATCTGGAACAAATCGCCAACCATCCCAATGTCAGCAACTTCAAAAATGGGGGCTTCCTCATCTTTGTTGATTGCCACAATGGTTCCGGCGTCCTTGATCCCCGTTACGTGCTGAATGGCTCCCGAAATGCCAATTGCGATATAGAGATCCGGCGCAATGATCTTGCCCGTCTGGCCAACCTGTAATTCGTTCGGGCAAAAGCCCGCATCAACAGCGGCACGAGATGCACCGACACCAGCGCCCAACGCGTCGGCCAGCTGATAGATGAGGCCGAACTGCTCCTCGCTGCCGAGCGCACGCCCACCCGCCACGACCCTGGCTGCGGTCTGCAAATCAGGTCTGTCAGAGGCAGCGGACTCCAGGCCAATATAGCGCGTATGTGTCGGCAGCTCAGCAGGAGCGTCAACTGCAGCAATCGCTGCCGAATTGCCGCCGTTTGCAGCCTGCCAGGATGCAACCCGCACGGTAGCCACAACGGTGCTGCCTTCCGGAGCCTCAACGGTCACGATCGCATTGCCGGCATAGACGGGTCGTTTGAATGTGTGGCTATTTTCGACGGTCATGATGTCGCTGACCTGATTGACGCCAAGCAGGGCAGCGACGTGCGGCATCAGGTCCTTGCCGAAGGTGGTCGACGGACCCAGTATATGACTGTAGTCGCCTGCAATTGCGGCAATCTGTGGTGCCAGTACGGCCGTTATCGATTTTTCATTTTCCGCGCGCTCGATCGTCAATACGCGAGAGACTGAATCGATCTCCGCTGCCTGCGCTGCGATGTCCGCCGTAGCGGCGGCAAGAACTACTATGTCAATTTCTGCGCCATCAATCGCGGCTGCACAGCTGACACACTTGGCGGTGCTGGGGTTGAGGGCCGAACCATCGTGTTCGGCGACGATCAGTACTTTGGTCATTACACGAGTCCCTTGTCTTTGAGTGCTGCAACCAGGCCGGCGACATCATCGACGGTCACACCGCGCTGTCTGCCTTCCGGCGCAGCGTACTTGAGCTCCTTGATTGGCGGTCCAGGCTCGATACCCAGATCAGCGAGCGGCACCTCATCCAGCGGTTTCTTCTTCGCTTTCATAATATCGGGCAGTTTCACATAGCGTGGCTCGTTGAGGCGCAGATCGACCGACAGGACAGCCGGGAGGTCTACCTCGACGGTTTCCAGGCCCGCGTCAACCTCACGTACAACCCTTGCTGAGTCGCCCTCTATCGTTACACCGGACGCGAAGGTAGCCTGTGGGCGACCCCAGATGGCGGAGAGCATTTGTGCGACCTGGCTGTTGTCGCCGTCGATCGCCTGCTTTCCGAGCATGACCAGACCGGCATTCTCTTTGTCGGCGAGCGCCTTGAATACCCGGGCAATGCTTAGAGGATCAATGTCGCCGTCAACCGTCACCAGGATGGCACGGTCGGCCCCCATCGCGAGGCCCGTTCGAAGCTGCTGCTGGGACTCAGAGGTACCGATTGAAACGGCCACCACCTCGGTTGCAGCGCCGCTTTCCTTGATTCGCAACGCTTCTTCCAGCGCGATCTCGTCAAAGGGGTTAATACTCATCTTGACGCCGTCGGTTTCGACACCGCTGCCGTCACTCTTGACCTGCACGCGGACGTTGTAATCCACAACACGTTTCAGGCCGACAATGATCTTATCCACTTATTTGGCTCCCGGTTAACGGTGGAGGGGGGCGGGGAGATACCCGCCGGGATGGTATTGTCCAAGACTAGGGGACCGTGTACAAGTACGTGAAATCTGTTATGGCAAACATGGTATCTCTATGACCCCGGAGCGAATTTTGATCGATGCGCCAACGTTGGCGAGGATGCTCGACGAGGAGCGCTGCGTTGCCATTGATTGCCGGTTCGAACATGCAAACGAACAGACCGGTCGTCAGCTTTATGAAGCCGGCCATATCCCGGGCGCTGTATTCCTTGACCTTAACCGTGATCTGGCAGGGCCTGTTTATCCCGATACCGGGCGGCATCCTTTGCCCGACATCGATCAGATCAACGCCACTCTTGGAAAGTTGGGCATAGGGCATGCAAATACCGTGGTCGTGTACGACGCAGGTAACGGATCACTGGCGGCGAGGGCCTGGTGGATACTGCGTTGGCTTGGTCTCAAGTCCATTCGCCTCCTCGATGGTGGCTTCGCTCAATGGAACGCGCTGGGCCTGCCGATCCATGTCGACGAACCGCGGCGAAAGCCATCAGTATTTACGGCAAATCCAAATGGATCTCTGGTGCTAACGACTGACGAGCTTGCAGCGGATCTGGCATCCATCCGTGACCGCAACCTGGTGGACGCCCGCGATCGCCCACGGTTCCTGGGTGAACATGAACCCATCGATCCCGTGGCAGGGCACATTCCGGGCGCGATCAACGCACCGTTCGGTGACTTCGTTACTGAAGAAGGTACGTGGCGACCTTTGCCGGAAAGGGCGGCACTACTTGAGACTGTGCTTGGCAGGGATCGAGAGACGCACTGGAGCGTGATGTGCGGGTCGGGCGTGACAGCATGCCATCTGGCCATTTCCGGCCTTGAGGCCGGTTTCAGGGAGCCTCGCCTCTATGTGGGCTCCTGGAGCGAATGGATTCGGGATTCTGAGCGCCCGATTGGCACCGGAGAGGCCTGAAATAAGGGTCAAGGCACTGCGGATTTGGCGTAAACTTTGAGATGAGTTGCGGTCTAACTGGGAGACGGATGACGACGTCCGGCAGGACGCTTGTCGCGTTTATACCACGGGTTTTTGAGCGTGTCTTATGTATATAAAACAACTGCTTATAGTTCTTATTTCTTGTAGTTTAGTAGCATGTGCCAGCGCTCCCGAGGGCGATGAAACGGCCGCGGGGGACAGCACATCCCGGGTCAACGATTGCATCCACAAGCCAAGTATCCGAGGATACACCGTTCTGGATGAGCAAAACCTCATTGTCGATGCCTCCAGTCGTCGCAGTTACCACGTTGTACTGCGGCGCAGGGCACACGGCCTGAGAAGCAGTCGTTATATTGAATTCGACACAACGACCAATCGAGTTTGCGCCGGATTTGATGGCATCAGGTACGACGACAGCATGAGTGGTGACTTCGGTGCAATACGCATCATGTCGATACGGGAGCTGACCAAAGAAGATAAAGAATATCTCCTGATCCAGTTCGGCAAGAAGGAGCCTGAAATCGAACAAACACCAGCGCCTCAGGAAGTGAAAGGCGCTGAGGTAGAAGAGCTGGACGAAGCCGCCCGCGAGTAATCGCCGGCTGACTACGTCACGCGATCCGCAATCTCCGTGCGGACCCACCCGGCCAACCTT
>JAHEGH010000009.1:71110-78302 GCA_024639825.1 Gammaproteobacteria bacterium
AGCTTCGTTAGTCCGGTTGGCCGGGTTTTTTATGCGCTGGATTTGGGTACTCTGTGCGTACCATGACTACCTCACTGCAAAATATCCGTGTCCTCGACATGAGCCGAGTCCTGGCGGGCCCCTGGGCAGGCCAACTGCTTGGCGACTATGGCGCAGATGTTGTAAAAATCGAACGGCCTCAGCACGGCGACGATACCCGTCAATGGGGACCGCCGTGGCTGGGCGGTGAATCGGCGTACTACTTATCCACCAACAGAAATAAGCGCTCGGTAACCGTGGATATCGCAACAAACGGTGGCCAGAAGCTGATTCGGGCGTTGGCAAAGGAAGCGGATGTGCTGCTTGAGAACTTCAGAGTCGGAACGTTGGCACGTCACAACCTCGATCCGGAAGAGCTCCTGGCCGACAACCCCCGCCTGATAATCTGTTCAATCTCCGCTTTCGGGCAGAAAGGTTCTCGTGCTGACAAGCCCGGATATGACGCAATGATTCAGGCGTCGGGCGGCCTGATGAGTATCACGGGTCCGCCTGACAGCGAAGCGGGTGGACCACAGAAGGTCGGTGTCGCTATTGCCGACATTATGGCCGGTATGTATGCGACCACCGCCGTGCTCGCAGCACTGACTGCCAGAGCCACCACAGGGCGCGGACAGCGCATCGATGTGCCCTTGTACGATAGTCAGGTCGCATGGCTTGCCAACCAGAACATGAATTACCTGGTGGGTGGCGAGGTGCCGCGCCGCATGGGGACGGCGCACCCGAACCTGGTTCCGTACCAGGCGTTTGCAACCAGCGACGGCAACCTGATCCTCGCCGTGGGAAATGACCGACAGTTTCGCCATTGTATGGAAATTGTCGGTATGCCCGACCTGGGTACCGACGCACGGTACGCGAATAATGCCGCGCGAATCCAAAACCGAACTGCGCTCATCGCACTTCTGCAGGAACAGTTACGGAACAAGACCACCGCATTCTGGCTCGAGGCATTTACGGCAGGCGGAGTTCCGGCCGGACCGATTAATGATATTGGCGAGGTGCTGAGCAACGAACATGCACGCGAACGCAGGCTCGTGCGGCATTTGCAGAATGGCGCCGGCGAAACGGTACCGACCGTATCGAATCCGGTCGCTTTCGACGATACACCGGTGCACTATGAGCGTGCTCCACCGTTGCTCGGCGAACACACAGATGAGGTTTTGCGCGAGTGGTTGGGGTACTCTGCGAACATGATCGCGGCACTGCGGAATGACGCCGCGATCTGATTATTAACCCTCAAATACAGCCCTCGTTATGGAACAACCTATCCAGACCAGTGCGGTTCTCAAAGACGTGCGCTACGAGATCCGCGGTCAGCTCGCCAATCATGCTCTGGAGCTCGAAAAGCGCGGCTACGAAATCATTTCGCTGAATATCGGTAACCCCGGTCTGTTCGGCTTTCGCACGCCGGAGACCATGCGGCTTGCGATGATCGAGAACCTCGCCCAGGCCGAGCCGTACTGTCACCAGAAGGGAATCTTTCCGGCACGTGAAGCCGTCGTAATGCAGCAGCAGAATCGCGGCGTACTTGGTGTCACAGCCGACGAGGTGTTCATCGGCAATGGCGTTAGCGAACTGATCGACCTCTCGCTGCGAGCCTTGCTGAACCCGGGCGATGAAGTCCTCGTCCCGAGCCCTGATTACCCACTTTGGAGCGCCGCCGTTGCGCTTAATGGTGGCGTGGCCAAGCACTATGCCTGTCGTCCCGAGAACGGTTTCATTCCCGATATCGACGATATGGAGCGACTCGTCAGTGAGCGCACGCGTGCAGTCGTTGTCATCAACCCGAACAACCCGAGTGGTGCTGTTTACAGTCGGGACACGCTTGAAGCGATCGTGGCTTTGGCTGAGCGCCATGGGCTGGTCGTGCTCGCCGACGAAATTTACGACCAGATGGTGTACGACGGTGCGGAGTTCATCCCCTTGGCTACGCTCGTAAAGAACACGGTCTGCCTGACCTATTCAGGCTTATCGAAGATCTACAGGGCGTGCGGCTATCGCGTAGGCTGGTGCGTGTTTAGCGGTGACCTCGAACGCGCGAGCGACTATCTGCATGGTATGGAGTTACTGGCGGCGCTGCGCTTATGCAGCAATGTGCCGTCGCAATGGGCAGTGCAAACGGCACTGGGCGGTTTCCAGAGTATTGTTGACCTGGTGAGTCCGGGAGGACGCCTATACCAGTCACGGCAGGCCATCATCGATTGTGTGGCAGCCAGTGATTATCTCAGTCTGCAAAAGCCAATGGGTGCGATGTACGCATTCATTCGTCTGGACCCACGATTCTCGGGCAAACTGGATGATCAGGCATTTGCGCTTGAGTTACTTGAAAAACAGCATGTGCTCGTGGCGCCGGGCACGAGTTTTAATACGCCCTATTCGGACCATTTCCGCGTAACGACACTGCCTGACCCGGAGACCATAAACATCGTCTTCGAGCGGATTAATGCCTGTCTGGCACCGCACGCCTGAAGATGTACGACTGGTTGCCTGGAGCGCTCGATGGGACGTCGACCGTCATCACGGCAAACAGGCGTCTCGCTCGGGTTTTGAAGCAGGAGTTCGCGCGTCGACAGGTCGAAGCCGGCGTTCTCGCGTGGCCTAGCCCACGTATTTTGGCATGGCCCGACTGGCTCGACGCACAGCTGCGCGAGGCCAGTCGGCAAGAACACCTGCCAACGCGAATCAATGCTTATCACAGCGCTCTGCTGTGGGATCGTTGCCTGCGCAGGGAATTAGGCGAGGACGCCGTCGGAGTCGCAAACCTGGTGCGTCTTGCCCGTGATTCCTGGCAGCGACTGTCCGACTGGGACGTTTCGATTCGCGATGTCGCAAGGGCATCGTTGAGTTCGGATCACAAGGCGTTTGCAGCGGCGGCCGGACGCTATGCTGGCTTGCTGGAGCGCGAATCCTGGATCGACGATGCCGGGCTTGCGGCTCACGTGGCCAAACTGATTGCCGACGGTGACATTGCGGCTGCCGGGCGTTACACCTTCGCGGGATTTGATCGGGAAAAGCCTTCGGCAGCCCGAATCAGGGTGCATCTTGCAAAGGCAGGCTGCGCCGTCGTCGATGTGCCAGTTCCGGTACGTGCCGACCAACCTGTGCTGGTGCCATTTGCAACCGCAGACGGCGAATTGCGCGCCGCCGGCACCTGGGCAAGAAAGCGTCTCGAAGAAGACCCCGAGCACCATATTGCGATTGTGGCCAACGGACTTGAACGGGACGCGCCACGAATGGCCGGGCTGGTGCGCGAAGGGCTCATGCCAGGCTACCGCCTGTCCCCGACGCATCTTGCCGATGCACTAAATGTTTCCTATGGCCGCAAGCTCGCGAGCTACCCATTGATTTCAATTGGGTTGCTCTGGCTGCGCTGGCTAGTACGAGATCTCCGCGCCACCGAGGTGTCGCAACTACTCAGGTCGCCGCTGGTTGTGGCTGGCCCGGGCAGTGGGCGCACACAGCTGGAGTTGCGCCTGCGAAGGCTGCCGGACCGGAACTGGTCGCCATCCATGATCACGTCGGCGCTGCAAGGGAAGGACGAATCCGCTGATTCTGCGGAGTGGCTACAGCGCGTTGCGGCCGTTACGAAGAATCGCAGGGACCTCGGTGGCGCCGCTTCGCCGGCACACTGGGCTGTGACCATTGATGAAATCCTCAAAGCGGCGGGATGGCCGGGGAAACAGCGCCTCAGAAGTGCTGAATTTCAACTTGTTAATCGCTGGCGCGATCTCCTGAATGACCTGGCGCGGATGGACCTCGTTAGTTCGCGGATGTCTCTGGAGACCGCGCTGAACCAGCTCGAGAGCATGGCCGCCGATGCGGTATTTCAGCCGGAGTCAGAGCATGCACGCGTGCACCTGATGGGGCCCCTTGAAGCGTCAGGACTGGAATTTGATGCGCTGTGGCTGACTGGCGTCACTGCGGGGCATTGGCCGCCGGCAGGCAATCCCTCGGCGCTCGTATCCAGGCGCTTGCAGGAACAACACGGCATGCCGGATGCAACGCCCGATGACACGGTTGCCTATGCACGGCGCTTACTCGAGCATCTTTGTGCCGCTGCTCCCCTGATGGTTTGCAGCTATCCGCTGACCGAGGATGACGCAGAACAGACGCCGAGCGACCTGCTACCGGCATCGCAGCCCGCCGACGCTGATGCGTTTCCTGATCCAGGCTTATTTGCCGCAGAACTTACCGGAACAGCAAGTCTCGCCGACGTTGCAGACAGGGTGCCGCCGATTGCGCCTGATGAGCGCCTGTCAGGCGGAGCGGGCACTATTCAGAACCAGCTAACCGATCCAATAGCCGCGTTTCTCGGCGGGCGGCTCGGCGTGCGTACCCTCGACGAACAGACCGATGGTTTGCCGGCGCTATTGCGAGGCAACCTGATACATGACGCGCTTTATCAACTGTACTTCGACAAGCCCTCGCGCGACGCCATCGAAGGGTGGACCGATATCGAACAGCGCATCTCCAGCGCTATCGACTTTGCATTCGGTCGCCACGAGAGGAATGCGGACAAGGTACTGCTCGCACTTCTGGCCATGGAACGCCGTCGGGTTGCCGGGCTGTTGCATGACTTCATTGCTATCGATATCGCACGAGATGCTTTCATTGTTGACAGTGTCGAGCGCAGTGTTGAGTTTGCGGAAGCGGGGGTCAGGTTGAAACTGCGTGTGGACCGGATAGATCGCCTGCCCGATGATCGAATCGCGATCCTGGATTACAAGACGGGTGCCGAAAAGAAGTTCTTGACGGCGAAAGGAGAGCCAAAGGAAATTCAACTTGTCGCCTATGCCTGTGCGGTAGATGAGCCGGTTGCTGCGCTCGCGCTCGTCAATGTCGACTCACGAAACATGGGGTTCAATGGTGCCGGCGCAGGTTATACGGATCCCGAAATGTGGCCTGAACAGCTGGCTGGCTGGTCGAATCTCGTACGTACTGCCTGTGCCGAACTGACCACCGGTGATGTACGCATGAACATGTCCGTGGCCATGACCGATGCGAGGCCTCTCAACCTGCTCACGCGATTCACGGAGTTGCGCAATGACGTCTGAGCAGAAACTCCTGGACGACGATCTCAAGGCGCGCGATGAAGCACTGGATGTGACGCGTTCGTTTATCGTCCAGGCGCCGGCAGGGTCGGGCAAGACCGAACTTCTCATCCAGCGATACCTGCGGCTGCTGGCTGTTGTAGATCAGCCGGAAGAAATCATTGCGATTACATTCACGCGCAAGGCGGCAGCGGAAATGCAACTTCGGGTGCTCGCTGCATTGCGCCGGTCGCAGCGTGGTGAGCAGCCTGAGCAGGAACACTTGTTGCGGACCGCGAAACTGGCAGCGGCGGCGTTGCATCGTGATGCGCAGAACAACTGGAATCTGCTGGCCAATCCGCGACGCATGCGGGTCCAGACGCTCGACTCCCTGAACGCAGCGATAGCGCGCTCGCGGCCGATCAGTTCGCCTGCCAGTGCGAGTGGCGTTCGAATTGTCGTCGATGCCGAGATGCTCGCCCTGCATCGTGCTGCTGCAATGGCGACGCTGGACTATGTTGCTATGACTGGCGCGGTTCACGATGTCGCATCAGAAGTGCTGGGTCATCTGGACAACAACACTGGCATTTACGTCGACTATCTCGCACGCATGCTGGGTACGAGGGATCAGTGGCTACCCTTTACGGGAAGCGGCTCCTTGTCCCAGGAAGAAGCCGTTGCACTACGACACAGGCTTGAGGGCAACCTGGAGATGGCTGTGGGGGAACACCTGGCTCTGACGGCGGCGTCTTTTCCATCCGCGATACGGCACGAACTTGCGGCGCTGCTCGACTACGCGGGGAGTAACCTGCGGGAGGAAGGCAACACAGACCACCCAATTTGCGCGTTGGCCGGCATGAGCGATCTTCCGGCAGGCGAAGCTGCCGCTGCATCGCAGTGGCGCGGCGTTGCCGAATTGCTGCTGACCTTGTCCGGCACGTTCCGGAAGCAGGTCGATAAACGACAGGGCTTCCCGCCCGACCAGAAGGCACAGAAGGACACGATCAAGGAACTCTTGGCGGAGCTGGCGTCTTGCGCCGATCTCGCCGAGCTCCTGCACAACGTGCGAGCCCTGCCGCCGATTCGCTACAGCGATGAGCAGTGGGCTGTTCTGCTCGCGTTGTTCCGCTTGCTGCCGTTGGCCAGTGGAGAATTGAAACGGCTTTTTTCGGAGCAGGGACTGGCCGATCATATTGATATTGCGATTACCGCAGATGACGCACTCGGTACGGCGGAGAACCCGGGCGATGTCGCGTTGCTGCTTGATTACCAGGTCCGCCACCTGCTTGTGGACGAGATGCAGGATACGTCCAGTGCGCAGTACCGAATGCTGGAGTCGCTGACGGGCGGATGGGAGCCCGGCGATGGCAGAACACTGTATTGTGTCGGTGATCCGATGCAGTCGATCTACCGCTTCCGCAACGCCGAGGTGGGCCAGTTCCTTCTCGCCAGGAAACACGGTATCGGTCACATTACGCTGGAACCACTGGTACTCCGCAGGAATTTCCGATCAGGCGAAAAACTGGTTGACTGGTTCAACGCTGTATTCCCGTCAGTCCTTGCGGCACAGGACGACCCGGGAAGCGGGTCGGTGAGCTATTCAGAGGCTCTCGCGGTTCCGCAGTTGGGTGACACCGGGAAGTGCGTGGTCCATCCCGTCTTCGGCAGCGACAAGCAGACAGAAGCGCAGATCGGATGCCAACTTATCGCAGATACGCTCAGGAATTATCCTGACGACGACATTGCCGTTCTGGTTCGTGGCCGCAATCAGTTGCCGCCGTTGCTTGCCGCGTTGCGGCAGGATGGAATCGACTATCAGGCCATCGAGATCGACAGGCTGACGGATCTGCCTGAGATTATTGAGGTCATGGCGCTCACACGCGCGGCTGCACATTCGGGTGATCGCATTGCCTGGCTCGGTCTCTTGCGCGCGCCCTGGATAGGGCTCGACTGGACCGACCTGCATGCGCTCGTGACTGGAAACACACAGGCAAACGTTCTTGAATTGCTGCAAGACGATGCCCGATTGGATGCCTTGTCCAGGGCAGGGCGTGAGGCTGTGCAGAGGGCCTTGCCCGTGCTTGCCAAGCTCGTCGCGCCACGACCGTTAATCTCGTTGCGGGATC
>JAHEGH010000101.1 GCA_024639825.1 Gammaproteobacteria bacterium
CGGCGGACGAGGGTGACACGACACCGCTGTCACAGCAGATGTCGCTGTCGGCATCGGACAGCACGGCTGCTGCGTTCACGCTGACATCGGATTCACCGTCGTGGCTGACAGTGGGTCCGCCGTCGGGCACGACCCCGGCAGGAACGGTCACGGTGACGGCGGACCCGAGCGGTCTCAGTGCGGGGCAGTACAGCGGTACGATTACGGCGACAGCAACGGGTTATGTGCAGGATACGGTTGCTGTGACGCTGACGGTGCTCGGTGACAGTGGCGCGCTGAGTGCATCGGTCAGCAGCACACCATCGAGTATCAACCTGACGTCGGAAGGCAGCGCGGACTGGGCACACTGGGGTCTGAACACGGCGACGTCGGTGAACCGCAAGTCGGGTGTGACGCCGCAGATCAGTAGTATCACGACACTGGGGTCGTCGGGACGCCGCTTCCAGGGGGGTAATTCGCGGTCGGCCTATAGCTGGACGGACGGGACGCCGACGAGTTCAGGTAACACGACGGCAGGTCTCTACTTCGTGGGTGCAGGTAACGGCTTTGAGTTCACCGTGCCGGCGGACACGACGACGAAGACGTTAACGGTGCACCTGGGCGGTTACCAGGCTCGGGGCCGGATCGAGGTCAGTCTGAGTGATGGTACGGTGCCGCCGTACGTGACGACGGTGGAAGACCTGTCGAACCCGTTTGATCGTACCCTGACGATTAACTTCCAGGCGGCATCACCAGGACAGACACTGACAGTTCGTTACTCGAAGCTGAGCGGTGACAACGTTACGTTGCAGGCAGTGACGCTGGTTGGCGAAGTGGCGCCGCTGGGGCTGCCGTTCTCCGACAATTTCGATGATGGCGATAGCGACGGCTGGGAATTTGTCAATGAGACTTCGTTAGCAGGCGCATGGAGCGTTGGCGGAGGAGCGCTGCTGCAGGCGAACGCGATCGAATCAGTCACCAGTTTTGAGGAGAGTTACCATCTCGGTTCGTATGCGTGGCTGCCAGCCGGCGCATCATTGACTGACTACCGGGTGTCGGTGCGGCTCGAAAGAACCGGTACCGGTCGGGCCGAGAGCCTCGGCATTCTGTTCCGCTATCGTGATGCGGATAATTTTTACAGATTCACACTCAATACGCGCTATGGGTTTGGGCGCCTCGAAAAGCGTGAGGGAGGCGTGTTCTTTACACTCGCTATCAATGCGTTTGGCGACAATCCGGAAAGTCCTTTTACTTTGGATATCGACGTTGAAGGTCAGGATATCAGGGTCAATATCGACGGCTCACCCGTTATGGCTGCAATGGACAGCGCACATACGTTCGGCTCGGTCGGCCTGTTCACGCAGTCGCCATCCAGGTTTGACGATATCGTTATTGCACCAATTTTGGCCTCGCCCGATGTGAAGCTCGTTTTGCCGGTCGGCATGACGGTGGTACCGGGTACCCAGGTCGAAGCAGCGGCAGTCGTGCGAAGTCTGCCGGCGGGAGGGGCCGTCGAGTTTTCAATGAACGGCCAGCCCCCCGTTACTCTCGCAGCTCCTCCATGGACGACAACCTTCTCTTCTGTTCCAGCGGGGCCGGCTACCGTGACGGCCAGGATCCTGGATTCGGGAAACAACGCCGTCGAATCGCACAGTGTGGACTTCGCTATTGGTGGCGACTATATCCTCGCTATTGGCGACAGCATCACTAACGGCATTGGCGACACTTATGCTTCTGACAATGATGATGCGCTTCGCGTGTTCTCCAATACCGCGTATGCGTCGGTGTTGGCGAGCCGCCTTGAAGCTATGCCACCGAGCGAAGTGATCATCTACAACGAGGGCGTCGGGGGTGACGATGCAGCCGACACGGATCTGTTACGGCTGCAGTCAATCATTGAGCGTCACCCGTCCGGATCGGCGGCGCTTGTACAGCTGGGGACCAATGACGCTAACTCCGATCGAACAGCAGCCGCGTTCGAAAGCGACATGCAGTCCATCGTTGACCGGTTGGCGGCGGAGGGTATGACTGTGCGTATTGCTACGCTGCCCCCCATTCTGGGCGGCAGCAACCCGCTTTCGTCAGACGCCAACCAAAAAATCATCCAATACAACAACGGGATCACCAATAATCTCGCCGGGGCCTTGCCAGGCGCTGATCTTTGGGGCTACTTCGCGCCGGACGACACCGGCGATGAAATAGCAGATCGCGTCCGCGAAGACCTTTTCGCTGACGACCTGCACCCGAATTCTCTCGGACACGCGATAATTGCCGACCTCTGGTACAACGTGTTGCTCGGCGACTCGACCGGCACGACTATCGTGCCATTCGCCGCTGATGCGCTGTCGCGGACGAATTACAAACAGAACCTGTTGGAGCCCGGCGATGAGTATCTCGTCGACTCCGCTGCGACGTTAACCGATCTCCCCACAGAGCTGACTTCGGCCATTTGGATTGTGCCCGCGCAGTCGGATGCGGGGAGCACTGCAATGCCCTTCCTGGAATTTGATCTTGATCGCAATGCGACTGTCTACATTGCGTACGATGCCGATGCGGGGTCGATGCCGGAGTGGTTGGATCCAGGGACGTCAGGCTTCGTTGATACTGGTCAACAGCTGGTGACCACGCAGACAAATTACCGGATCTTCAGCGCGCCGTTCGGCGCAGGCCGCGTTAGTTTGGGAGGTAACCGTGCCATCGGCGGCGATGCCGCTGACATGTACCTGGTCGGTTTGCTACCTGGCACGTGACTTTCAGCAACGCAGTAATGCAAGAATGCTCAACGCGACGTTGGTTGGCATACCATCGCGATCCTGATTGCCGCGAGCGGGAACGCCATGTAGGCTGGGAACAATGACAGATGCTGCAAAGGCTGGCGACAGCACCAACACTCGCTGGTGGATTCTCGCCTTCGTCAGCATCCTGATGTTCGGCAACTACTATGTTTACGACTCAGTCGGCCCTCTCGCGGAACAACTGGAGCGAGAGCTCGGCTTCAGCGACACCGAAATTGGTGCGCTGAATGCAATCTACAGTTTGCCCAACATCTTCCTGGTACTGATTGGCGGTCTCGTCGTCGACCGTTTTGGGGCAGCGCGGGTCACGCTCTGGACGACCGCGATCTGTCTGGCCGGTGCGATCCTCACTGCATGGCAGGGGAGTTTTGTGACCATGGCGGTGGGTCGGTTGTTGTTTGGTATTGGTGCTGAGACGATGCTGGTCGCGGTCACCGTCGCACTGGGAATATGGTTTGCTCGTGGCGGTGTAGCTTTTGCGATGGCGCTCAGCCTCGCGATCGCCCGCGGCGGGTCTTATGTGGCCGACCTGTCACCGGTATGGGCCGGTTCGGTCTATGACCGCGGTTGGCAGGAACCACTGATTCTTGCGGCGGGTTTTGCAACGCTCAGCATGCTTTTTGCTCTTATCTACTGGTGGGTCGACAAATCCAGTACGCCGCCCGAGCCGCTGGTTAAAGCGCCGACGGTAACCGAGCAGGTACGCTGGCGGGACGTCGTGCGCTTCGGTCGATCTTTTTGGTACATCCTGGCGCTCTGCGTCCTGTTCTACTCGGTTATATTTCCGTTTCGTTCCACCTTCGCCATCAAATATTTCCAGCACGCGCACGAGCTAAGCCTCGAGAGTGCCGCGCTGCTCAACAGCTACGTCTTTCTGGCGGCGATATTTGCCACGCCGCTGTTTGGCTGGATCGCCGACAAGTATGGGCGCCGCGCCCTGTCAATGGTGTTTGGTTCCCTGCTGTTGCCACTTTCCTTTGTCGGTGTCGTCATCGGTGCCGGAGGGCTGTGGCTGACAACAGTGCTGCTCGGCATCAGCTTTTCGCTGATTCCCGCAGTATTGTGGCCATCGGTGGTCAAACTGGCCGCTGCGAGCCGTCTTGGAACCGCTTATGGTCTGCTCTTTATGATGCAGGCCGCCGGTATGACAGTTGCAAACCTCGTGGCTGGTTGGTTGAACGACATCAGCGGCGCAGGGGCTGACAACCCCGCCGGTTACACCCCTATGATCATTTTCTTCGCGGGCCTCGCGCTCGGCGCTTTCTTCTTTGCGGTTGCGCTCTGGCGCCGCGAGACCGGCCCCCGAAGTCATGGCCTGGAATTGCCAGGCGGCGCGACTCCTGTTCCAATTAGAGAGCTGGTTTAAGCAGCAAGCGCCAGGTGAATGGGTTCCACCGACTGTAGAACCGGCTCGTGAGCAGAGTATTAAGTGTGTTCACAGCCGCAACGAACATACTGACGACCAGAAAAGAAGGTATCCACTCGTGAATTCAGTTCTTATCTTCGGCCGGCGACGACTGGCAGCGTTTGCCGGGTTGTTAGTGTCTGGTTGTCTGCTGTTGTCTCAGCCAGCCGCCGGTCAGGACATCCTGATCTCCGGGATCGAAATTGGCCAGGATGGCTCAGCCGTGCAGATTGGGGCGGCAATCGAGGCAGTAGAAGGCCGGCAGGACCTGGATGCCGAGACACGTGCCAGCGTGATAGCTTTCCTGCGCGTTGCGGAGACCCAACTCGAGAGTAAGCGCAGCGCCGACGCCATGGCAGAACAATATTCCGGCTCACTCGATACAGCTCCCGCCGAGGCGGATGCGTTGCGGGCACAACTGCTTGGCCAGTCGCCCGAATCTGTAACGATTGAAAGCCTCGGCATCGATGACAGCTCCCCGCTTGCGGAACTACAGCAGCGCCTGGCGAAGGAAACGGCGGAGCTCTATGCTGTTGACTCCGAGCTGGCTGAACTCAATTCGCAGGTCGAAACTCAGATTGGACGCCCGGCTGTGGCGCGCGAACGCATTGCACAATTACAGAGAACCAGGGAGGAACTCGCTACAAATGCCGATGGCTCGGTTGTTATTGGCGAGGAACAGATACTCACGGACGCACGCAAGCTTGCCGCCCAGTCGCGCCGCGCCGCCGCGGGCTCCGATATCAACAGGCTGGAACAGGAATTATTGAGTTACGCGGTACGCCTGGATTTGTTACGGGTAAAAAGGGACGTAGCGGCACGGTCACAGGTGACGTTACAACAACGGGCCGATATGTTGCGCACTTTAGTGAGTGACTTGCAGCAAGCGGCTGAAACCCGGGCCAAGGAAGCAGCGATTGACGCGGAACTGGCCGCCGCGGACAAGCATCCTGTCGTTCGCTCGCTCGCTGAGTACAATGCGTCATTGGCGGTGAACCTGCCCAGCGGTGCTGCGGACATCGAAGAGGCCAAAGCCCAACTCGCTGAGATAACAACAAAGACGAGAAGCATCGAGCGTCGACTTGCACGGTCCAGGCAGTTCATCGCAATCGGTGGGAATAGCCGAATTACCGGCCGCCTCCTGATTGAAGAAAGGAGAAGCCTGCCCCAGGTCGGCCGCTACCGGCCAAAAGATGCCGAAATAGCCGAGGCGGGTTTGGCGCTCATGTTCGTCCAGGAACAGCGGCGCGGGCTGGCGCCACTGGATGACAGGGCTCAGGAATTGATGGCTGATGCAGACCTCGAGGCGCTTGGAGAGGCAGAGATCGCCACAATCGCTAGCGAGGTCCAACTCCTTTTACGCAGCCGTGCAGACCTGTTGTTGCGGATGGAGAACAGTTATCGAAATTACCTTCAGGTTCTCGGGGATCTCGACGCCGCTCAAGACCGGCTGCTGGAATCTGCAGGAGAGTACGAAGAGTTCCTCAACCAGAGCCTGCTATGGATTCCAAGCGCACCTATTGCGTTCAAGAGTTCGTGGAGCGACGTGAGCGAAGCTGCAAAATGGGCAGTGTCAGTCGACGCGTGGCGGGGTGCATTTGCGGTACTGGGTAAGTCCCTGCGCGCAAACTATGCGAGTGCCCTTGCGTTCGTGCTGCTGCTCGGCCTGTTGCTCCTCGTGCGCCCGCCACTGAATGCGACCTATGCGTCAATGAGCCTGAGAATCGGGAAACTCTCAACTGATAACATTGGCTTGACGATCGGGTCGCTGGCGATTGCCCTGGCGAAAGCGCTGCCTGTTCCGCTTATTATTGCGGGGACTGCGTGGTTCCTCTACAAGGCGCCTCAAGCGACAGCATTCTCGGATACGTTTGCAAGTGGCTTGTCCGCAACGGCGTTCTTCCTTCTTAACACGCTGTTGCTCAGAACTCTCAGCGAACCCGGTGGCGTATTCGTAACTCACTTCGCCTGGAACCCTGCCAACACGTTACTTATTAGACGGCAACTCGGCCGGCTCACCTTCTTTGCTACGCCGCTGGTTTTCACTACGGTTTTCATGTTCGTTTCTGAAGGTGCTACAGGCAACTCGAACCTGGGCAGGTTCTTGTTTGTTCCCTTGATGCTGGTTCTGGCGTTCGTCATTCATCCGCTTGTGCATCCGGGTACTGGCCTTGCGGCCTCCTACTACAAGCAACGACCGCAAAGTTGGGTGAGCAAATTCCAGTGGGTCTGGTACGCCGTGGCGGTTGGTTTGCCATTACTGTTGGCCGTTATCTCTCTATTGGGGAACGTTTATACATCGACGAAACTGGCGAGTCTGTTCGTGGACTCCGTCTGGGTTGCATTCGGACTCATTATCATCAATATGGTGGTATTGCGTTGGCTGGCCTTGTCGCGCCGCAAGCTGGAGCTGAAGATTCTGCTACAAGAACGAGAGGCGCAGAAAGCAGAGAAAGAAACAGCTGCGCAGAATAATGCGGAAGGCGACGCGCCGGCGATTACCGCGGAACCGTTGGATCTCGATGCAGTTGACCAGCAATCGCGAAATCTGCTCCGCGCTGGCCTGGTGTTTGCCGCTGCAATTGCTGGCTGGCAAATCTGGTCGGAAATTTTTCCCGCATTCACCGTGTTGGAGGGAGTGAGCCTTTGGTCAAGGTCGGTTGTGGTTGACGGAGTGGAGACCTTTACACGAGTAACCCTTGCTGATTTGCTGCTCGCTTTTTTTGTGGTCGTAGTAGCTGCAATTGCGTCGAAAAATCTGCCCGGGTTTATGGAGATCGCTCTTCCACAGCGCCTGAATGTTGAGCCAGGCAGCCGATATGCAATTAACACGCTGGTTCGTTATTTCATAATCATGGTTGGTACGGTCGCAGTCCTGAACATCATCGGTTGGAACTGGTCACGGATCCAGTGGCTTGTTGCCGCGCTCAGCGTTGGATTGGGTTTCGGCCTACAGGAAATTGTGGCGAACTTCGTATCGGGACTCGTCATCTTGTTCGAGCGCCCCGTACGAGTGGGCGATACTGTGACAGTAGGACAGTTAACAGGCACCGTATCGCGAATTCGCATACGTGCAACGACGATCACGGACTGGGACCGCAAAGAAATAATTGTGCCGAACAAATCCTTTATTACTGAACAAGTGGTCAACTGGACGCTGACCGACTCTATAACGCGCGTTGTTATTCCCGTCGGCGTTGACTATGGCTCGGAGGTGGGACTGGTACACAAGGTTATATCCGACGCCCTTCCGACTTTACCACTGGTGCTCGATGAGCCGGCACCGAGAGTCTATTTCTCGGGCTTTGGTGATAGTTCGCTCGACTTCACGCTGCATGTTTATCTGCGTCAACTTGGGGACCGGATGCCATTGATTCACGAAGTGCACAATGCGATTCTCAAGGAATTGCGCGGGCACGGTATCCAAATCCCGTTTCCGCAACGTGACTTGCACATCCGTACTATGGTTGACCCACCAGATACGAACGAAAATAGTAACCAGTAGCTTCGGTTTTCGTTTTTATGTTGCCCGCCGCTTGCTACTTCCAACTGCCACTCAGGTATACATATACGCCTTTAAACGACTGTTTGACGCCGCCATGCCAGTCGCTTTCATTGACATTCAAATCAAGCTCAAAGATCTGGTATTTGAGACCTATGCCGAAATTATTAAACAGTTGATAGTTAGCTCCTGCAGCGATATTGATAAGGCTGCCGTCATAGTTGTCAATGGATGCGGAGAACCAGTCGAGACGCCCACCGAAATACCATTTTGCGGAAGGCGAGTAGTAATACCAGGCACCAATATTTGGCAGCGGAGCCGAGGTTTTGACCGTAGACACCTCGGCAGGATTACTGATGACGTTACGCTTAACAAACGCCCCGAACTCCATCCAGTGGAGGCCGATTCCGACTCCGTAATCGACATGTCGGTCCGTATCGAATGATCTCGCAAAAAATACCCGCGTTGTTTGGAAGTCAGTTCCTGCGGTGA
>JAHEGH010000102.1 GCA_024639825.1 Gammaproteobacteria bacterium
CGGACACACAGGCATTTGTGCAACGATCGTCGTTGCTCAACTTCGGATTCGACGGCGGTCGCAGCATTAATGTCGACCTGCAGGGGTCGAACATCAACTCATTGTCCGATGTCGCCATGCAGGCCATGCCGATTATCAACGAAGCTATTCCCGGCGCCCAGGTGCGCCCAAACCCCGGACTCCAGATTGCCGAACCTGAGTTGCAGCTTGTGCCAAACGACAGGCGCATCACAGCGGCCGGACTTGATCGGGCTGCCGTCGCCAATATCGTGCGGGCATTGACCAGCGGCTCTTTCGTCGGTGAGTACTTCGACGGCAACGACCGCATGGATATGATTCTCAAAGGGCCAACCTGGAACTCGCCGGAAGAACTTGCGGCCATACCCATCGCGACACCACTCGCCGGCATCCAGAGTATCGGGGAACTGACGGACATCCGCCGCACGGTCGGGCCGACGCAACTCCTGCGCGTAAATGGCCAGCGCACCCTGACGCTTGCGGTGACGCCGCCGCCTGAGATGACCGTCCAGGAAGCGCTCGATACCCTGCGCGAAATTGTCGACCCACAGCTGCGAAACATCATGCCTGGCGATGTCAGCCTCGCCTATCGAGGCACAGCAGATCGCCTCGAAGAAGCATTTAGCACCATGCAGGCCAACCTCGCGATTGCGGCAGTCGTCCTGTTCCTCGTCCTGGCTGCAATGTTCCGTTCGCTCTGGGACGGGGCGCTCGTCATGCTATCGATGCCGCTGGCGATCGCCGGCGGGGTAATTGCGTTACGTGTCCTCAATCTGTTCACCACGCAGGCGATGGACCTGTTAACCACCATCGGCTTCCTGATTCTGCTCGGCCTCGTCGTCAATAACGCTATTCTGCTGGTCATGCAAACGCGTGCCGGACAGAAGGAAGGCCTCGACCGCAGCAGCGCTGTTGCCGATGCCGTCCGCATTCGCGCCCGGCCTATTTATATGAGTACGCTCACAAGCATCTTCGGCATGTTGCCGCTCATGGTGATTCCCGGCGTTGGCTCACAAATCTATCGTGGACTTGCCACCGTCATTATCGGCGGCATGTTCGTTAGCGCCATATTTACGTTGATCCTGATGCCGAGCATCCTGCGCCTGCCGCCACTGGCGAATCCGTTGCGCAGGAAAGCCGGTCCGGCGGCCACCGAGGGAGTAATCGCCGATGCATAAGAAATCCAGAATGACCAGAGCAGTCGCGTTCGCGCTCTGTCTCCTGGCGGGACCCGCCTTCGCCCAGCAGATGCCCGCTAAAGTTGTGCAGGTTGCGGATGTGCAGCGTACAGAAATCGCGCCGACAATCGCCGTACCCGGGACGATCTACAGCCGCAACGAAGTGCAGGTCACCGCGGGCGTCGCCGGGCAGCTTCTCATGGTTGCAGAGCCTGGCACGCTTGTGCAGCAGGGCGAACCGGTAGCGAGGATCGACCGGCGGCCGCTTCTGCTGCAGCGCGCCGAACAGGAGGCCTTGCTGCAGCGTGCGGAAATTAATGTTCGCCAGCTGGAAAGTCAGCTGCGCCGACAGCGGGAACTGCAGGGGTCCAGTCTCGTCTCCGAGTTTGAGCTCGAACAGACTGAGGCCAATCGGGACCTGGCGATCAGCGATGCCAACATTACGAAGGTCCGAATTCGACAGATTGACGACCAGGTCCGACGCACCGATGTACGCGCCCCGTTCACGGGTGTTGTTATCAACCGCTTACATCGAGGCGGCGAAGACGTCGCGCGTGGCGAAATACTCGCGCAACTCACCGATATCCGAAACATGGAAGTCCGTGCATTCGTACCGTTGAAACACCTGCCGCGGACCGTCGTGGGCGACTCCATCAGCGTGTTTGCAACAGGCGCCGTCTACGACGGACGCATTCGCTCACTGGTCCCTACTGGCGACGTACGATCGCAGACGTTTGAAGCTCGTATCGACCTCCCTGTCCCGGCCCATGATCAGTGGACGGTGGGACAACTCGTCAGCGTGGCCGTACCCATTCGTACCCGGGAGTCGGCCATCACCGTGCCGCGTGACGCGCTCGTCTTGCGGCACAACGGGTCATTTGTGTTCCGCATTAACGAAGACAATATCGCTGAGCAGATCGCTGTCGAAATTGGCGATTCTGCGGGCGAAGTGGTTGCGGTAACCGGGTCATTGCAGCCTGGCGACCGAGTCGCGATACGCGGCGCCGAGAATCTGAGCGAGGGTGCATCGGTCAAAATCATGCTGTCCCGATCTGCCGGCGGTACAGCAACCACGGCCGCCGAAGGTTAGCTGCTACTTCAGGCGCTTGATGCGGATACGGCGCTTTTCGCCTTCCTGCTGCATCTTGTAGCCAAAGAAGTCCTTGGTAATTGTGACGTCGAAATTACAGTCGCGAAAATGTACGCGGTCGTCCTTGGATTGTTTCCAGACCTGCCCGTTACTGAAGTAGAAAACGTAACGACCGTCAGCGTTCTCACCACACCGCGTTACCGTTGCGGAAACCTCAATCTTTTCCGCCGCTTCACCTGTCCGGTCCTTTTGACGCATGGTTTCAGCGCCCAGACTCGCGGGTGCCGGTGGTGGTGAGGCAACCTCCGCCACCGGAGCAGCCGGCGCGGTCGGCGCAGCGGATACCTCCGCGCTGATTAAACCGTCATAACAGGCAAGTCGTGCCGCGTCTTCGCCAATTGCCCTGCACTCCCGAACGCGATCGCTGAGATTATCGGCATGTGCGTTTGCGCCTGCGACCAGCAATGCGAGAATAATTCTTGTCTTCATAGATACCTCTTACTCACAGCTGCACGCCACCCTCTTCCAGCCTTTTGCGGAGTGGCTGTAACTGCGCTTCAAATTTTTTCCATTTCTGCACCGACCGCGAATGAACCTTTTCACGAACCTGTACCGAACTCGCCGTCGCTACCGGTGCCACGTTGGCGTCGAAGTGCAAACAGGCTTCTTCAAAGTCCAGACCAAGCCCGTCAAGCAGACGACGAGTTTGTGTCTCCTGGTCAGTGACCAAATCTTCGTAGTTGAGTTCAATCATGCGCGAGTCAAGCACCTCACGCCAATGCCGGCTCAGCCGATCATAGGCCAGGTAGTACTCACCCAGATCGTCCAGTGAATACGCAAATCGAAAATACGATTGCTTGTACATTGCGAAACAGGCGTCCATCGGGTGCCGGCGCAGGTGTACGATCTTTGCATTGGGCCAGGCTTTCGCGACAAAACCGAGATACAACACGTTTTCTGGCAGTTTCTCGATAAAGAACGGTGATCCATCGAGTCGATGACCCACGGCTTCCATGTAGGCGGCCGCAATGCTGGCCGGCTCCCTCTGTGCCGCTGCTTTTATCTGCGAATCGTTGATACCCACGACGTTGCCGGCACGCGAACCGTCTCGCAACACCATCTGTAGCAACTGCGATTCGCCAGCGCTCTGTACAAGAGAGTGGCTGCTCAGGATTCTATCGGTCAGCGTTGTGCCGGTCCTCGGCAAGCCAACGATGAAAATCGGGGTCTGCTCCGTTTTCTTTGTCGAGGGGCGGTCCTGCAGCCACTGCTTGTCACAGGTCGTAATGATCTCGTCGATCACCGCGACGTCTTCACGAACGTCGTAGCGCGAAACTGACGTGACCGCGTCACCGGCTCGCTTGTAGAAGTCGAACGATTTCTCCCACCGGCCCAGGTCTTCATATTCCTTGCCCAGTGCGTAGTAGAGAAAGATGTTCTCAGATGGCTTGCCTTTGCGTACCGCCTTCAGCATTTGCTTCACATGGATATCATTCTTTGCGCGCTCGAGCTGCGCCAGCTCATAGTGAATGCGCTGGTTATTCGGATTACGCCTGAGGATGCGCGTGTAAATGGACCGCGCCACGTCGGTCTTGCCGAGGAACACCGCACACGCCGCCTTATGTGCCTGCAAGACCTCCGCGTTTGGCTTTAGCTTCACTGCCCGTTCGAACAGTGGCCAGGCCTTGTCGTACTTACCCATTACAAACCAGGCATGACCCGCCTGGTCGACGTAATCTGCTTCGTCCGGCAACTGCTCAGCGTAACGATCCAGGAGAGCCCTCGCCTCCTGGTAACGGTTGAGCATGATCAACTGACCGGCCAGTTCGATCGCAGCATCGTACCGCTCGCCGGACAGCTCCAGGGCTCTCGCGAAAAAGCTCGCGGCACGTTCAGGATTCTTCAACGCTTTTTGCGACAGCCCCATGAGGAACGGCCCCTCGGCCTCCTTGGGCGCGAGCTGCGAAATCTCGATGGCATAGCGTCCTACCGCAGCCCAGTCATTGGCTGCCAGCGCCTGTCTTGCCATCTGTCGACGTCGCTCGATGCTCATCTCCGACGTCGCACTAGCCGGTTTCGATACCGGCCGCTTCGAGGCGCAGACGCAACGGCTCCAGCTGTTCTTCGTAGCGGCGCCAGCGTGCGACCGAGTCAGTATGGACTTTTTGGCGAACCTGCACGGAGCTGGCAGTGGTGCTGGGGGCCGAGTTCTTGTCAAACTCAAGGCACGCCTGTTCAAACTCGAGGCCGAGACGATCGAGCAGACGCCGCGTCTGGCCTTCCTGATCTGTTACCAGGTCCTCGTAATTCACTTCAACCAATTGGTCACCCAGTACGTCACGCCAGTGCTGACGCAAGCGATCATAGGCGATGTAGTAATCGGCAAGCGTGTCGAGGTTGTAGGAGAACTTGTAGGCCCAGGTAAACACCTGTTTGTACATCGAGAAGCAGGCGTCCATCGGGCTCCGGTTCAACAGCACGATAGGCTGATCCGGCCACGCCCTGGCAATGAACCCGAGGTAGAGAATATTGAACGGCAGCTTGTCAATAAAGTACGGCTCGTCACCGAGACGATAGCGGACCTGCTCGATGTACCGGTCACGAATCACGGACACATCAATGTTGGCAACAGCTGCAATCATCGCTGGCGTCATCATCTCTTGGGAGGAAACCTTGCTCTCGCGGCGCAGCAGCATTTGGATGAACTCGGTCTCGCCAATGCTCTTGACCGTCGAATGGCTGGCAATGATGCGTTCTGTCAGCGTGGTTCCTGTACGCGGCAAACCGACGATGAAGATTGGCGTCTTGTCGGCCTGCACCTGGGTCGCACGCGCAGACATCCATTCCGCATCGCAGTGCTCAATTACCGCATCAACGATGGCGACATCGTCCGCGCTGCTGTAGTTGGCTATAGCGTACGCTGCATCGCCACCGCGCTTGTAGTAAGCGAATGCCTTGTTCCACTCACCCAGGTCTTCGTACTCCTTACCGATTGCATAGTAGAGAAAGATATTGCGATCGGGCGGCAGGTTGGTGTCTTTGAGAACCCGCTCCATTTGCTCGATATGCACCGTATCTTTCGCCTTCTCAAGGCGCGACAGATGATAGTGATTGCGCTGGTGCTGCGGATTCTGCTTGAGGAGAACCTCATACGCCCGTCTTGCCGCGTCAATCTCGCCGACGAATACCGAACAGGTGGCGAGATTGGCCTGAAACAGACTGATCTCCGGCTGCAGTTCGCAAGCCTTGGTGTACAGCGGCCACGCCCGTTCCGGCATGCCGATCTCGGTGTAAAGGGTCCCGGCCAGATCGAGATAGCGCGGGCTGTTGTCCAGCATGCCCTGGTATTTCTCGAGCAGCGCGAGAACCTCTCCGTTCCGTCTGCCAATTGAATACTGGCCTGCCAGTTCGATAGCGGCGTCGTAGCGGTCCCCGTCGCGGGCCAGTACCGCCTCGAAAGCGGCGATCGACTTCCTGGGATGCTCTGCGGCCTTTTCCGCGATGCCGAGCAGGAAATAGCCCTCCGCGTTCTGGGCATCGCGACTCAGGATACCGTTTGCGCAAATTTGCACGGTCGACCAGTCCTGCTGCGACAGCGCCTGCCTGCCTGCAAGGCACAGATTCTCGATTTCCGTATTCATGTCTTCAATCTGACACGCATCGACGAGCGAAATCAATTGTTATACTTCATTGTCGCGAATAACTGGATCAGCACTGCCCATGAACACGAATGACCCGAAATTGCATCCAGAGAGCTGGGATAAGTACTGGCACGGAACCGGAGCCGCAGGTGCGTATTCTTCGGGTGGCGCCAGTCATCCGGGGCTACTGGTTTTCTGGAGCGATTTTCTTCAATCACTTGCCGGCCGCTTTGCTCCGCCTCGTCTACTTGACATTGCTACCGGCAATGGCGCCGTCGTAGAGAATGCACTGCACCTGCTAAAGAGCGACGGACCAGTCGTTACATGTGTCGATATGTCCGAATCTGCCATCAGCAATGTCAAGGCACGTTTCCCCGGTGTAACCGGGGTCGTGGCCGATGCCAAATCTGTCCCGCTCGATGACAAGAGCTTTGACATCGTGACCAGCCAGTTTGGGGTCGAATACGCCGGTCTCGAAGCGACGGCTGAAGCCGCACGGCTCGTCGCCACGGGCGGCGCCCTGGGAATGCTCATGCACATAAAGAACGGCAGTATTCACAAGGAATGCGAGGACAGCCTTGCAGCAATTGCCGCAACGCGGGCAGCGGATTTCGTCGCGCTGGCGACCGACCTGTTTAAGAATGGCTTTGCTGCAGTACGCGGCGCCAACCGTGCCGGTTACGATAAGGCGGGGACAAATCTCGCGCCGGCCGTTGCGGCCGTGGAGAAGGTTATGGACGAGTACGGTGACGATGTCGCCGGCGGCACTATCGCGCGCCTTTATAACGACGTTGCACGTATCCACAGCAGCCTGCCGAACTATGATCCTGATGAGGTACTGGAGTGGTTAGCCACGATGGACACTGAGCTGTTTGCCTACGGCGAACGAATGACGTCGATGATCGACGCCGCTGGGGATAAGGCATCGTGTGAACAGGTTTATGCACAACTCCTGAAGAGCGGGCTCGAAGTCGTCACGGCAGACGAGTTACTGGTGGGTGACGAAACGCTGCCGCTGGCCTGGGCGATAATTGCTAAGCGAACACAATAAACACTATGGACGAATCAACCAAAGTATGGATGCGTAATCTCGTCGATCTCGCAGTGCGTGGCACCGGCGAAATGAACGTTTACGACGAAGCCATGCTGGAAGCACGACCGGAGTGGGCATTACCGCAGCGTTTGCTGGTGGGAAAAGTGCGGCCACAAATGGACCCGCATGCCTTCCACTGGTTTATCTGTGGTGAAGTACCTCTCGATTACCTGCCCGGCAACGTTGCCACTTCGCCCAGGGAAGCTCTGCGGCACTTCGCCATGAAGTGGCAGCTGGATGCGGAACGCTCGACCGACGAGGAGCTCTCTCACGCGCTGGTCGAAAACGCGGAGGCTATCTACGCACTCGCAGACGACGAGCGCGCCTGGCAGGCCTGACCCCCGCAACAGCGAATTTCAACACAAAAAAGAAGGGCCGCTTGCGCGGCCCTTCCCATTACTACGGTTTGCTTGATTCAGACTTATTCGAAGCTCTGCGTCAGGCGAATGTAGTAGCCACGACCGAACAGACGGTACGTTGCAGGGTCCGTATTAGCGTTGAACCCTACGTCCATGTACGGCGGCTCTTCATCGGTCAGGTTGGTGAAACCTGCCGCGATGTTCGTGCCAGTAGCATCAAACGTGTAGTCAACCACGATGTCGTGGTAAAGCAGAGAGTCAACAGCCTGGATGTACGAACCGTCAGGTTGGTTGTTAGACGGATCACCATCACTGTCGCAGTTACAGAACGTGTCTGCGTCCAGTGCGGAGATGTACTCACCAAGGTAGCCGATTGACAGGCCGTCACGCATCCACTGGATCGAGTAGTTGATCTTGTCAGTTGCGTAAGCACCACCGTCTTCTGCAGTTGGATCGGTGTAACGACCCGAAAGGTCTTGCTCTGGATCACCCGGGCTGGCGATCTTGGTACGCTCAAGCAGATGCGACCACAATAGTGAAGCCTGGAATTGGCCCATATCGGTGTCCATGCCCCAACGGATTTCCGTATCGATACCATTAGCGCCCTGATCAGCAACGTTGATGCTGGCGTCAAGGATATTGTTAATGGTGTAGTTGG
>JAHEGH010000034.1 GCA_024639825.1 Gammaproteobacteria bacterium
TCCGAACTCGCCCGCGTCAATCGCCTTGAATCGCACCAGCATGCCGGCGCGCAACACGAAGGGGTTCTCTGCAGCCGCATCGAATAATTGGTATGGCGTGCGCCCGATAATGTTCCATCCACCCGGACTCGCCATCGCATATAGCCCGGTCCGCCCGTCTGCGATACCAACCGAACCCGCGGCAACACGTTGCCTGGGTTCCTTGCGCCGCGGTACGCGGAAACACTCGTCGAGCCCCCCGATGAAAGCAAAGCCCGGCGTAAACCCGATCATGTCCACCGTGTAGACGCCACGTGTATGAAGCTCTATCAGTTCGGCGGCAGAGAGGCCTGTGACACCGCACAGGGCATCGAGGTCCGGCCCGCACTCGCCGCCGTAGACAACGGGAATCTCCAGTAATCCGGCAGACTCATGAAGCTCTGTGATTTCCTGAGCAAGGACAGCCTCGATTTCTTCGCGCGCCTTGTCTGCATCGCGCTGAGCCGCATTGAAGCGCACAAGAACGGTATCGATCCCAGGTATGACTTCGAGCCATGTCCCGACCTCGCGCAATCGTAACGCCAGTGCCTGGGCCTGCGCGGCCGAGGCAACGGCAATCGAAAAGAGGTCGTCACCGCAGCGTGTGAGCACGGATATCGACTCCATGGGATTCGAGAACGTCGCGTACGGCGCGAGCTTTCTCCGCAGCGCCCGGTGTATCCCCGTGAATGCACAGCGTGTCGGCACGCACTCGGACGGTTTCGCCGTTCCTGGCTGTTACCTCTCCATCCTCAGCGAGGCGCACGGCTTGCGTAGTCGCCACGTTCAGGTCCTCGTGCACGGCGCCGGGCTCCGACCGAGGCACCAGCGTACCGTCGGCCTCATAAGCACGATCCACGAACGCCTCGGCAACGAACATCAGGCCATGGCGGCTCGCTGCAAACTCGAGTTCAGTGTTTGCCATACCGACAAAGGCGGGTTCGCCCGGTACTTCTGCTGTAACGCGCGCAATGATATCGGCCAGCGCCGGGTCCCTGACCGCATCGTTATACAAAGCGCCATGGGGTTTTACGTGCGCCAGCCGGGCGCCGAGGTGAGCCGCAATATCGGCCAGCTCGGTGACCTGCTCGGTCAGCGATTCGTATAACGCATCGCCTGTCATGAAGCCGCTCTCTCGCCCGAAGCCTGCACGATCTGGATACCCGGGATGCGCACCCACAGCGACACCGTTCGCAATGGCGGAGCGCACGGTAAGCGCCATCGATTCCGCGTCACCTGCATGCCCGCCACATGCGACGTTGCAGCTTGAGACGATCTGCAGCAGCTCGTCGTCACAGGCATCGCCTTCGCCAAGGTCTGCATTCAGATCAATATTTGCCATCACGGCTTCCCGCCCTTCTCGCTGCGTTTCCCGGCCAGGACCGATTTGTACATTTTTCCCAGAGACCTGTCCCTGGAACGCCGCTCAGCAATTGACTCGCTGTTGCGACGGTCCTCCGACTGCAGCTTTCGGTAACGCCGCAGCCGTTCAGGATCGAGGGTCCCCGCCGCAATAGCCGCCTGTATAGCGCAACCCGGTTCTGCTTCGTGCGCACAGTCGGTGAAACGGCACATGCCGGCCAGCGCCGCGACTTCCGGGAACACATCATCCAGCGCGTCACCAACATCGACAAGCTGTAGTTCACGCATGCCAGGTGTATCGATTAGCCAGCCCCCGTGCGGCATTCGATGCATGGAACGGGACGTCGTGGTATGCCGCCCGCGCTGGTCGTCATCCCGCACTTCCGACGTTACCTGGTGATGGCCTGTAAGGGTGTTCGTCAACGTTGACTTGCCCACGCCCGATGAGCCAAGCAGCGCAACCGTCTGCCCTTCTTCGCACCAGGGTTTGAGCACGCCGACCTGTTCTGCGCTGCGCGCGTCGAGCGCTTCTACCAGCAATCCCGGTGAGAGACCGCTCGCTGCAGCGACATAGTCGTCGGCCGAGTCCACAGTGTCGGCTTTCGTAATGACGACGACAGGAAACGCTCCCGCGTCATGAGCTATCGCCAGGTAGCGCTCGAGTCTCGCCACGTTGAAATCGCGATTCGCGGACGTGACGATAAACAGCGTGTCGACATTGGCGGCGATCAGCTGAATATCACCGGTTGTACCGGCCGCCCGCCGCTGGAACACGCCGATCCGGTCCAGCCGTTGCGCCACCTGCGGCCCGTCGTCCACAAGCACCCAGTCGCCGACCGTAATGCCCATTGCGGCAGCCTTGGCCGACAAATCGATGGCGGCACTTTCGCCATCAAAAGCAACGTCGATGCGCCCCCGGTGCACGTTCATGACACGCGCTGGCCGCAGGTCCGAATTCAGCTCGACCTGGGCCTGGAAGAACGACCGCCAACCGAGGTTTTGTAACGAATCAGATGCACTCATGGGATACACTGGATATCACGTAATCGTCCTCAGGGAAAATCGACATGAGCGTTGTACTGGTCACGGGCGCAAGTTCCGGCATCGGCGCCGCTATTGCCATCGCTTTTGCGGAGAATGGCTGGGATGTTATGGCGGCAGGTCGCGACGAAGGTCGCCTCGAAGAGGTCGCTGACGTGTCGGAACGAATTGTCACCTGGGCCGGCGAACTTGCCGAATCGGAAGACTGCGACGATTTGATCGCAGACACTATTGATGAGTTCGGTGAGCTGTACTGCCTGGTCAACAATGCCGGCATCATCGTCCGTGGCGCGGTCGGTGACACCAGCGATGACGACTGGCGCCAGACAATGTCCGTTAATCTTGACGTGCCGTTCTTCCTTAGCCGGGCAGCTCTTCCGCACCTCTTGAAGTCGGAGGGCAGCATCGTAAACATCGCGTCCGATTGGGGTCTGCGCGGTGGCGAGCGCGCGGCAGCCTATTGCGCGAGCAAAGGCGGACTGGTGCTGCTGACCAAGGCGATGGCGAAAGACTACGCGCGTGCCGGGCTCCGTATTAACGCCATATGCCCCGGCGATGTCGATACGCCTATGCTCGCAGCCGAAGCTGAAGCCGCGGGCATGGACATTGACGAATATATGGAAGAGGCGTCCGAGTCGGTGCCGAGCGGGCGCATTGCCGAGCCGGAAGAAGTCGCCTCGCTGGCCTTGTACCTGGCCAGCGAAGCGGCAATGCATATCAATGGCACCGCCATCGCGATCGATGGCGGCGGCGGCGCCTAGGCGCCGGAGAAATCGACCCCACCGAATACTAACGACGGCGTGAGCGTCGATGAGTACCTGTACACATCGCTACCGACCAGCTCGAGCTGGCTGAACAGATCGCGAAGATTTCCGGTCACATTCATTTCGCCAACAGGACGGCCGATTTCGCCGTTCTCAATCATGTGGCCGCGCAGTCCGAGCGAGAAATCACCCGTTGTCTGGTCGGCATTGCCGCCCAGCCACGAGGTTACATAGACGCCGTTGCCAACTTCCTTGATGAGCCCGTCCAGCGACAGCTGGCCAGGCGCGATGACGCGATTCGAAGCAGAGCCTGTCGTCGGCTCCATGCCCGCCTTCCGGCCATGGTAGGTATCGACATACAGGTTGCGGACCACACCGTTCTCAACGACGGGCAGGTATTTCGCGGAAATACCTTCGCCATCAAAAAGTCGCGAACCGAAACCACGAGGAATCAAGGGGTCGTCTGAGATGGTCAGCTTCTCGCTGAACGCCTGCTTGCCAACAAGGTCCGCCCAGAACGACTGACCCTGGTGCACACGACGCGCGTTCGCGGGGCCCAGCAGCCGACCGACCAGCGATCCTGCCGCCTGAGCATCTACTATCATTGATGTCTTGATCGTCGGGCCTTTTTCCGAACCCAGGCGATTTAGCGCCCGCTCCAGGCCCGTCTGTGCCACACCGGCTGCCGCCGGCAACGACGCGACGTGCTGGCCGCCGACGTAATAACCATCGGATGCGCGTTTATCGCCCTGATCCATCAGCGTAATGCTGGTGCCGTACCAGCAATACGTTTCAGCGTGCGTGCCGGTAAAGCCGTTGCTGCTGGCAGAGGCTGAATTCAACGTACCGTCGTAAATTCCAGCCGTAGCAGAAATCACCCGCTCATGGGCGGTCGCCACTTTGTCGAGCTCCTCGCACCAGGCCAGGCGTTGTTCCCGCGTGATACCGGCAACTGCCGCATCGACAAGGTCGAGATCAACTAACGGACGACCATCGAATAATTCAGCCGGCGGGATCGACCGATGCTCATCGGGTTCCAGCGCACGCGTGATCGCGACGGCCTCGGCGACAAAACCCTGCAAACGTTCCGGGTTGAGGTCGGTCGTCTGGTGGCTCGAGTAACGCCCACCTGCGTAGATATTGATATTGAGGCTGCGCGAGGTCGTGTCTTTGACTTTTTCGAGCGCGCCGTCCCGGTACTCGAACTCGACATTGCGACCCTGCGACGCGGTTGCCCAGGCATCTGCGGCCCCGGCGCCTTTGGCCAGCTCAATGGCCTGCACTGCGCGATTCTGGAGATCAGCTGACATTTTCGCCTCCCACCGTCATCTTGGAGACGAGCACGGTCGGAATACCCTGTGACACCGGCACGCTTTGACCGTTCTTGCCGCAAGTCCAGCCGCCTGTATCCAGCCGTGCGTCGTTCGCAACCATCGTGATGCGCTTAAGTGACTCAGGCCCGTTGCCGATGATGTTCACATCCTTGATCGGTGCGGTCACTTTACCGTTCTCGACCAGCCAGCCGTTCTTCACATAGAAGGTGTAGTCGCCGGCGCCAATCTGCACCTGCCCGTTGGTGTACGTTTCGCAAATGATGCCATGGTCGACGGAGGCGATGATCTCGTCTTTCGTATGTGGACCATCTTCCATGAACGTGCAGCTCATGCGCGGCATTGGCGAATACTTGTAGGACTGGCGACGACCGGACCCGGTTGGCTTCAGTCCATACTGTTTCGCACTGATCTTGTCATGCAGGTACGACTTCAGGATGCCATTCTCGACCATCACAGTGCGGCCGGCCGCGTTACCCTCGTCGTCGTAGTTCAGCGCGCCACGTTCGCGGGGGATCGTCGCCTGGTCGACTACGGTGACAAATGGCTCGGCGACCTTTTTGCCGATCATGTCGGAGTAGATACTCGTGCCCTTGCGGTTGAAGTCGGCCTCCATGCCGTGACCAATGGCCTCGTGCAGGAGAATGCCACTCGCCCCGGACGCCAGGATCACGGGCATTTCACCCGCTGGCGGACGCCGTGCCTCGAACTGGATGAGTGTGCGATCCACCGCCTCTTTGACCATTGTGGTCAGGCGCTCTTCGGTGTACCAGCCAAATTCTTCGCGCGCGGCGATGTTTGAATATCCTGTTTGTACCTCGTCGCCCTTGCGTGCCGTGACGACCACCGTCACGCGCGTCATGGGCCGATGGTCTGTTACCAGGTGGCCGTCGAGCGTGGCGATCATGACGCGCTCGTCGGCGTCAGCCCAGTAGACAGCAACCTTGTCGATCGACGGATCCATCGACTTCGCCTTTTCTTCCACGAATTTGAGCACCGGTAGCTTCTGCTCGATGCCAACGTCACTCCAGGGAACGCTGGTCTGATAGAGGTTTCCCGTACCGAGCGGGTTAAACGACTGTGGTGCAACCTCGCCGCTGCCAGAGGCGATCGCGGAGGCGGTGCGCGCAGCAGCGAGCATCGACGGCATGGTGAGATCTTCAGTGAACGCATAGCCCGTCTGTTCGCCAACAACGACGCGCAGGCCGACACCCTGCTCGATGCTCGAATTAGCGGCACTGACAATGCCGTCCTCAAGCGTCAGAGAGTTAGTACGTGAATGCTGGAAATACAGATCAGCGGTATCGGCACCACTCGCGGTTAGTTCGGACATGACCCGCGCCGTCGTCGCCTGGTCCACGCCAAACCAGGTCATGAACGGGTTTTCGGGTGTCGCGCGGCCGACTGTTGTTGCGGTCTGGACGCCGCAGCCTTGCAGGAATGCAGGCATTGTCAGAATCGCGCTTCCTGCTGCCATGTGGCCCAGGAATTCTCTGCGTTTGATGGTCATTATTACTCCCAGTCGAATTTAGAGTTTAGATGCGCGAGTCCTGCAAAAAGTTGCATGCTCAAAGAGCTGCCAGGCAGTTCACAGTCCAGATAGCGCGAGAAATAAATTGATGACGACGCCGACAACCGGACCAACGACCTTCCACAGCAGGCCCGACACCAGCAAGCCGATGATAATGATCATGCCGAACGGCTCAATCCGATCGAAACTCATGGCCGCGCGTGGTGGCAGCAGTCCGCTGACCACTCGACCGCCATCAAGCGGAGGAATCGGCATCATGTTGAAAACCGCGAGAATCACGTTAAAAAACATACCGAAGTACGCCATGTAGGCGAGCAGCTCGGCCGTCGGTATCGTGCCGCTCATCGCACTGGCAGCCGCAAGCAGTATGGTCCATCCCGTAGCCATTGCCAGGTTCGAGGCCGGGCCTGCGGCAGCAACGATAGCCATATCGCGCTGCGGATTCCGCAGGTTGCGCGTCCCGATCGGAACAGGCTTGGCCCAGCCGAACAAGATCAGCGGCGCACCGGTCATCTTCGACATGACGAGCAGACCAAGTGGCACCATTACGGTACCGATCGGGTCGATGTGTTTGAGCGGATTCAGCGTCAACCGCCCAAGCATTTCCGCCGTGCGGTCACCGAAATGCCGGGCCGCGTATCCATGCGCGGCTTCGTGCACGGTAATAGCGAATATTGCCGGCACTGCAAAAAGCAGGATCGACTGGATAAGTGTCAGGTTTTGCATCGCGACATCATACGTTAAACGAGCTACTCGTAGACGGTCCGACCGTCGAATACGGTCATCAGGACTTCGGCTTCGCTTATTTCAGACGCAGGAATCTCGAACAGGTTCCTGTCCAGAACAACAAAATCTGCACGCTTGCCCACTTCGATGGATCCTTGCACATCGTCCAGCTTCATCTGGTAGGCGCCATTGATCGTGTATGCATCGATCATGGTCTCAAGATCGACCCGCTCCTCCGCATTCAATATCTCGCCGTCGTTGGTCCATGGGTTTTGTCGCGTAATTGCGGTTTCGATAGCGAGTAGTGGATTGAGGTCTGTCACGAAATAATCACTGCCCCCCACGATGCGACCGCCTCTGGCTTGTACCGATGCAATCGGATACATCTGCCAGGTACGTTCCTTACCCAGCATCGGAATATCAAGCTCCATTGCTGCCGGGTCAGGGTAGGCCCACAATGACTGGAAGACGGCGCCGATATTGAGTTCGGCGAACCGTGGCCGGTCAGCTTCGTGAATCAATTGTAAATGGACGATCTGGTGACGATTGTCAGACATGCCGTTGGCTTTGCGCATCGCTTCGAAGCCGTTAAGCGCCCGGCGAATCGCCGCGTCACCAATCGCATGTACATGAATCTGTACGCCGAGCGCATCAAGTTGCGTGAAGTAGTCATCAACGATGTCCTGCTCGTAAAAGTACTCACCACTGCCGTACTCTGGATCCTCGTATGGCTCCAGCAAAGGGCTTGTGCCGTACTCGATGACTCCGTCCATGTATATTTTGATCGAATCGACGTTGATATTCGGTCTGCGCCAAGCGTCGCGGCTCGCAATAAAGTCGAAAATCTCCTCGCCAAATACGCCCGCGTGCCAGCCGATTGGCGACAACGACGCCACTGCCCGGATATCGAAATTGCCAGCATCCGAGACGGCGAGAAGCTGCTCCAGATGCTCCGGCCCAACACCAGGTTCGATGACGGCTGTGATGCCGACCGAGTGCGATAACGCGATACCCGCGCGAACCCGGCTCATACGTTGTTCAAGGGTAAATGGCGGTATTTTCTTGCTGACCAGCACCATCGCGGTCTCTCGCAACGTGCCACTGGGTTCTCCGGTTTCCGGGTCGCGCTCAATGATCCCGGCCTCGGGGTCTGCGGTGTCCACGTCGATACCGGCAATCTCGAGCGCCCTGCTGTTGACCCACGCCGCGTGACCAAAGCTCGACACCAGATAGACCGGCCTGTCAGGAAACATTGCGTCCAGAAGTCCTTTGTGCGGATTCGCTTCCGGCCACAACCACTCACCCCAGCCACCGCCCGTTATCCAGCGCTCATCAGCATGACCAACCGCTTTTGCACAATCGTTCAGCTTTTGCGCGACCTCCGCTTCGGTAGGAATCCGTAGCAGGTCGCACTCGTCCTCGGACAGGACTTCAGTCAGTATATGGATATGGGAGTCATGAAAGCCTGGCAGCAACAAGCCATCATTCATGTCAATAAGCTCGGTATCCGGACCGGTGTGAACATCAACTCCAGCTTCATCCCCAACGTAGATGATTGCACCATCCTTGATGGCGACTGCCTCGGCCCAGCTGCGACTCTCATCGACCGTGTAGACGCTGCCGTTCATGAATATCCGGTCGGCCACAGCGGTCGCCTCGGACTCCGGTGCCGGCTCTGCACCGCATGCCACCAAAGCGGCTAACAGAACAGGAAAAATCAGGATATTTCGGTGCATTACCAGCCACCGCCTCCGCCACCGCCGCCACCACCGCCCGACGATCCGCCGCCGCCACCGCCCGATGACGAACCAGGCGGCGATACGGACGAACTGACAGCGGAACTCAAACCGCTCGACAAGCCCTTGGTGGTCTTGGATAGATTCGAGGAATTCCATCGCCCGTCATACCAGGACGGACTGTAGCCCTCTCCATCGGGCCCGCGAATGGCGGCGAGCACGTCGGCAAAGCGTTCGGACCATTGCTGCTCCACGCCAAGCGCCAACGCATACGGCAACATCATCTCGAAAAGCTCGGGCGTCTTCTCGGGCGGATTGCGCAGATTCAGTTCATCCTTCTCCGCGATCTCAAGAAAATCCTTGAAGCCGAGCATTTCATCCAGCAATTCACGCCCGCGAATGGTCGGGCGCTTCATGATGATGGCGAAAAATATCATTGTCAGGATGGATAGAATAATCGTGGCGATGACAAATGCCGTCGGCCCATTTCCGATATTTACAGCTATCAGCAGCGACCCCAGAACGATGGCTACTGCAGGCAGATTGAGCAAACCATTGGTCTTGAAGTAATGATTCCTGTAATCCTCCTGCAGCGACTTCTTGTGTTTCTTGCGTGCGTCGCCGAGTACTTCGTGGTTGATATTCTTGAGCGTAACGACATCGTCTTTCGCAAAAATTGCTTCGAACAACTCCTTCTCACCCGGGGCCATAGCGGGCTTAAGCGTCTCGGTATCGAGCTTCCTCACCGAATGCGTCTTGCCGCTTTTCTCGATCTCCAGGTAGCCTTTCACGGCGAGATTCACGATCGCGGCCGTCATCACCTTGTTGTCGTAATACATCTGCCGGATGTAACGCAGCGATGCTGGCGAAAATCCTTGCGGGGGCTCGTATCTTGTGACGATGACGCCTTCATCCAGGTCCTTGCCATGCTTCCGCCACACAGGAATGTAATAGGTAAGCAATAACAGGAAGCCGGCGACGGCAGCCAGGAAGTTGCGGTTGTCTTTCAAAATCCAACCTACCCTGTCCCCCCAGGTCGGCTCGTCGACGAATCCCTTGGGCCAGCCGACGACAATCGTCATGCCATGAGATGCCGGCAACGGATTGTTTGCCTGAAACTGCACATTGCCATCATCATCCAGGAACCGGCCGTAATCCTGCGCCGTGGACCCCATGCGGCCTGTATAACCGTCAACCATGAACTGGTCTCGCGGCGCATCGAACTCCAGGCGCACGGTTGCCGTTGCCTTGTCGATTGGAAACGCCCAGTTATTGCCGGTTACGTTCCAGTAGAGTTCGTCGTGCTCATCGAAGAAGCCGAGCATACGATTCACACGGTAGCGAAAAACATAAGTGTGCTCGCCGTGCTCGATGAAGTGATTGGAGCGCCCGAAGTACGTGCGAATATCGCGACCACTGCGGACGGTGTGAAAGGGCTCGGTTTTTCCATCGCGCAACACGGCCTGGGGTTCCAGCTTGATCCTGTAGCTATTGCCAAGTCGATCTTCATAGTCGACCGGGAAATCACGATAGATACCACGACGAATCTGATTGCCCTCGGCGCGGACCTTGATCGTTTCGGTCACCTCGATCATGCCATCTGCGAAGACGCGAACATCGCTGTGAAAACCAAGTATGCGCTCGTCGGCGAAAGTGACGAAAGGCAGACACAGCAGGAGTACGGCCGTCAGCTTTCTCATTCGACTGTCCCAAACTTCGCGAGCGGCACATTAGCTGCCTCGTCCGACGTCTTCTGGAAAAAATCCTTCGGGCTGAAACTGAATATGCCGGCAATAATATTGCTCGGCACCGTTTCTGTCATTGTGTTGTAGTCACGAACTGACCCGTTGTAGTAGCGGCGAGCGAACTGCAGGTAGTTCTCTGTTTCAACGAGTTCATTCTGCAGGTTGAGGAAATTCTCATTCGCCTTCAGGTCCGGGTAGTTCTCAGCCAGCGCAATCAGCCGCCCGATCCCGGCGCTGAGCTTTTCTTCCGCCTTACCGCGCGCGCGTACGTCGGCCTGCTGCATCGCCTCTGCCCGCAACTCTGTAACAGCCTCAAGCGTCGCACGCTCATATTTCGCATATTGGTCGACGGCAGTGACCAGCCTGGGAATCAGATCATGGCGTCTTTGCAGCTGGACATCGATATCGCTCCAGGAGGTATCGACGCGATTGCGACTACGAATGAGGCGGTTATAAACGACGACGCCGGCAACTCCGAGAAGTGCCAGCGCCGTAATGACAATTGTTGTCATGGTGATCGGCTCCGCGTTGCAGACGCCAATCATATCATTTCAGTCAGTCACCCCAGAATTTCCACCAGGGCTTCTTTGCCTTTTCTTTTTGCTCTTCGTCTCGATCTGCCGCGTCGAGCTCGGGATCTACGCCCTCGTCACCCGTCGCGCGATTGGCGTCATACTCTTCCTTGATCGCCTTGCGTTCGTCGCGGCGTGCGCGCATCTCCTCAGCCTTTTCATTACCGTGAGCATCGCCGCGCTGCTGATTTGCGTCGATATCATCGGCGAGGTTCTGTTCCTCCTTGGCTTGTTCCTGAGCGCGTACCCTGAGCTGCTCGCGATCTTTATCAGCCTGGTTACGACGTTCTTGTTCGTTCTCCTGATCACGCTGTTTCATCCGCTGCACTTCTCGCTGATGCTCCACAGCTTGCTGCCGTTCAGCACCTTCCGGCCGCTTATCAGCCATTGCAACAGGCGCAGCCACGATCAGGCACACGCAGGTAGTCAAAGTCAGGTTCAATTTGGTCATACCAGCCTCCACGAGGCTTCTCTAGTAGAAGAAAGAGAAGTATACCTGAAAGATATTTGCGTCCAGCTGGTAGAGCGGTTCGCTGCCAATCACTTCCTGTGCCGTCAGATCGGAGAACTCGTGATAGTCAACGCTCAGCATATTGAGTGAGGCGGTTACCTTCGCACGCTTGATGAAGCCCCAGGTGTCGTTGCCATCGTCGCTCAGGAACTCATACGCCGCCTGCAGCTTGAAGGTGTAACTCGTGAGCGCGCTGAGTTCCTTGTCTCTTCCGCGAAAATTCGTGGCCTGCGGCCCGGGGAACAGGTCTCTGTAAAAATGCGCGCCTGTCTGGTCGTGATAGCGGAACTTACCGGTGAAGGTAAAATCATTCCACGGGTGGATGTAACTCAGGGATACAGTATGACCGTCAATATCCCAGGTATCGGTGAAGAAACGGTATTCACCTTCCACCGCCGCCCGATACGGGAGGAAGTATCGTAGCCGCAAGCCCACTGCGTTGCTGGTTCGCGTGTTCGGATACAGCTCCGACTCGAAGCTATAACCGGTCGCACTGCCCAAATCGAAATAGCGAACGGACCTGTAGGGGTTATTCAGGTACCCCTCTTCCGTAACCGTTTCGACGTTTAGTGACGAAATGAGATTCTTGGTCAGAATCTGAGTAATGCCGACACCGTAAATCTGGCGATCAAGCGGCCGTTCGAACGTCGCATCGTCCGAGCGCCGCACCAGGTCATCGCCCAGCGCATACGTCAGCGTCACTGTCGTCAGATCACCGAACATGTCCTGACTGACCGAGAAACTGACCGTTTCTGCGTCGAAGTCAGACTCTTCACTGGTCGTGTAATTGACGCGCATTGTGGTGTTGCCACGCAGGTAATCCATACCCAGCGACCACTGCTTGCGCTCTTCGGTATATGGACTGGCCGTGGTGATGACGTCAATCGAAGCCGAACTAATCATGTCGACATAGTAGTTACCGACAAAGGACAGACTCTTGCCGGCTTTCTTGCGAACAAGGACTGACGGGCCGTCAATCTGGACGCCGCCGCCATCATAAAGATGGTACAGAACGTCAGCACGATCGTCGGGCAATACGCCCGCATGCGATGCGCCGAATGCCATCAGAAGTGCTGTGATTGTCAGTACGCGACGGATCATCAATACAGTCCGTTAGTTACAGCCGCAGCCACCGCCAGCAGCGCCTTCACCGCCGCGAGCGCCCTCGCGTGCCTCGAAAACATGCTGGATATAGGCGGTTGATACCGGGTCACCATCGAGGGCCATGATTGGATCCGCGAGCTTGTCGCGCTCGTATGGCTTCACCCAGGGCTCGATGCTGCTGCAACCCGACAGAGCAGCGATTGCAAGCAATGGCAGGAGCAGTCGAACTGTGCGTGAAATGACTTTGTTCATAATATTAACTTTATCCCAGGGAGAACCGGTCGGAATGTGACCTCTGCCTCAGAAGAACACCGTGACGCCTAAGTGGCTTTCCAGATTGTGAGCTGTCTTCTCTTCACCGAGAAGATCGATATCGAACAGGTGATCGCGGAAATCCAGGTGCAGGGCCACCGAATCGTTCAGCAGGAAGCGGTATCCCGCACCGAAATTGACGGTAAAGCGATCGTCGCCTGCGAACGTCGTCGAGCCAAGACCCGCGATTAGATATAAATTGGTGTTATAAGCACGCCCTTCGCCCAGGAACACTTCGCCCGGCAGGATGTTGTAGCCGACATTCAGGTTGTAATAGGTCATCGTGCGTTCGCTGTCGGTAATCAGACGTGCGCCGCCGGAAAGCACCTCAAAACTGGTCAGCCCGCCCTTAGACTGCCCGACCGAGGCTTCCATAAAAAAGCCCTCGGTAATGTGGTACGCAATTCGCAGGCCATAGGACACGTTGCTGCCGAAGTCTTCGATGCTCATGATGCCGGCGTAGGCACCAACCTCGAAGTCCTCGCGATCGATCGAGGGTTCCTTGATCTCGCGACGCTCGACCTCAGGGTCGATAACCTGTCCCGGTGCCTGGGCAGTAGGAGGCGGCGCTTCCTTGTTACCGAAGCCAAACAGGTTTTTCGTCGCGGCACAGCCAGACAGGCTGATCATTGCTACGATCAGAAAAAGAACGCGAAACCGACTTTCCATTCTTCTACTTCCTCATTTTCATCACGGCTCGTGAAGACCACGTAGCTCTTGTATTCGGCACGCAACAGGAAACGTCGCGCTGCGTAAACCCGGAAACCGGCGCCAACATGACCAATCTGGTCTGTACGGTCCGCTCCCTGGATGATCGTGGACTTGGGCTTGGTGTAGATGGCACCAGCACCGAGTGTAAAGAACGGCGATACGCGCCACTCGGGAAAGGCCTCATGTACGACATTGAAACTGGCCATCCAGCCGTTCGAGAAATTGCCCAGTATCTGCGAACCCCAGAACTCGACGGCGATATTGGGGTTCAGAGAATAGCTGCCATACAAAGAGACAATGTTCGCCCCACCAAAATCACCGGCGAGCACGCCCGTCTCCCACTTGGCGTTGGTAAAGTCCTCAATATTCGCGGCCGCGAAGCTGACCTGCTGCCCGTCGGGCTGCAGTGTCTTCTCCATTTGCGCGCGCTCTACCCAGCCTTCCTTGCCACGGTCCGAGCGCACGAGATACCAGTTGGTTCGCTGCATGACGATCTGTACAGACTCGCCGCGATCGATAACATGAAATATCGGGTAACCACGGCCGGGCCCCGTACGTATTTCAAGATACGGATCGGCAACGACCACAGATCGAAGTTCATCGGCAGCCTGAACCGGCGCTGACAAAAAACTCTGCAGTGCGACGGCACACAGGCAAGCGACGATAAGCGCCTTAATTTGCGGGAGCGTCGAAGGGATTGTTGTAGTACTGGGCGCCGACATCCAACCATTCCGCAATGAGGCGTCGTTCCGCCTGCGATAAAATATTGAAATGAAGATCGTTAGGATCGTTAAATCGGTCAAAGAAATCGCTCGAGGCCCTGGCACCGAATCGGGTCGCCGGCGGCGGCGTCGGTATTGTGGCGAGGATGTCGATTCCGTTCGCATCCTGGCCAATCACCTCTGTCGCATCCACCAGCGTACCGTTGGCGTCCAATACCTGAAGGTTATCAGTAACTAACAGCTCACGATAGGCGTGGAAGTGATCTGGCTCGTCGGCCGACAGTCCATCCTGCAGCTCGAGCTGTCCGGCCGGTACCCGCGCGACGTTGTTAACGACGTCCAGCGGCGTGTGGCAATTCAAGCAATTATTGTTGACCGGCGCGCCATTTACATCCAGCAAAGGAATTTGCGGACCCGTCGGGTCATTAGGATCGTCGACCATCACGACGCGCGGCTGGTTCCACAACGGGTGAATAATCGTTTCGTAGTTGATTACGCTGCGGCAATTCCAGACCCAGTCGGACTGGCAGGCCAGTGTCGTCGGTGCGGCGGTCGTCAGGTCCGTGTAGCGGTAGTCAATATCAGGATTGAACGGCACGCCGTTTACGTCCAGCGGATTAGCGCTCCACACATCCCGGTAGATGAGATTCATCGACGGCTCGATTGACGAGCAGTTGTCGCCCGCGCAAGTGATGCGCGCACGAATTTCAGCCATCGTCTCACCGACTTCGCCGACAAACCACTGCGGATCTGTGTTCGCGTTAAAAGCCACTCCCGCCGTCTGCGCACCGGCATAGGCACTATCGAAGGCATCATAGCGACCGTGCGAAACGCCGCTATTGGCATCATGGCAGCCATTACACTTCAATTCCTGGCCTTCGCCCAGGGCGATCCAGTTCTGGTGTCGCTGGGTAATGCGCATGCCGTTTTCGTCGAGCACACTTATCATCAGCGCGGCGTTTGCCGGTACTTTGACGACAACAGACCCATCGGGTTCGATCGGCGCGTAGCCAACGATTTCCTTCATGCCAAAGGCGGTCGACACGCCGAACGCGGTGTTGTCGATATCAAGCAGATCCTCGTCCGGTTGCGAAACCGCTTTCTCGATGCGCAGGAAGCGCGCAGGCCGCGCGGCCGCCAGCGTCTGGCCCGGATCGGCCAACACGTAAGGATCGACGCCCGGAAGCATCGCGCCATCGAAGTCGTACACGTTACGGATATTCAGAACGGCCTCGCCTGAATCAGGCAGCGACGGATCCTGCGTGTAGTAGTTCAGGTTATCGGGGACAACCTGCGGGGCAGGCCGCGGATCAGCAGATACAACCTCCGTGAACATGAAGCCTTCTTCACCGGCAACGATTGGCAGCTGCGTATCGTTACGCGGGTCGTAGATCCAGATTCCATAAAGCGGCGGCGCAACCGTAAATTCACCGGGGACCGGTGTAACCGGGTTGTTCGGGTCTATGACCACGACGTTCACCAGATTGTCTGGTGTGCACGACACGATCTGGACATCATTGGTATTCGGATCGCCGTCATCGGGCAGAATTTCAAGAAGCCGGCACTGGCTCCAGCTGACCATCAGTCGGCCCGTGCCATCCTGGATAGGAAACACCGAGAAATAACGACCGCCTGGAGACGGCTGGCCAGGCTCGGTGACCACATTATTGATCGTGGCTTCTTCCTGTGCAGGCCCCGTCAGAACACCGATGTTGTCCTTGGTCGGCTGCGTATTCTCGACGTATTGCTGTGTGTCGATGGCGATAAGCTGGCCACCGCCTTCGGTATCCGTGAACGGTTTTCCGAGAACCATGACCCGACCGTCTTCGGTCTGGCGTGGCTGCGTGAACTGGATCGTGGCACCGTTGGTACCAGTATCATGGCTCCATTGGCCGTACAGCAACTCGAGGGCAGAACCGTCGGGATTCATGCGGTACAGGTTCACCTGATCGTTGGTCGTGTTGTGGTCCCAACGGCTGAAAACTATCTTACCGTCGCTCATGACGGAAGGATCCAGGTCGTGACTCTGGTTGAACGTGACCTGTTTCAGACCCGAACCATCGTCATTCATGACATGAAGATTGAACGCGAACTCATTCTCGTCCTCGTCCATTGCCGGGAAGGCCCCTTTGTTCTCGTCGAGCAACAAGGCCTGCGACTGTGTCTGGCGCGTGGACGCAAAAATAATGCGGCCATCGGGCAGATACTTCGGCATGATGTCATGGCCGATTTCGGAGGTGAGGTTGTCCGGGATAACGCGGATCAGCTCGGCCGTATCAAATGTGTATTGCCAGATATTCCAGGTAGCAACCTGGTCTTCTACATTCACATTCGGATCGAACGGCGTACGCATCGCGAACAAGAGGCGACTTCCGTCGTAGTCCATCTCTACGTCGCGAATGGCGCCCATTCCCTGCGTAATATCGCCGGTAATGTTGACTGGATCGGCGCCAACAGCGGCGCGATCACGGAAGTAAAGATCGGCACCGAAGTCGAACGTGATCTGCTCACGCAGATCCTGCTGTTCGAAAATGCCGTTGTCATCCGTCGGAATCGGTGACTTGATGTAGGCGATCGGAAAATCGATTACTACAGGATCGGGATTCTGACCTGTGCCCAGCTGGACACCTTCACCTTTGCTGCAGGCGGCGATAGCAACGCACGCCAGCGACAACGCGACCGTCCTGGCCACTGTACCGGTGATTCCTTTCTTAAGTTGTCGCGATAGCCTGTTCATTGCTCTCACCTCTATTCGTTGGGCAGGGTACGATGCGACGCGTCCTACTTACCGTTAACGCAGTCACAAACCCGACCCGAAAGTATAAGAGAGCGTCTTGGGTCGATGTAATGTCTCAAAAGCCCGACATCGATTCGCGAACAAACTCGTGCGACTCTTGGTCTCAGGACGTCACACTAGTGACACGATGTCTCTTCTGAGCGACAGCCCCAACATCCTTCACAATCAGTAGCTTATGCCTTCCAGTCATAATCTTTGTGCCAAAGTGCCGACAATGACCTGACATAACTCTATTTCGGAAAGCCCGTACAAGCTGCAATTATCCTTCTGTTTTATATACATTTTTTGGGTTTTTCCGGTAGTTGCCACGAGACTGGCACAGCACTTGCTTTATAGATTGCAGATCCATTAATTGTGCGGCCGGGATGCCGCGGGGATCAGCAGGACTGTGAATGCTTTCACGGCAAGGGGCGAAGAACTTAGGCAACATCTCCCGGCCACACTTTGCATCAATAACGAACAACGAGCAGAACACTATGAGAGACAGCATGTGGACAGGACACAAGGACGGCCAATTCGGCGGAGTCCTGCGTGCGGCGCTCGCAGCGGTACTGATTACAGTACTGGCGATGCCGGCCAGCGCAGGTCCGAGGGAACAGGCGAAGCGCATACATGAGCGCATTGCCGGTGTGCCGCCGACCGATGCAGTGTTATTGCAGATGCAGAACGCGATCTCGAGTTCTGATCCCGCTTGCGCACAATATAATGCGACCGGTGGACAGTGCGCCGCGTACATCGCGATGGAGAACAGCAGTTTCTACAATGTCACGCTGAAAAATTTCGCCGCGCCATGGACGAACCGCGACCATTCGGTCTTCGTTCCGCTCAATGACTATGTCGCGACGGTTATCGGCATGATTCGCGACGACGTCGATTTCCGGACAGTATTATCCGCCGACCTGCAATATGTCGGACGTGCGGGCACCGTGAGTTCTGCTCCTGCCGGAAACAACAACAATCATTACCAGCAGCTCGAAGCCGGTAACCACGACCTGAAAGCGGTGCTGGAGCCAACGACGCAGTCGAGCATCAACAATCTGCCGCCAGGGGCCACAGCCGGCGTTATAACGTCACGCGCTGCGGCAGAGGCGTTCTTCATAGCCGGCACCAACCGTGCAATGTTCCGCTTCACGATGGTCAACCACTTCTGTGCAGACATGGAACAACTGCATGATCCGCGGCTAGCACCGGATCGCATTCGCCAGGATGTCAGCCGCAGCCCGGGTGGCGATAGCCGCCTGTTCCTGAACAACTGTGTCGGTTGCCATACCGGCATGGATCCGATGGCGCAGGCTTTTGCCTACTACAACTATGACGACGCAGCCGGTGCCATTGAGTACACCAACGGTGTCGTCCAGCCGAAGTACTTCAACAATGACCTGAACTTCCCGCAGGGCTTCCGCACGCCGGATGATCACTGGACGAACTACTGGCGCACCGGCCAGAACAGTTACCTCGGCTTCAACGGCCCGGGCACTGGTGATGACAACGGCGCCAAGTCCCTCGGTGTCGAGCTGTCGAACAGCGATGCGTTTGCAGGATGCCAGGTAAAGAAAGTGTTCCAGACCGTTTGCATGCGCGAGCCTGAGTCGCCTGCAGATCACACCAAGGTTGATGAGATCGTCGGGAATTTCGCCGCGAGCGGCTTCCAGATGAAACGGGTATTCGCGGACACCGCTGAATACTGCATGGGCCAGTAGGGAGACATGACGATGAATAACGCATCTAGAATTGCCACCCTGCTTGCGAGCCTTGTGCTCGTGGCCTGTGGCGGTGGCGCACAAACCGAACTCAACCCGGCAGCGCCGGGTAACAACCCGGATACGGGTAGCAACCCTTACACAGGCCCCGTCGCACGCGACGCCGATGTACTGAAATTCCAGCAGGAATTCTGGTCGAAGGCGCGTACGCCTGACCGTTGCGGCAACTGCCACAGCGAAACTGGCGACCAAAAGCCGTTCGTTCGTTCAGACGACGTCAACATGGCCTACGATGAGGCCGTGGATCACATCGATACGAACCAACCTTCGTTGTCAGAATTTGTCACCAAGGTCAGTTCGCCTCCGATCGGCCACAACTGCTGGGTCGACGACCCCGGCACCTGTGGCGCCATCATGACGACCTGGATCGAGAACTGGCTCGGCAACGCCGAGGGCGGCGGTCGCGAGATCGCGCTCACAGCACCGCCGGATGTAGACCCGAGTGACAGCCGTAACTTTCCGACTGACACCGCTTTGTTTGAGCAGTGGCTGTACAACGACATCCTCGTCCCTTACTGCCAGCGCTGCCACAGTTCGGAATCAGCTACGGCACAGCAGCCGTATTTCGCTGATCCAGACGTTGCCGTTGCCTACGAGGCTGCAAAGTCGAAGATAAACCTTAACCCCGACACCGTCGGCAGCTCACGATTCGTTGTGCGTGTTCGCGATGAATTCCACAACTGCTGGAATAACAGCGACTGCGTAAGCTCGGGCGCGGAAATGCTCGCAGCAGTTACCGGATTCGTGAACGGCATCCTGCCTACGCAAGTCGACCAGAACCTCGTCTACAGTAAGGCTGTTCGCCTTGTTGATGGCACACTCGCATCAGGCGGCAACCGCTATGAGAACGACCAGATTGCACTTTGGGAGTTCAAGACCGGTACCGGCTCGACGGCCTTTGATACCAGTGGTGTCGATCCGGCCATCGATCTGAACTTCTCTGGTGACGTCACATGGTATGGCGGCTGGGGCATCACCATCGGTGCGGATGCATCGGCCGGTCCGGGCAAGGCCCAGGGATCGACCGTTGCGAGCAAGAAAGTGCATGACGTCCTCATCGACTCGGGTGAATTCTCAGTCGAGGCCTGGGTTGTACCGGCTAACGTGACGCAGGAAATGGCGCGCATCGTCAGCTATTCGGCGGGTCAGGGCTCACGCAACTTCACATTGCAGCAGACGCTGTATAACTACGACTTCCTGCTACGCACGAACGCTGAAGATGCCAACGGTGTGCCGTTGACCACGCTGAATGGCGACCCGCAGTTGTCGACACCCGACGCTGACGAAGCACTCCAGGCTACGCTGCAACATGTTGTCGCAACGTACAGCCCGATCGAGGGTCGCAAGATCTACGTGAATGGCGTCCTGATGACGCAGACCGATCCGGTCCCGGGCGGCACGCTCGTTCCATGGCAGGACAATTTTGCCCTGATCCTTGGCAACGAAGCCTCGAGCGACGGACTTTGGGAAGGCACGTTCCGTCTCGCGGCTATTCATCGGCGCGCGCTGACGGAGGAGCAGATCACGCAGAACTACGACGCGGGTGTCGGCGAACGCTTCTACCTGTTGTTCGATATTTCAGAGCGGATCGGCGCCCCGGTACAGACGTCGTACGTCCTGTTCGAAGCGCAGCAGTTCGATTCCTATGCATACCTGTTCGACAAGCCGCACTTCACGACGCTCGATGGCTCCGCTCCTCAGGGTATATCCCTGCAGGGAATGCGCATCGCGATGAACGGCCAGGAAGCGCCGGTCGGCCAGAGCTACGCCAATATGGACGAGTCGCTCGACCTGTCCAATCCGGCGGTGCTGGACGAACTCGGTCAGCCATTGCTGGTTCTTGGTGCCACGCTGGGTGCGGTACTGCCGCTGGAGAAAGGCCCACAGGACGACCAGTTCTTCCTGACCTTTGACGGCCTCAATGGTGCGACCTACAGCCGGCCTGAAGACCCGATGCTTGCGGTCGCCGACTACATCGCTACGGTCGATACGCGCAGCGCCGATATCGGCATGAAGACCTTCGACGAAATCGATGCGACCTACGCAGCGATTACCGGCGTCGACCGCGTGACGTATCAGCGCGGTGGCATCTTCATGGTTGACGAGACCTATCAGGAACTCCGGCAGTCGCTGCCAGCGATCGAGTCCGCTGAAGCGTTCCTGTCATCGCACCAGGTAGCGATCGCACAGCTCGCGATCCAGTACTGCGATGCCGCGGTCGAGGACAATACGATGTGGCCAGGGTTCGATTTCAGCGCGGCACCGGGCACGGCATTCGCCGTAGGCGCCCGCGACGCATTCGTCGAACCGCTGATCGAGCGTGCGGTCGGCCACTCGTCGACCAGTACGCCGATTCTGTCGCAACCGAGCTACGCGGTGGTTCACCAGGAAATGGCGTCGTTCATTTCGGGTGGCGGTGCGCGGCCTGACAATCTGATAGATCGTCTGCTTGCCGGCACGAGTAACACACGTGCTATCTCCAAGGGTGTGTGCGCCTCTGTACTCGGCAGCGCAGCCACGCTAGTCCAGTAAGACAGGACATAAGGAAATATTTGAGATGACCATGAAACGCAACAAAGGCAACTTCGACTTGCCGCTCTTTCACACCGATCATCCGCGTCCTGTCACGCGGCGCCAGTTCCTGTCACAGGGATTCATGACGGGCGCAGCCTATACGGTAGGCGGTATCGCACCGCTGCTCGGCACGCGTGCCTATGCTGACCTGGCGGCGGACCTCGATGCGCTACGTGCGCCCTCGCAGTGCAACATTACTGACGGCGCCGGCAAGATTCCGTTCATCTGCTTCGACCTGGCAGGCGGCGCGAATATCGCCGGCTCCAACGTCCTGGTGGGCAAGGAAGGTGGCCAAAGCGATTTTCTGGGCACGAATGGTTACGAGAAGATGGGACTGCCGGGCGACATGGTTCCCGGTTTGAACGACGCAGACGGCAACCCGTTCGCGAACTTTGATCTCGGCCTCGGCTTTCACTTCGACAGCGCCTTCCGTCGCGGCATCATGTCGCGCGTCAGTGCAGCGACTGCGGCGAACATCAATGGCGCCGTAATCCCGGCGCGTTCGGATAACGATACTGGCAACAACCCTCACAACCCGATGTACGGCATCGCGCTCGCGGGCGCCAAGGGCTCGATTCTGGGACTGGCTGGTTCGGAGAATACCGATTCAGGTGGCAACTCAACGCTGCCTCTGCCCTTGTTCAACCCCGAGCTGCGTCCAACCAAGGTCGATCGTCCGAGTGACGTGGTCAACCTTGTTGACACGGGTGACCTCGTGGGCATCCTCACAAAAGATGATGCGACCAAGGTCATGGAATCGATCTACCGCTTGTCGGACCAGAAGATGATCAACGTCGACACGTTAGTCGCGCGTGACGCCGACATCGACAAGGCCGTGCGCTGTGGTTATCTCAAGGCCGCGCACATCGCGGACAAATTTGGCGGCACGCCCATCGATCCCGGCCTCGATACGGACATCGTCGCGCCTGACGGTAGCGGCATTTTCCTCGATACCGAGTTCTTCGCTGGATCTCGCGATTCGCGTGAATTCCAGAAGACGGCCTCGGTAATGAAGCTCGTCATGAACGGTTTTGCCGGCGCCGGTTGCGTCGAAATGGGTGGCTACGACTACCATGGCGGTCGCCGTGCCGAGGGCGAGGTTAAGGATTTCCGTGCCGGCCAGTGCATGGGTGCCTGCCTGGAGTACGCTGCGAAGCTCGACATGCCGTTAATGCTGTATGTCTTCAGTGATGGTTCACTGTCATCGAACGGCGCTATGGATAACACCGAAGACGGCCGCGGCAAGGGTGAATGGACCAGTGACAACTCATCCACAGCCGGCGCGTTCTTCCTGGTCTACAATCCACCACGACTCGGTGGCCAACCTGTCCTCAAGGGTGCGACGCTCGACGAACAGCTGCGGCATCAGCAGCTCGGGTACATGGATGCTGGCGGCTCGGTCCAGCGCGCGGCAACGCCGATGGCGAACAACGTCAACCTGCTCGTCAACTCGGTAGTACTCAACTATATGGCGCTGCATGGCGACGTCACCACGGGCGCCTTCCAGTCGATCTACCAGAATCTCGGCATCGGCCATGGTCTTGGTAACGACCTCGATCGCTTCACCGCATTTGAGCCGATCGTGAACCTGACCGTGCCGGTTGCGTAGCTGCACAGACCAATAATTGCCAACCCCGTATAGCTGAGGCTATGCCGCTGTGCTGCTGCACAGCAAACCGACGGCCAGCCGCTTCCCTTCGGCTGGCCGTTTTTGTGCATAATCCAGAACCATGACCGAACTTACCGACCTCATCGCCTGCCCTCGCTGCGACAAGACGCCGCTGGACCCTGCGGAAGACAGGCTTCACTGCAAAGCCTGCAAGGTCGATTTTCCGCTGATAAGCGGTATCCCCTGGATGTTTGCTGAACCCCAGTCGGCGCTCGGCGAGTGGCGTGGGCGGTTACAATTTGCACTGCAGCAGCTCAGCCATGAAATTGCGGGGCTCGAACAGGAGCTCAAGGACACGGCAATTTCAGCGCTTGCCCGGCGACGGGTCGAACGCTACAAGAAGTGCGTCGAATCGCACCGCCGCAAGCTGCAGAAACTACTGCGCCCCGTCGACGTGCAATCATTGCAGGGTAACTTCGAGAGTTACCTCGCGCTGCGCACACGCCTGCCTTCCGACCAGGGGCTAAACACCTACTATGCCAACATTCATCGCGACTGGTCATGGGGTGACGAAGAAAACCAGGCGTCACTCAAGCAGGTTCGGGCGGTGCTGCACGATCACGCAGAGCTCGGCAATATTCTGGTTCTGGGAGCGGGCGCGGGCCGTCTTGCCTACGATATCCATATGAACATGGAGTGCTCATCGACGGTCGCCATGGATTTCAACCCCCTGCTGATGCTGGTCGCAAAAGCTGTCACCCAGGGCGAGAAATTGAACCTGTATGAGTTTCCGATCGCACCGTTGGCGCTTGAAGACGATGCTGTGCTGCGAAAGCTCGCCGCGCCGGAAGTCGCCGGTGATAACTTTCATCTCGTGCTGGGCGATGCGCTGCGACCGCCGTTCCCCGAGGAAACCTTCGACACGATTGTCACGCCGTGGCTCATCGACATCATCAGCGAAGACCTGCCCGTGCTCGCCGCGCGCATAAACCGTCTGCTGAAAGACGATGGTCGCTGGGTGAACTTTGGTTCGCTTGCCTTCTCATCGCCCAGGAAGGCGCAGTGCTACAGCCCCGAGGAAGTTAAGGCCATTGTTGCGGAGAACGGGTTCTCGGACCCGTATGTTTCGCAGGCGACCATCCCCTATATGTGTTCGCCGGCAAGCCGTCACGGCCGCCAGGAGCGCGTGTTTACGTTTTCGACTTACAAGGAACGTACTGCGAGCAAACCGGAGCGGCACAAAGCGTTGCCCGACTGGATCGTAACGGGAGATGACCCGGTACCCCTGTCGCCGTCGTTCAGGCAACAGGCGATGACGACTCAGATTTACTCTTTCATCATGTCGCTAATCGACGGTAAGCGCTCTATTAAGGATATGGCCCTCGTGCTCGAGAGCCAGAAACTGATGACAAGAAAAGAGGCGGAGCCCGCAATTCGGTCATTCCTGACCAAGATGTACGACGACTCGCAAAAGCAGGCAGGATTCTGATTCGTTTTCGCCGCGACTTGGCCGAAGTCGGACTACCCGATCGAGTGGCTGAATGTCAGTGTGTCGAGCAGTACAGACGCAAGCACCAATGGCACGAGTATGCGGTGGATCATTCGCGTCTTTACGACACTCAGAAAGCCACACACCAGCAAGACTGGAATGGCACTTGCGTTATCAATCAACCATAGCGGCTGGCCAAAGGCGACAGGCCTGAAGAGCGTGCCTACGATTACGGTGAGCCCTGCCAGCGGCCAGAGCAATCGTGCCTTTTCAAAGTAGTAATCGTCCAGGCTTACGGATTCCTCGCGGTCCGGGAAAATTATGTGGGCCATCAGATAAAGGGAAATCGGGGCCCCCAACATAAGCAGCATCGCCGGAAATGACCACGTGCCGACAGAGCGAAGCCCCCAGCTTTCCCAAAATTGTTGCAGCAGGGCCACAAAGATGGCCAACGTTACGGCGCAGAAGGTCAGGCTCAGTCCACGAATTCCGTTTCTCTTCAGGGAATTCGCTACACCCGACAAAATCTCGGTCAGACCCAGACCGACGATCAGCGACAGCAAAATCATTAGAAATTCGAAAAGGTTCATATGCGAAATGCACCTTAATGTGACGCGGGAGGACAATCGATACAGTCAATGATAACCGAAAGACTTCGAAGTCTCTGAATGCGCATATTTTCGCTCGATGATGGGCGCTGACGCCAAACGGAGACACTCCATACATGAGAAAAACTCTATTAAAAACAGCGCGATGGAGGATGTGTGGGGAAACCGCAACGTCATGCGCAGCGACGATTAGACATCCGGAGAAGTGCGGCGTTAGGATTCGCGCCTTGCTGGAGAGTCACCAATTCCTGGCTTTCAGGATTGGGCAAAAAGCATAGGACGAATTGATGAAAAAGTTACTGATACTGATCGCAGCATTGGCTATTCACACAACAGCTGCAGCACAAACAAGTCAGCAGAAGCTGCCAAGTGATCTCAACTATACATTTGCCGAGTTTCGGTTTGTCGATGTCGACGTTAGTGGTGGCGACGGCTTTCGGTTGGCTGGTTCCTACGAGCTCGATGGGCAGTGGATTCTCGTTGGTGCCTTCACCGCACTGGATTTCAATAACAATGTTGATTCAACACTATTGGAGATCGGTGGCGGTTACGTATGGGATTACTCGGACAAATTCGACCTGGTCAGCACAGTCCGGTTTGTTAGGGCCGAGGTGGATACACCCGGCGGTAACGCCGACGATTCTGGGTTCGCGTTTTCGGCGGGCGCTCGCGGATTTTTGGCGCCGCAATTCGAAGTTCGTGGATCGGTGAATCATATCAACCTGGATAACAGCGACACGTATCTGCAGCTTGCAGGCGATTACTACTTTTCGGATCAGATTTCGGCCGGAGTGAGCCTGGACTTTGCCGGTGATACGGACAGCTTTAGTCTTGGCGCTCGGTGGTACTTCCGTTAGAAGACAGTGCTGCTGACCCCAGCCAACGCGAAAGCGTTTCCTGTTTTGTGTAATTATGGCCCTGCAGATTTTGCGGAGAGGGCCATTGGCAGAAGCGACCGGGTCGTCCAACAGTAACAAGGTGAGTCACGATAGCTCATCGCCGTGGCCGGAGATCGAAACCGGAGCCGTCGCGTTTCTGCTCGATGCACGCGACGACTTCGAAGTCGGGCTCTTACGGGACTGGGTCGAGTCCCGGAGGCCAGACGACGATTCACAGCTTCGGCATTCATTTATTCGGCTCCATAAGGGCCGCTCCGATAATTTGCTGGCCGCCGTGCAGGGGCTTGACGAATTAATCTGGATGCAACCGTTGCGCATCGCATGGTTGCCAACATCACACGCAGGCAGCAACCGCTCCCTGCAGGACTTCTTCTACGGACGTATTGCCGAGCCGGGCAAGATACGGCGGCGATTGATCGCGAAGTACCGGCCGGACAGGCTCGCGTACGTTGTCGGTCACGGTGCTTACCTCCACGAACTGTCCGAACGCCAGGTCGAGAACGCCACCGTCGCCCAAGATGACCTGTCAGACTTTGTGTCCAACCAGGCGTTGATCGCACTGGAGCGCTCGGAGCGCCTGGTACGCGGTGCACGTTATAAAGTGCCGCGCATCCTTCAAAGCGACGTTTTTGCGAATGCGGACTTCCAGAACCTCATCGAAAATGCCGCGCAACAAGGCGACCGCTCGGTGCAGGATATCACTGGACAAGCCGCACGGTATCTGCGGGAAATGGCGGCGACCCAGACTCCATTCACACTCGATATGATGAATGCGCTCTATCGGGCAGCATGCCGTAGCCACCACGATGCAAAGATCAATGTCGATAAATCGCAGCTCGAACGCGTTGCGGAAACGATGGGGGATCGTCCCGTCGTATTCCTGATAAGCCACAAATCCATGCTCGATACGATGGCTCTGTCGCTCGTGCTGTTCGATGCGGATCTGCCGTTACCACTAACGTTCGGTGGTATAAACCTGAACAAACCCGGTCTCGGGTCTCTCGCCCGCCGCAGCGGTATCATCTTTTTGCGGCGCTCGTTCCAGGACAATGAGATCTACAAAGCAACGTTTCGTCGCTACATCGACTACCTGATCGAAAAACGATTTTCGCTGCTTTGGGCGCTGGAAGGAACACGTTCACGCACTGGCAAGCTGCTGCCCCCGCGATTTGGCCTGTTCAGTTACGTTGTCGAGTCAATATTGAGAACCCGCCTGCACGACGTGACATTCATCCCCGTCAGCGTTGCCTACGACCAAATAACGGAAGTCGAAGATTACTCGATCGAACAACGCGGTCAGACAAAAAAACCCGAGGGCATCACATGGCCGCTCCGCTTCTTGAAGAGCGGCAGGTCACGCGGCCAGATACATTTACGTTTCGGCGAAGGACTGACCATCAAGGAACTGGTCGAACCTGCCGAACTCGAAGCCGGCATCGACGATCAGAGAAAACGAACCCTTGTACCTACCCTGGCATTCGAAGTCGCGGTGAGAATGAACGCGGCAACGCCCATTACCGCCACGGCGATCGTCACGCTGATACTGCTTGCCAGCGGCAACCGACCGCAGAGCCTGGCTGAAATCCAGGCGCTCGCTCG
>JAHEGH010000103.1 GCA_024639825.1 Gammaproteobacteria bacterium
AAGAGAATGGTTAAAAAAGGCTACTTTCCGACTTCTGATAGTTGGGAAGAGGGGTCTTGGGGCCCAGGCAACTTCATCGTTGCATTACTTCTCTGCTTTCTGCTCATAGGCATCATCGTGTTTGTCTACATGTTGCTCGTGAAGCCGGCTGGGACATTATCAGTAACGTATGAGTATCGAACCAACGAGCAGCTTGCGGCTGAAGCAGGGAAAACTTGCCCAAGATGTGCAGAGACTATAAGAGCTGCAGCAGCTGCTTGCCGTTTCTGCGGACACGAGTTTGAGGCTGTGCCGGCAGTCGCAACCTAAGCAATCAAGCAAGCCATTGAATCGGCGCAAGCAAAGTTGAGCGTCCGTAAACCGCCCCAAAGCCGCCATTCGCGGGAATTCGGCTACAACGACCGCTACTGACCCAAAGTGTTCAGTCATTATCTCAACGGAGTCCTTTCTCAAAGTCACGGCGCCAGAAGGAAATTAGTGGATGAGCAAGAAGCAATCAATGTCGAAAGGCGAGGAAACGTTCTTTATGTACCTGGGTGCAATAGCTATCCCCGTAGTATTCTTCCTATGGCTATTTGACGTCGGACCGTTTGAAGACGCGCCGCCGAGCGAGCCTGAGTATCGTGTGTTGACTAGTGGTCTTTATTGTATTTCGGAAAGAGATGCGCTTCGGCTAGGAGATGCATTCGATCGTCGAGACAGCGATAAGCTGGATGTGTTAATGGATACAGGTGCTTGTCGAAATAACGCGCCAATGTTTTTCCCGGTCGAGTTCCTCTCCGGTTCGTTTAGCACAGGTGTGGTCAAGGTAGCATGGCCCACTACGCAGGGCGGAGCTGCTGGGTCTGGGTTTATTCTTCCGGAAAACTTTTCGTATATGACCGCGACAGAACTCGACAATCAGTGGGAGACTTTTGGGCCGATATGCGAAAAGCACAACCCCGGAGACTGTTCCACCGGCAGGGAGTAGTTGCCTTTCCCTAGCGGCCGCTCTTGGCCGTTAGCCGCCATTCAATTCGGGCATTCTCAGGACATCTGAATGTCCGGTGTCGGTGAGAGCGGATATTCGCCCAGGTTTGACGTCTGCTTTCCACCCATAAGCGGACATTGAGCTAGAATTGGTCTGAACGACCGCTAGTGAGCCTAAAACGGACATTTGCAATGGGTATAGCGGCAACACAGGCGATTCATCCTATCCACAATTTACGTTAGCGGCATCAATCGCAGAGAGGTATTCCATGAGTCATTATAGTGACTTCTTGGGGTACGCTCGCAATGGGACTGACGGACGCAGTTGGTCGATTCTTTGGCGCGGTTGCCTGAAATCGAGCATTACTCCAGTTCATGATGTTTTGTACGTTTAACGAACGACCGCTTCAATCAAACAGTGCGACACGAATGGCTCGACTAGCACCTGCTCGACTCGATCCAGCATACTCAACAGACTGCTACCGGGAGGATTACCAGACGACATGGGTGTTCTTGTCTCCAAAAGTCGTAAATTGAGTCCACTAGGCTGGTTTGGGTGGATACTTTATCAGCCCTACAAGTGGCTTGTTTTCGCGCCCTTTTTTGTTTCGACGACTGTATTCCTTGGTTTGGCGACGATAGTACTTTCGATTTTCTTGCCGTCACGATGGGTGAGTCTGATTTGTGGCACCTCTTGGTCGCGGTTGAATGCCTGGCTGACACCGATGTCTGTGAATGTCACGGGTCGGGAAAATATTGATCCTCAACAATCCTATGTAGTTGTTGCGAATCACCAGAGTCTCTACGATGTTTTTGTGCTTTATGGTTTTTTAGGCATTGATTTTAAATGGGTGATGAAACAAGAAATGCGAAGCGTTCCTGGCCTCGGTATTGGCTGCGAAAAAGTGGGCCACATCTTTGTCGACAGGTCTAACGTTCAGGCTGCTTTGGCGTCGATTAAGGCTGCTGAAAGCAAGATCAGAAACGGAACTTCGGTGGTATTTTTTCCCGAAGGAACTCGCAGTCGCGATGGCGCGCTCCGACAATTCAAGAAAGGCGCATTTCGTTTTGCTCTTGATCTAAACCTGCCGATCTTGCCGGTGACGATCGTTGGTACTCGGGAAATTCTTCCTTCAGATAGCCTCGATCTATTGCCCGGAAAGGCGCGTCTCATCATCGATGAGCCAATGCGTGTCGACGATTTGGATGGGAAAGACATTCCGCGCCTCATGGAACAGGTGCGAAGTGTCTTCGAGGATCGGCGGTCATCTTAATTTCCCCTAATTGATCGAATAGGCAGTCCTGGTTCGAGCCATTTTCGGGTCGATAGCATTTTTCCGTACATGCGTTCGAAAGTGGCCGGAAAAGATACATTTTGACTTGGCAGAAAAATCAACATCGCAACTGCAGCATGAAAACTCAATTGCATTCGGCCACTTCTGGCCGTTAGCTGCCGTTCAAAACGAGGCTTTTCGACGGCCCTGAACGTCCGGTATCGGTGAGAGCGGACATTCGCCCGGGCTGGATGTCCGCTTCCCACCCCAAAGCTGCCATTGGGCTAGGATCGGTCTAGACGACCGCTAATGACCCTTAGCGGACATTAAGTACATCCCAGAATTGACAGTATTTCCTAACGGCTCACACTTGATCTGAAAAAGGCAAACCTGACCAAAGTCAGGGACGCAAAGCCACGGGTCCTCGTCTCCTCTTTCCGGACCCAAGACAGCCGGGCTGCCGTCAACCCACGATGAAATGCAGTTGCGAGAGGAGGGAGTCATGAAGAGCAGAGTTCTTTTCCTGCTGGGAATCAGCGCGGTGCTGCTCGCCGGCTGTGGCAGCAGTGGTGGTGACGACGAGCCCGACGCCGTCGAGGCGCCACTAGTCATACTGGATAATTACAATTTCTTCCTCGGCAACCTGAACAACGGTGAGCTACTGACGGCAAATGTTGGCGGTGAGTTCACGGTCACGATCGACATGGATGATGGCTTGATTGCCGGCAATCTGGATCTCGATGTCGGTGCAAACAATACCGTGACGTTTCTGTCGTACCTCCTCCGCGCTGGTAACAGTTTCACTCTGACCGTCACGAGCCCTGAGGGGTCGGAGCTGGACGGGACGTTTCGTGTGAGCGTCATGACTGACATTGAGGGCGCGTTCGGCGAGCCGCCCACAGGCGGTCTTCTTATGCTCAGTGCTCTCGATATGCTGGAATTCACGGTGACCGTTCTTGCCGACGGCGTAGAGTTAATTTCACTTGCCGGATCGGAGCAATATACGTGGGAAGAATTGGAGGCTCTGCTCAACGACGAGCAGGCGGCGGGCTATCGGCGCCAGGCAGCACTGGCCGTCGGCGTGATCGAGTTCCTCGTTGAGCAATTCTTCAACGTCGCCGATGTTCTCGATGACCTGGAGCTGGTGACGCTAAACAATCCTTATATCGAGACCTGCGATATGTTCACAGGCAGCCCACCGCAAGGCGTCCTCCCGGAGGGCGAGCTCACGATAACCTGGCTCGGCTCCGGCGAACTCTCGGATGGTGATGACTTCACGTGGGCGTTCAACAATTGCTGGAGCCAGGACGACGGGGAATTGCTCCACGGTACGGTAACGCTGCAGGACTACACCGAGTCCGTGGATTTCAACACCGGAGTCCTGTTCAACATCGGCTTCGGCGGCCTGGGCGCCGGGGCGCCGGGCGGGGTGATCTTCGACCTCACCTTCTCGGAGACCGTTGAGGGACAGGGTGTATGGACGATACCGGCTGACGGCATCATCACCGTCGGTGGCGGATTCGTGCTGAATATCCAACAGCCGTAGTAGCGCCAATACGCGCGACAACCGGCCGACAAATCGGGCTCCTGAGGGCTGCCAGGTCCTCGGCCGGGCCTGAGTCGCCTAACGTGAGAGACGAAGAGCGACCTAACTCTGAGGATTAGGGGGAATACTGAATGTCCGCTTCTGGCCGTTAGCAGACGTTCGTTGCAGCGAGTTTTCGGAAGTCTGAACGTCCGGTGTTGGCGAGAGCGGACATTCGCCCAGGCTGAGTGTCCGCTTTCCACCCTAAAGCTGTCATTGGGCTAGAATGGCTTTGAAAGACCGCTACTGACCCTAAGGAGCCACTGCTAGATGATTAGTGATCTACAAAAGCTGGGTGGTATCTCCGCGCTGATCGAGGCGGCGTTATATGTGACGGGCTTCGGGTTGTTCCTGACCGTACTCGATTCCTCCGGCCACGAAGGACACGTTCAACAGATTGCGTTTGTCGCAGCCAATCAAGTCGCGTCGTACATAGCATACCTACTCATTTATGTGGTGTTCGGCGTGGTGCTCGTTGTCCTGGCGTTAGCGCTGCACGCACGGTTAAAGACTGGTTCCCCAGCGATCATGCAGACGGCGACCGCCTTCGGTCTAATCTGGGCTGGTCTAGTCATCGCGAGTGGCATGATCGCTAACATCGGAAATTCCGTTGTCGTTGGTTTGTTCAGCGAAAACCAGGATCAGGCTGTGTCGCTATGGCTGGCGATTATCACAGTACAAGAAGCCTTGGGCGGCGGGAACGAGATTGTAGGTGGCTTATGGGTACTACTCCTAAGTTGGGCAGCATTGAGAGGGGGCAGCCTTCCGAAGGTACTCAATTACCTTGGTGTACTGGTCGGTCTAGCCGGAATACTGACAGTTGTCCCGGCGTTTGATGTGCTAATGGATGTTTTCGGTCTAGGTCAGATAGTTTGGTTTGCATGGCTCGGGATTGTCATGTTGCGCGAAAGCCCAAGCGCGACGTGAATATCGAAAACGTTTGTGTCCCGAATGTCTCTTGATGGCCGTTAGCCGCCGTTCAATTTAGGCAGCTTCAGGGCTTTTGAACGTCCGGTATCGGTGAGAGCGGACATTCGGTCTGGTTAGGTGTCCGCGTTCCTTCCTAAACCCGCCAATCGGGTAGAATTGGGATCATTGACCGCTATTGAGCCAAAGCGGACATTGGTCCACTTGCGCGTTATCTCCTCCCTCGGCAAATCGGCCCAGCGTCACTCCTGCGCACTGACGGTCGATATGTCGATCAGCGGGTTCGCCGCGATCATGCCGTCAGCCGTGAGCTCGGGATAGGGTTTGCCCAGGGCACGGCAACGTTCGGCAATGTCGGGATACGACCATTCGAACAGCGTACGAGCACGCTCGTCGGGCGTTAGACGCGACTGGTCGTACAGCCCTGCAGCGCGCCGCTGTCGCTCGGCCTCGGACAGAATGATGCCCACGACGACCGACACGGTCAGCGACGATCCGTGACCGTGCATCGGAATAGCGATGTGCTCGTCGGCCTCGGCGCGCACAGCGTCTTTCAGGCCAACGCGCTCGCCCCCGACAATGATCGCCACCTTCTGCGTGTAATCGACATCGCGATAATCGCGTGATCTTTCACCACTGTACGCGGCTACGAGCCGCCAGCCATCGGCACGTAACGCCGTGAGGGCAGAGCGGGTCGAGCGGTGCGTCGTCACGGCGACCCAGTGCTTCGCGCCGCCCAGGCCCATGTAATTACGGCGCGCCAACTCGCCTGTCGAGGTTGTGTGTACTTGCTGAATTCCGACGGCGTCGGCCGTGCGGATGATCGCAGATACGTTGTGCGGTTTGGTCACCGCGTCCATCAACACCGTAAGGTCGGGCTGGCGGGCGTCGAGGATGCGCTGGTGGTTTTCGGTTTGATCGCGTGTCATTGGTGTTCCTTGCCGCACGTGTGCGGACATCGTAGCAGCGGGCTACGCGCACGAAACGGTACGGCTTCACAAATGCTCGCTGCTGAGTCACACCAGCGCTCCAGCTTATGTTGCATGGCGACAGTGAAATGTTTTTCGAGCCATACTCACGAGTTTTCTTGATACCGTTGCGGACCTGCCGTAGCGGTGAGGAGATTGAAGACGGCTGGGGTGGCTTGTGGATGCGCGTCGATGGCCGTGATCGTAAAATTACAGCTTTCGATAACATGCAGAACCGCTCAATTAAGGGCACCACAGATTGGTCAACCTACTCGGTGGTGCTCGACGTTTCGGAGGAAGCAGTCGATGTGTCCTTTGGAACGCTAATGAGCGGTAAAGGATAACTTTGGGTCTCCGATCTCAAGCTCGAATCTGTTGGCTACGAAACGCCGACAACGGACCTGAAAAAACCGCTTGAACCTAGAAACCTCGAGCCGCGAGGCGCGGGACAATTTCGGTTTGCTGTGTTTGTTCATCCGCCGTTAGATGATCGAACAGCGGGTATCCTCCGCTTACGTGGTGTCCTCGACGCATCGTATGATGCCTGAGCAACAGTCTTCGGTACGCTGTCGAGCGGTAGTAGCCAGCTCGAAGCCAGAGTTCTTTTATCAATATATATCAGTGGCATAGACACTATTTCTTATGCACTATCTCGCTTCTACAGTCCTGTTGAGCCTGATTGCGGCGACCCCTGCGATGGCCGGTCCGAGCGAGACCATCATCGGCAGGAACGTGCTGTTTTGCGATGACGAAGAGCGTGTCTGCCTTCGAGGCACGCTGTCGTACCGTGCGAATCCACGTCTGCTCGAACTCCGGAGCCGGGTGCAGAGGGCGGTGGGGCCTGGCCTGCTGAAGATCCGGCTCGTAGGCGAGAACGCGGACGGGCACGCGCGCCGAACCACGATCGAGGTCCGAATCCGCGGCCATTACAGCGAGATCGTGAACGCCAAACTGATTACCGACCACCCGGACGTCTATAGCTGGCAGCTCGATTCGATCAACTTCGAGCCTGGATGACAGGGTGTAGCGGACTAGGGCGTCGTGAACACTGCGGTCAGCCCGCCTCCGTCCGTGCGGAAGTTTGTCGTTTGACCGCGGTACATTCGTGCGCCGAGCAGCTGGATCTCGCCGCGGTACACGTAACACCGGATATCGACTTTGAGCGTTCGCATGGCGCCGTCTGTGACCAGCAGCCGCTCGCCGGGCGGAACGAGCGCCTGGGCGACGTAATCCGATTGCAGTATCGATGACCATGTCTTCTTCGTCAGCTTGGCTCCCTTGTACGTTCCGCGGCTGCCATGGCCCGAGGCCGGTTTGAAGAACAACTGGCGTCGATCGCCCCAGAGTTCGGCGGCGTTGTCTGCACTCACCACTACAGTCCGCGGGACAGCTGCCGACAGGATTTCGACCACTTCGCCAGGTACTCCCATTGTCCGCAGCGCGGCTTCATCACTCAGCACGGCCAGATTCCGCTTGTTGGCATACAGCGCATGGGCCCTCGGGCTCGGCGTAAAGACAGCGGCACCGGTTGCGCAAGCTTCACGAAGGGTCGCGCACGCCGGCGACTGCAGGTAGAAATCCGTCATGCGATTGTAGACGAGATCGATGGACCTTCGGCCGGCGATCAGCTTGTTGTCGCGAAATTCGAAATCGCGGGGATCCATAATCAGCGCTTCGATTCCGTGGTCGGCGAACATCTCGCGGAACAGGTCGAATTCCGGGCTCAGGTACTGGGCCTGCGGATCCTCGTCGACGATCGCAACACACGTGAGTTCGTCGTCCGGTCGGTGCGCCCGGAATTCTTCCCGGAACATATCGACAAAAACCTGCTCCATGTCGTCGATTCCTTTCGGGCCGGGGAGGACATCCCAGACTTCTCGGCAACAGGCTTGCTGGGCAGATGCGACGTGCTGCAAGAGCAATGCGCCGCCTGCGTTCGTGTTGATCTCGATCAGCCGCGGGCCGTCAGTTGTCAGGTGGAAGTCGTAACCGAAGAACACGCCGTGGGAGGCGTCCGTGTGACGGGCAATGTCCGGCGCCCACGCAAGGACGGTGTTCCGATAGGGTGCGAGCGAGACCACGTGTTCGATGGCGTCAATGACATCCTGCATTGCCGCAATATGCTGGCGCGCGACGA
>JAHEGH010000104.1 GCA_024639825.1 Gammaproteobacteria bacterium
TGGTGCCATGGCGCTGAAGATTGTCGAGAAACAAAGGCCGGACCTGGTACTTCTCGACATCATGATGCCCGGGATGGATGGCTACGAGGTCTGCCAACACCTGAAGGACAATGACGAAACGCGCGACATCCCGGTGATCTTTCTTACCGCGATGGAACAGACCACCGATGAAGCGCAGGGCTTTGAACTCGGCGCGGCCGACTACATAACGAAGCCGGTTAACCCGCCCATTCTCAAGGCGAGGGTCCGTACGCACCTCGCACTGAAACAAAGCATGGATGAACTCCAGGCGGCCTACGCAATTATCAAGAAACACAGCGACCGCATGGAGCAGGAGCTCAACGTCGGGCACGACATCCAGATGAGTATGCTGCCGCTCGAGTTTCCGCCATTTCCCGAGCGGTCCGAATTCAGTCTCCACGCGACGTTGAAACCGGCACGCGAAGTCGGCGGCGACTTCTACGACTTCTTCTTTGTCGACGACGATCACCTTTGCCTGGTCGTCGGCGACGTATCCGGTAAGGGCGTGCCCGCGGCGCTGTTTATGGCGGTCACCAAGACGATGATCAAGTCGCAGGCCGCCGATGACCCGTCGCCGGCAAGCATCATCACCCGCGTCAATGACGACCTGAGCGCCGACAATCCTGCGTCGATGTTCGTTACCCTGTTTATCGCTATCGTCAATACCCGCACTGGCGAATTCCGTTTCACCAATGCGGGCCACAATCCACCGTATATCTTGCGTGGAGACGAGCTCGAATGTCTTGATCAGCGTCACGGCCCGATTATTGGCGCTGTCGAGGGCGTCGCGTTCCGCGAAGACGGCGCTTCATTGAAGCGGGCAGATACCCTGTTGATCTTCACTGACGGCGTGACGGAAGCGATGAGTCCGGCAGATGAACTCTATTCCGAGGCCCGGCTCGAAGCGTTGGTTACGAACGCAAAAGATACCCCTGAGGCACTGACCGGCCGAATCATCGACGATGTGGAGAACTACGCCGCCGAGGCGGAGCAGGCGGACGACATCACTATCCTCGCCTACCGGGCGGAGTCGCAGTCGGACGCCAGCGAGGTCCAGACGCTGCAACTGTCTGCCGCCGCAGACCTGAAGGAAATCGAACGCATCAACAGCGAATTCCAGGAATTCGCCCTTGCTCGCAATGTGCCTCCGGGACCTGTCCAGAAAGTCTGCATCGTGCTGGACGAATTGTTGAACAACATCATTTCTTACGGCTTCGACGATGACAAGTCTCACGAGATAAGCGTTGACGTAGCTTTTTATCCGGATCATCTGCTCATTGAGGTATCCGATGACGGTATTCCGTTTAACCCGTTCGACCGCGTTGGTCCCGACATCACGTTGTCGGTGGAAGAGCGGGAAATCGGCGGACTCGGGGTGCTCCTCGTCACGGAGATGATGGACGAGTATCACTACCAAAGGCAAAAGAACAAGAACAGCGTTACGATGACGCTTAATTTGCAGGACTGATTGGCTAGCATGCACAGGTAAATCATATGGAAATCAAGACGACCGAAACGGGTGACGTAAACGTAATTGAAGTGGCGGGACACCTCGATACCAATACTTCACCCGACGCGGAAAGCGCTATCAACACACTCATAGACTCCGGGGCTCAGAAAGTGCTGATTAACTTCGCGGCGCTCGAGTACATCAGCAGCGCCGGGTTGCGTGTGCTGCTGGCTACTGCCAAGAAACTCAAGGCATCCGGAGGTGACCTGAAGATCTGCAGTCTTAACGATACGGTGCAGGAGGTATTCGACATTTCCGGTTTCTCTTCCATCCTGACTGTGTCAAAGGACCAGGAAGAGGCGCTCGCTTCATTTTGAGCGGCGCTCGCCCCGGTATGATCCGCGAACTGTCCCGCAACCGCCTGATCTGGGATGCGCTGATCCTGGCGCTGATCGTTGTCAGCTGCCTGCTGGTCTCCTATCAGTTCGCCTTTTCGCAGGCCAAAGCGCTCGACGGCTTTCAGCTTATTTACCTGATCGACCTGTTCTTCCTGGTCGATATCGGCCTCAATTTTATTACGACATACCGGGAGCGTGGCGTTGAGGTTTTCGACAAGCGGCAGTGTTCGCGACGTTATGGCCGGCGCATGCTGGTTGTCGACGTTATCGCCTCCGTTCCTTTTGACCTGATCGCCTGGGTTCTGATCGGCAATGGGCATGTACTCGGCGGTTCTCTTGTTCTGGCCCTGCGGCTATTGCGATTGCTTCGCATTGTGCGGCTGTTTGTCATCCTGCGTCGGTGGGAAGCGTTCAGCTGGAGCAATCCCGCGGTACTCAGAGTCGTCAAGTATTTCGTCTCGATACTGTTGCTGATCCATTGGCTCGCCTGTTTCTGGTTTTACTCGTCGCTCGCGAGCGGTTTTCCCGCCGACAGTTGGGTCGTTCGGGCAGGCATCCAGGGCGCGGATGCGATCTCGCAGTACATCCGATCGCTTTACTGGACGATTACCACTATGACGACGGTCGGTTATGGCGATATAACCCCAGGACGGACGGTTGAGTACGTCCTGGCCGGGATCATCATGCTGATGGGCGCGTCGCTGTATGCGTTCATCATCGGCAGCATCGCGTCCCTGCTGAACAGTATTAATGCGGCCAAGAACCGTCACTGGGAACGTATCGAGTCGGTCACTGAGTTCCTGCGAGACCAGGAAGTGCCCGCCGATCTCAATTCGGAAGTCCGGAATTTTTATGAGCACATTTGGGAGCGATATCGTGGCGTCGACCGTAACCGCATGCTCGATGACCTGCCACCCCCTTTGCGCCTGAAAGTGCTGCTGCACCTTACCGAGGAGATTCGTCAGACCGTTCCGCTGTTCCGGCATGCCTCGGGCCTGCTGCGCGACGCGTTGCTTACAAGCCTCGAGTCCAGGACTTACACACCCGGCAGTATCATTGCGCATGAAGGAGACCGTGGAAAGAGCATATTCTTCATCGCTGAAGGTAGCGTGGAGATAATCTCCGCCGCCGACAACAAGTCTTACGGCACGATGTCCAACGGCGATTACTTCGGTTTCATGTCCCTGACTCTTGACGAGCGGCGCACCGCGTCCATCAAAGCGGTTAGTTACTGTGAAATGCTGGTCCTCGACCGGGCCGATTTCGGCCGCATAAAGAAAGAGTTTCCCGAGTTTACCGATGTTCTCAAACGGGTCTCGGCGGAGCGCAGCGAGCAACTCAGTGAGCTCGTGATGGATGGAATTATCTTGTAGGGACTGGCGATGAGAAAAGTAACGACGTCGTTGTTTGCTGGTGCGCTAAGCTTTTTTTACTCGGGCCTCGGTTTCGCGGCGGTCGAGCTGAAAGAAGTGAAGGAGTCGCCGCTGGAGCTTTCTGCCTTCGTATTCGGCGGGATCGGCATATTCCTGATCGGTATCCACTTCGCAGGCGATCACCTGAAGAAACTTTCGGGCGGTAAGTTCCAGCAGTTGATCACACGCCTCAGCGGTAACGCTGTCGGTATCGCCACATCGGGCGCAACACTCGGCTTTATCACCCAGAGCGGCAAGGCGGCTGCATTCATCCTCTCAGACTTCGTCCAGGCCGGCATGATGAAAGTGCGGCAGGCCGCCCCGATCGTATTTTGGGCGAATGCCGGCTGCAGCCTGATCGTTTTTGCGTCGATGGTGAGCCTGAAGGTACTGGCACTGTTCGTGCTTGGCATAACTGCGCTGGGATTAACCTTCCACGTCCCCAAGAAGCTCGTCAATGGCTACGGCGCTCTATTCGGCCTCGCCATGATCATGTACGGGCTCTATCTCGTGAAAGCCGGCGCTGCCGGATACGCCGCCTCCGAATGGGTTGGGCCGCTTCTGCAGAGCATTCACGACTACTACATGATCGCGTTCATATTGGGCCTGGTGCTGACTCTGCTGGTGCAGTCGAACCTGGCGATCATCATGATCATGATTGCCCTCGCAGCCTCGGGCCTGTTCGAGCTCGAGGAAACGACGATGGCCATGTTCGGCGCCCAGGCGGGAACGGGTGTCCTTACCTATATATTCTCGTTCCATGCCCATGGGCGCGCACGCCAGGTCGTTGCAACTCAAATTGCTTTCGATGCGGTGGCAACGGTCGCGTTCGTGTTGCTCTTCTACATTGAGATCATCGGTGGCTTGCCGCTGGTACTCGCGGCCGCACGCGGATTCAGCGCCGATGTCGGGTCCCAGGCCGTCGCCGTAGCACTCATCTTTCAGTTTGGCGCAGCATTACTGCTCGTCTTGCTGAGAAAACCGATTCTCGATCGTATCCGGGACTGGTTTCCGCCGAGCGCGGCCGAGGTTTTGTCCGAGGTACAGTTTCTTCACGACCGCGCAGCCGAGTCACCAGAGACCGCGCTGATCCTGATCGAGAAGGAACAGTACCGGCTACTGGAGCGGCTACCCCGATATATCGATTATGTGCGCGACTCGTCGCGCGGCCCCGGCAAATACGATCCCAACGCGTATCACGCCGCATTCGTGCATATCGCCGGCCGCATAGGTGAGACGCTTGCCCAGGTTTCGGGGCACAGCCTGAATTCGGCAACATCGGATCAACTGATCCGGGTCACAAAGCTCGAAGAGCAACTCGTTGCGCTCGAGAGCATCGTTCATCAGCTAACGACGCAGCTCCTGCAGGGGCATGACAATGCACGGGCAACCGAACTGGGAGGCCACATCATGGAGAGCCTGGATTTCATGATCCTGACCGCCATTGATGCTTTCGATACCCAGGAGACGGGCGAAATCGATATGCTGGAGATGCTGACGCAGGATCGCTCCACGATGATGACGAAGATTCGCCACAACTACTTCGAATCGGAAGGCGACCTGTCTACCGACGATCGAAACTTCGTCCTCGATATCACGATATTGTTCGAGAACGCCGTCCATACGCTCGGGCGCTACGGGAAGCTACTAAGGCCGGGCTGACAAACAAAGCACGTGCCGGTTGCAGTATCGTCAGGCGGAGGTTCTTGGCTTGCGCCAGAGTCCCGCCAAAGCTCCGAAAATAACACTGCCCAAAAGGGTGGCTATGGCCATTGTGTCCAGTAACTGCTGTTTCTCCGAAGCGACGTCCAGCTCTTTTGCCATCTGCCTGTCCACCATTTGCTGGAGAGTCCGAATAGGACTCAAAATACCCGCTTTCGCGCGATGATAGGACTCACCGAATAACAACTGCAGCGCCTTCTCTGTCTGCCCTGCCTCGATCAACTGAAACGCCTGACCCTCTATCTTGACGAGCCGATCGCTGTTTCTTTTCGCGCGGTTTAGAAGGTAGAGCGGCTCCGAGCCAATGCCGGCATCAACCAGCCTCTGCTCAAGCGATTTGATATCTCCCGTCTCGGCCTCATCCAATCCACCGACAATCTCCAGATCCCAGTACACATACTGGTATCCCGATGGACGAAGCACTTCTCCTTCTCTGATAGCCAGAACGGTCCGAAATCGATCCAGAAATCGAGGGTCGGCCGTTGCCGCATAAGAACGAGCGAACCGCGTAAGATCATCACTGGACTGTCGGAGTTCGTCAGCAAGTCCGAGTACGGTTTCCCGTTTTATGAATAGTTGCTCGGCATCTTCTCGATGATCAATCGACAGGAAAGTAAAAAAAAGCGCCGTACAGCCGATCAAGGCCGAGGTTAGCCAAAACCCCAGGGAAACCCCTCGATACATAATTAGAACTCCTCGTCCGCCCTCCGAAGTATATCAATAACATGTTGACGACCTGGTCGCGCATCGGCAATACCCCTAGGCACCCGCCTCACCACGAAGCACCGACAGGAATCGATCGCCGTAGCGATCCAACTTGGTTTGCCCGACACCGCTGATGTCCAGCATCTCCGCGGCGGTCTGCGGTCGATACGCCAGCATCTCCTGCAGCGTCTTGTCATGGAAAATGACGTATGCAGGCACGTTGTGCTCGCTCGCGATCGACTGCCGGCACGCGCGCAGCGCCTCCCACAGGCCGAGATCTTCGTCAGCAACAACTCGCTCGCTGGCGGTTTTCTTCGACGCCACGACTGAGCGTTTCGGGTCTTCCCTAAACTGTAGTGACGTCTCGCCACGCAGGACGCCACGACTCGTGTCTGTCAGGACCAGCGCACCGTAACGAGCTGCATCCGCTCGCAGGTGCCCGGCAACAATCAACTGACGTGCGACTGAGCGCCAGGTCGTCGCTGGCAGGTCCTTCCCTATGCCGAACACACTGAGCTGATCGTGGCCATGCTGCAGCACCTTTTCGGTCTCTTTTCCCAGCAGTACATCGACAAGGTGCGCGGCGCCGAAGCGCTGGCCTGAGCGGTACACGGCCGAGAGTAGTTTCTGCGCCGCTTCCGTTCCGTCCCAGGTTTTCGCCGGCGTTAAACAACCATCACAGTTGCCGCAATCCTCGTCTTGCGAATCGCCGAAATACGCGAGTAACGGCCGCCGTCGACAGCCCGTGACCTCGCACCAGCCGAGCAGCGCGTCGAGCTTGAAGCTTTCATAGCGCTTGTACTCTTCGTCCGCCTGGGACTCGTCGAGCATCTGCCTAAGGCGCACGACATCCTGCAGGCCATAGACCATCCAGGCGTCAGCGGGCTCACCGTCGCGGCCGGCCCTGCCGGTTTCCTGATAATAGGACTCGATGCTCTTCGGCAAGTCGAGATGAGCAACGAAGCGCACGTCCGGCTTATCGATACCCATGCCGAACGCGATTGTCGCGACGATCACCAAACCGTCCTCGGCGAGAAAGCGGCGCTGATTTTCTGCGCGCACGTCGGCGGCGAGCCCGGCATGATACGGCAGCGCCTCGAAGCCTTGTTCGCATAACCAGGTGGCGATGCTTTCTGTCTTCTTGCGCGACAGGCAATAGACGATTCCTGCGTCGCCGCGGTGCGTTTGCAGGAACTTCAACAGTTGCCCTCGGGCATCCGTTTTCACTTGTACGGCATAGCCGATATTCGGCCGGTCAAACGGCGCGATGAAGATGTCGGGTTCGTTGAGCTCGAGCCGAGCGACTATCTCCCCCCGCGTTTTATCTGTTGCAGTGGCCGTCACCGCCATGCGCGGGACGCCGGGGAACGAGGTGCCAAGATCACCCAGCCCCAGGTAGTCACTGCGAAAATCGTGGCCCCACTGCGACACACAGTGAGCTTCATCGATAGCGATGACTGACAAGGGTATGTCGCGTAGCAATGACCGGGTGTGCTCGGTAACCAGGCGCTCCGGCGCAACATACAGGAGCTGCAACCTGCCCTGCCGAAGCCTGGTCATCACCTCCCGCCTCTCATCGGGCGACTGGCTGGAATTCAGGAACTCCGCTTCGATGCCGAGTTCGCGCAGCGCCGTGACCTGGTCCTGCATCAACGCGATCAGGGGCGAGACGACCAGGCCCGTTCCCTCCCTCAGTATTGCGGGGATCTGGTAGCACAGGGATTTACCGCCGCCTGTCGGCATGATCACGAGGGAGTCATGACCCTGCAGGGTGGCCTCGATTATCGACTGCTGTTGTCCCTTGAACTCGGGATAGCCGAAGACATCCTCGAGGACTTTCTGTGGGGAAAGGCTCATGAACTCAGGTTACCGTATTTTTCCTGGTCCTGGCTGGGAGCTCATCATCGCGTACGTGCACGACTCACCGACCAGCGACAACGAAACGTAAATGACTTAGAACGGTCCGTTCACGATCGATGGCGATTGCCAGAATGCAGCCCAGACATCCTCGTCACGCAGGTAGTACACGGTGTCATCGTGAATGAACGCC
>JAHEGH010000035.1 GCA_024639825.1 Gammaproteobacteria bacterium
ATCTCGTCACGCAGTGACTCGATTCTTTTTCGGGTTTCCGCCGGCGCTACCATGATTGCTGGACGCGCCGCCTCAGGTGAGCAGATTGGAGTGCTGGTACTGAATGATCTCTTCGCGCAGATAGCGCTCACGCTGAATACTCAGCGTGCTCCCCGACTCATCCAGCAGCTCTCCGTCCAATGACTGCGCCAGCGCACGTGCGGCGGCCATCATCAGGTCAAAGCCCTCAACACTGTCGACGGGGCCGGGCAATACCAGGAATAAGCTAATGCCGGGAATTTGCTGGTCCTTGATATTCGCAAGATCAAAGCTACCCGGCTCAACCAGGCTGGCCGCACTGAAAATCGTCCGAGACTCGTCGTTACCGTCGTAGCGATGGAAGATGCCGAACTTGCCATGACGCAGGCCGATGCCGCGCATGCTAAGAATCAGCTCATCGCCCTGGAACGGCTTCTTGTCATGGCCGACCAGGCGCAGCGTTACGATTTTCTGGGGTGCGTTCTCAAGTGCAGAGTCGGACGAGTCGTCATCGTCAACACCCGGCGAATCGATTTGATACTCATCGTCATCGCCGAAATCATCAGACTCCTCACCGCCAAGCGTAGGCTCAACACGCGGTCCAGATGCATCGACTGACTGCTCAGCAGGCTCGGCTTTTTCGCGGCGGCTGTAGAGATAGACGCCGGCGATCACCAGCAGTCCAAATAGCAATAACCACCAACGCAAACCTTCCATTTCTACGGCTCTGAATCGTTTGTTAGCTTGCCGCCATTTTCACAGCTGCATCGAGGTCAACCGACACGAGTCGGGATACACCCGGCTCCTGCATAGTGACACCGGAAAGCTGGCGCGCGAGCTCCATCGTCACTTTGTTATGCGTAATGAAGACAAACTGAACCTTGTCTGACATCTCGCGAACGATATCGCAGAAACGACCAACATTGGCGTCATCAAGCGGCGCATCGACCTCGTCTAGCATGCAGAACGGCGCGGGATTTAACTCGAATATGGCGAACACCAGGGCAACAGCTGTCAGCGCCTTTTCACCACCCGACAACAGGTGGATTGTGCTGTTCCGTTTGCCAGGCGGCCGTGCCATTACTGTGATACCTGTTGATAACAGGTCCTCGCCCGTCAACTCGAGGTACGCGTGACCACCGCCGAATAGTTTCGGGAACAGGCGCTGGAAACCGACATTGATGTTGTTATACGTCTCGCGGAAACGAGTGCGCGTCTCTCGATCGATCTTGCGAATTGCGCCCTCAAGTGTTGCCAGGGCATCGTTAAGATCAGCCAGTTGTGAGTCAAGGTATTCCTTGCGCTCAGACTGTTCCTTGAACTCGTCGATAGCCGCAAGGTTGATAGGACCAAGCCGATCGATTTTTGCTCGAACCTTGTCGAGCTTCTCTTCCCAGGCAACGACATCCGCCGCATCGTCCATCTCTTCGAGCAACGTTGCGAAATCAAAGTCCGTTTGGGCCAGCTGCTCGGCAAAACCTTCACGCCGGACACGGAGTTCCTGCACGCCCATTTCGGCCTCGCTAACCTTCTGGCGGGCAGCGTCGACAGACTGGTCGAGCTGCATCCTCGACTGATCAAGCTCGCGAAGCTCATGCTCAACCTTCTCAAGTTTCTGTCGCGCACCTGTTAACTCTTCTTCAACCTCAACACGCGCTGCCAGCTGTTTTTCAAGCATCGCCTTGTTGTCAGTCATCGGCGTCTGGCTACTGGAAAGCTGCTCGCGAATCTCGTTTTCACGTGAGCGGAATTGCTTGAGTTGCCGCTCCATGCGCTCCAGATTCTGTGCCGCCGATTCCTTGCTGTTACGCCGGCTCTCAAACTGAATCGTGATGTTCTGGACCGTCTGGCGATCCTCGTCTGCCTGCGCGCGAACGCGCTGCAACTCACTGCGCAATTCTTCACGCTGTGCTTCGAGGCTCTCTTTCTCCGACGATAGACGCTCTAGTGCCCCAAGCGCCTGTTCATGCAGGCGACGCGACTCGCGCAGCTGCTCTTCAGCTGCGATCTTTTCTTTATCAAGTTCAGAGACTTCTTCGGCCAACGCTGCCTTGCGTGCATTCGCCTGGTCCATTTGGTACTTCGCCGACTCAAGACCAGCCTTAATCTCCGAGTATTCGTTGAGTAATGACGAGGCGTCCTGCTGCAGCGTCTCGCGTCGTTCCTCAAGCTGGTTCAGCCTGATGCGGCCATCTGCGAGCAGTTTCTTTGCGCTGTCAAAGCGCGCCTGCATCTCACGTATGTCGGCCTTGAGACGGCGCATTTCGTGCTCACGTGCCAACACCCCGGCTTTGCCTTCCTTGTCGCGGGATACCCGTAACCAGTTACGACCAAGCCAGATTCCGTCTGCCGTAACCACTGACTCATCGCCTGTGAGGCGCTCGCGCATGGCCAGGGCATTCGATATCGAATCCGCGAACTTCACACCTGCCAGCATCTCCTGAACGGCGGCGGGTGCACCGCTGACTTTCGATGCCAGCGTGTTCTCGGTATTTATGGAAATGTCATCTTTGGATTGCTCACGAAGCACAGTGACTGCACCAGAGCGAAGGCTGGCGATGGTTTCAGTAATGGGCGTTATGTCGGCGACGCAAACTGCCTGCAGGTATTCGCCAAGGACTGTCTCGACGGCCTTGTCCCAACCATCGTCAACATCCAGTGTCTGCGCTACGCGCTTGTTGCCCTCGAGCCCGGCACCCTTAAGCCAGTCCTTGATTCCATCATCACCCTCGCCCAGCGCTGCTTGTTGCAGTGCTTCCAGCGACGCGAACTTGCCTTGCGCACCCAGGAGCGCCGAACGGCGATCTTCCACAAGCCTTGTCAGCTTCTGATCCTGCTCGCGCAGCCGGCGAACTTTTTCACCGATATCGGTCAGGTGACGATCAAATTCGTCGCGCGCCTGGCGCTTACGCAATTCCTGCTCCGCAAGCTGGCTATGCTTGGACTGCAGGTCCTCAGGCGTAGCATCGGACTGCGACTCGTCGATCTTCCTGCGCCGTTCGGCAAAGCTCTGCAACCGCGACTCGATTTGTTCAGCTCGCGAATATTCGACATTCTGCTGCTGCATCGCTTCATTGTGCTTCAGCGAGTGAACGTCCCATTGCTTCTGCCATTCTGCCAGCGCTTCATCTGCGCGCTGCAACGATGCCGACGATGCACGCTCGCTCTGTCGCGCCTGTTCAAGGCCCGGCACGAGCTCGCTAAGCGTCAGTTCAAGCTGCTCGATCTCTGTTTGATCCTGATCGATATGACCTGCAATTTCTTTCGCGCCCTGCACCGCCTGCTCGAGATCCCTTTCCTGACGCTCGCGAAGTTCGCGCGCATGCTCAATCGACTGCTCCAGCCGGGCTATCTCGCCGCCGACCTTATAGTAGCGACCCTGCACCTCGTTGAACTCGTCGGTGCACTCACTCTGACGCACGCGAGTTTCCTCAAGCGACGCTTCGAGACTACGCTGCTTGGCGATGGCTGCTTCAAGGGCTGTCTTGCGTTCCGACAAACGGGACTTTGCTTCGCTACCCCGCTCATCCAGTTCCTTGGTGCGCAACGCCAGCACTTCCGCTGCCGTGCGGCGCTCGTCCGCCTTGTGCTTGCTGTAGCGTTCAGCCGTTTTCGCCTGGCGGTCCAGATGCTTGATCTGTTTTTCAACTTCGTCGAGAACGTCAAGCAGGCGATCGAGATTCTCTTTCGTATGCTTGATGCGATTTGATGTCTCGCGACGGCGCTCCTTGTACTTCGAAATACCGGCCGCTTCCTCGATGAAGACACGCATCTCTTCCGGCTTTGCCTCGATGAGGCGCGAGATCATGCCCTGTTCGATAATAGAGTAGCTACGAGGACCCAGGCCGGTGCCAAGGAATACGCCTGTAATGTCTTTGCGACGGCACTTGGTACCGTTCAGGAAATAGCTGGAAATGCCGTCGCGGCTGACTTCACGACGAATCGAGATCTCAGCGTACTTGGCATACTGGCCCTCAAGGGTCGTATCTGTGTTATCAAACAGCAATTCGACCGACGCGGCTCCGACGGGCTTGCGCGAACTCGATCCGTTGAAAATCACATCCGTGATGGAGTCGCCCCGGAGGCGACTCGCGGAACTCTCACCCATTACCCATCGCACGGCATCAATTACGTTCGACTTGCCACATCCATTGGGCCCAACGACGCCTACTAGACTGCTGGGAAACGTAATAGTTGTGGGGTCGACAAAGGATTTGAAGCCAGCGAGCTTGATCTTGCTTAATCGCATGCGTGGTCTACGCCATATCCCGTCTATAAAGTCCGCCATTGTAATGGAATTGGGGGCTGATTTCCCCAGAAAATAAGACTTCCATGCCGCCGCAGGCCATGTATAATCCCGGCCTTTTCTTTCCCCGGCAGGAGCCAAGAATGCCCGCAAAGAAAGCCGCAAGTAAGAAGCGGAAAAAGACGCCAGCCTCTCGCAAGAAGGTTGCCGCCAAAAGGACCACGACAAAGAAGAAAGTCGTGAAAAAGAAGGCCGTGAGCAAGAAAAAGACACCCACGCGAAAGAAACCATCCAAAAAGAAGGTAACCAGGAAAAAGGTCGCGAAAAAGAAGACCGCCAAGAAGGCTGCCAGCAAGAAAAAGGTAGCCAAGAAGAAGGTCGTTAAGAAGGCCGCAAAAAAGGTGAGCAAGAAGAAGCCTGCGACCAAGAAAAAGCCCGCCGCCAAAAAGAAGGCAGTGAGCAAGAAACGGCCGCCTATGAAGAAAAAGGTTCCTACGAGCAAGGCAGCCGCCCGCAAGGTCCCGGCACGGCGCACCAAGCCGAAAGGTGACGTGCTTTCGGGTCCGATTCACGGCATCGCTCCGTACAAGCCCAAACGTGGCGAGGAGTACATGAGTGACAAACAGCTCGAGCACTTCCGCAATATCCTGAGCGCCTGGAAGCGCGAGTTGATGTATGAAGTTGACCGCACGGTTCACCACATGCAGGACGAAGCCGCCAACTTCCCCGATCCTAACGATCGGGCCACGCAGGAATCTGAGTTCGGTCTCGAGCTTCGTACTCGTGATCGTGAACGCAAGCTGCTTCGCAAGATTGACTCAGCGCTGATTCGAATCGACGAAGGCTCCTATGGGTTCTGCGACGAAACCGGTGAAGAGATCGGTCTGAAGCGGCTGGAAGCCCGGCCTGTAGCAACGCTGTGTCTTGAGGCGCAGGAGCGTCGCGAACTCGCCGAACGTCAGTTCCGCGACCGGGACGATCGTTACCGGTAGACAATACGTTGGCCGGTTTGCGCCCTCGCCGACCGGTCCGCTGCACTTCGGCTCGCTCGTAGCCGCCGTAGCCAGCTATTTGCAAGCCAGGGTCCACGACGGACTCTGGCTTGTTCGTATTGAGGACATTGATCCGCCTCGTGAACAAGCGGGCGCCAGTGAATTAATCCTCACCGCGCTGGAGGCATATGGGTTTGACTGGGACGGCGAGGTTATCTACCAGAGCAGCAGTGCCCGGGCGCACGAAACCGCTTTGGATGCCCTGCTGGACAACTCACTGGCCTACCGTTGCAGTTGTTCACGGAAGGACCTTGCGGATGCACCCCGCGGGCCCCTGGGCACAATCTACCCGGGAACCTGCCGAAATGGCTGCGACAAGACCGAGACAGCGATCCGAGTCCTTACCGATGATGCGCCTATCAGCTTCGAAGACGGTCTCCAGGGGCTGCAAACCCAGCGACTCGAATCGGAATCCGGCGACTTTATCATCAAGCGACGCGACGGCCTGATCGCCTACCAGCTTGCGGTGGTTGTGAACGACGAACTCGAAGGCATTACAGAAATCGTGCGCGGCATCGACATCATGGACTCGACAGCCCGGCAGATATGGTTGCAGAAGCTCCTCGGTTATCGAACGCCGCACTACATCCATATCCCGGTCATCACGCACCCTGATGGCGACAAACTCAGCAAACTGACGGGTGCGCCCGGAATTCCGCTCAAAGAGGTCCGTCCAATGCTCGTTGCAGCGTTGCAGGCACTGCGACAAGAGCCGCCTGCGGGCCTCGCTGATTCGACCCTGACTGACATCTGGCATTGGGCGGCCCGAAACTGGAAACTCGAACCCCTGCAAGGGGTTACAGACATATCCGTTGACTCGGTTGGCCCAAACTTCTTGACAGCAACCCCATCTATGCCATAGCTTCACCCCTGCAACGGGGATACGCTCCCCCGCCCCCTGTTGCAAAGCCTGAAGGGGTAACACTCCACGGCAGGCCCCCTGCGCAAGCGGGGGGCCATTTTTTTGCCCACTATGATTATCAACAGCGAATTCTCACCCGCCCGCTGGCTAACTAACCGCCACGCTCAAACCGTTTACCCTTCTTTTCCCTGGTCCTGGCGAACCTGGCCTGCGCTAAGACGGCAGGAACTCGATTTGCCCGACGGCGACACGACCGCCGTCGACTGGCTGGTCGCCGGCGAAGAACTGCCTGGCACCACCCCGCTTCTCGTCATTCTGCATGGGCTGGAGGGCTCTGCTGATTCCTCATACGCACGCATGCTGATGGGCGCAGCGCTGCAGAAGGGGTGGCGTTCCTGCGTGCTCCATTTCCGCGACTGTGGGGACTATAGAAATCGGCTACCGAGGCGTTATCATGCCGGCGAAACCAATGACTTACGGTACTTTCTTGAGACACTACATAAGGCACCGAACGCGCCCGAGAATTCCGGCCCCATAGTCGCAGTCGGCTACTCGCTTGGGGGAAATGTGTTACTGAAGTACCTGGGCGAATCCGGTCACGACACACCGCTGCGTGCTGCGACGGCTGTTTGCGTACCGCTCGACCTCCACGAGTGCGCCAAGGCATTAGATCAAGGTTTTTCAAAGCTTTACCAGCGATATCTTCTAAAGCGAATGAAGAAATCCGTTGCCCGCAAGTTCGACCGATACACCGCGGCATTTAACTGGGACAAGGCCATGAGCGCGCGGACGTTTGCCGAGTTTGACGACTGGGTAACCGCCCCGCTGCACGGTTTCAGGAACATGGAGGACTACTACGATCGCTGCAGCTCCGTGCAGTTCCTGAAGTACATTGAGCGGCCCACGCTCATCATTAACGCGCTCGACGATCCGTTCATGACACAGGACGTCATCCCGGCGAGTAGCAGGCTCTCCGAGAGCGTGACTCTGGAGGTTGCCGAGTCCGGCGGACATGTGGGGTTCGTAGATGGAGGAACGCCCTGGAGGCCTTCGTTTTACCTGCCAGGGCGTATCGTTGGGTTCCTGGAACCGCAGGTCGCGATTCCAGGTTTGTAGCCCTAGGCTGCGTCGACTTCCTTCATGGAGAGGCGTACGCGACCCTGACGGTCCACTTCCAGCACCTTGACCTTGACAACGTCGCCTTCGGCCAGCTTGTCGCTGACTTTTTCAACGCGCTCGTTCGAGATCTGCGAAATGTGCACGAGGCCGTCTTTGCCCGGCAGAATGGTAACGAATGCACCGAAGTCCATCAGGCGGGCGACCTTGCCCTCGTAGATGCGGCCGACTTCGACATCAGCCGTGATCTGCTCGATGCGGCGCAGTGCTTCCTTGCCGGAGGCCCCATCAACCGACGCGATGCGAATCGTGCCGTCGTTATCAATGTCGACCGATGCGCCCGTTTCTTCGGTGATCGCACGGATAACCGCACCACCCTTACCGATAACGTCGCGGATCTTATCGGGGTCGATCTTGATCGTCATGATCGTTGGTGCCCACTCGGACATCTCACCGCGCGATTCGCTGAGCACCTTGTTCATCTCACCAAGGATATGCAAACGACCGTCGCGGGCCTGATCAAGCGCCTTGCTCATGATCTCTTTCGTGATTCCCTGGATCTTGATATCCATCTGCAGAGCAGTGATACCGCCTTCTGTACCGGCAACCTTAAAGTCCATGTCGCCGAGGTGATCTTCGTCACCGAGGATGTCGGTCAGTACAGCGAAATCGTCGCCTTCCTTGACCAGACCCATTGCGACGCCGGCAACCGGCGCCTTCAAAGGTACACCTGCGTCCATGAGGGCAAGGCTCGTACCGCAAACGGATGCCATTGAACTGGAGCCGTTCGACTCGGTAATCTCCGAGACGACGCGGATGACGTAGCCGAATTCGTCCATGTTCGGCATGACTGCCTCAATACCACGGCGTGCCAGCTTGCCATGGCCGATTTCGCGGCGCTTCGGCGAGCCCACAAAGCCGGTTTCACCAACACAGAACGGAGGGAAGTTGTAATGCAGCATGAAGGGCTCTTTACGCTCCCCTTCGATCGCATCGATGATCTGTGCGTCGCGGCCCGTTCCCAGCGTCGCAACAACGATAGCCTGGGTTTCACCACGCGTGAACAAGGCTGAACCGTGGGCGCGCGGCAAGACACCGACCTCAACGTCGATCGGACGCACCGTGCTTCGGTCACGACCATCAATACGGGGCTCACCCTTGATGACGCGCTGGCGCACAATTTTCTTCTCAAGTTTGTACAGCTCGCCCTTCACTTCCTCAGCAGACCATTTGGCGTTTTCATCGCTCGCAAGCGCTTCAACTGCAGCAGCTTTAACATCACCAACGGCGGTCTGACGATCCTGCTTGTCAGTAATCTGGTAAGCATCAGAAAGACCGGCGGTCGCGGAGGCCGCTACGGCCACTGCGAGCTCTTCATCGTCTTCAGGTGCAGTCCAGTCCCAGGCAGGCTTGCCAACTTCGGCAGCCAGTTCATTAATAGTGTCGATTGCGACCTGCATCTGCTCGTGACCGAACATGACGGCACCCAGCATGACTTCTTCAGACAGGCCAGAGGCCTCTGATTCAACCATCAGGACGGCGTCCTTGGTGCCGGCTACGACAAGCTCAAGATCACCTTCAGCGACAGCAGCGCGGCCAGGATTAAGGACATACTCACCATCTTTGTAGCCTACTTTTGCGGCGCCAATCGGGCCTGCAAACGGCATTCCTGAGATCGCAAGAGCAGCAGACGCGCCGATGAGGGCCGGAATGTCAGGATCGACGTCCGGGTTCAGCGACATGACGGTCGCGATGATCTGAACTTCGTTCTTGAATCCCTTCGGGAACAGCGGACGAACCGGGCGATCGATAAGACGACAGGTGAGAACCTCTTTTTCACCTGGACGGCCTTCGCGCTTGAAGAAGCCACCCGGGATCTTGCCAGCAGCGTAGGTTTTTTCCTGGTAGTTGACGGTCAGCGGGAAGAAGTCACGGCCTGGATCTGCCGCTTTCTTGCCAACCGCAGTGACCAGGACGGTCGTTTCAGCCATATCGACGACAACTGCGCCGTCAGCCTGACGAGCGATCGCGCCCGTATCTATAGTTACTTTGTGTTCCCCGAATTGGAAACTCTTTCTAGTCGATTTCACAATGATTTCTCTGATTGAATATTCTTAAGACAACAGCAACCGATGGCGCACCTCGCTATGAGGGACGACGCATCGGTTACAGATTGCCTATGGATACGCTCGCTGGATTAGCGGCGCAGACCGAGCTTCTTGATAAGCTCGCGATAGCGGTCCGGGTCCTTCGACTTCAGGTAGTCAAGCAGCTTACGACGCTTGTTGACCATCTTCAGAAGGCCCTGACGGCTGTGGTGATCTTTCTTATGCTCGCCGAAGTGTTCGGTGAGTTCTGCAATTCTTTTCGACAGCAGTGCTACCTGAACTTCCGGGGAGCCCGTATCGGCTTCACCACGTGCGTGTTCGGCAATAACGCCCTGCTTTGCTTCACTGGAAAGTGACATTTCTAAGTTACTCCAATTTTCTCTATGTATAGCCCTTTTTTGAGCGCGGTATTCTAGCGCCTAGGAGGACCCATTAACACCCCAAATTCTTAAATTTAAGGGGCTTTTCCTGTATTTGAAACACCCTGCGTGGTGCCAGCAAACCGTCGGAGGAGAGCTCGCCCACGCCCAAAAACCTGTGACCCGCCTGGTACACCCGGACAAGCCCACTCTTGCTCTCACCGGCCACCCGTACCGCCTGGCCGCCGCTGAACTTCTCACCGTCGGTCGCATCGACCTCGACGGCATCCATACCTGTCAGGGCCTCATCCGGTGGCAACAGGCCGGCGGCAAGCGCTTCCCTGTCCTCCTCCGCCCGAGCCTCGACCGTGGCCAGGTCGACCATATCTTCTGACCTGAATCCGGCCACCGACTCCCGATGCAGCCTGGCCGTGTGCGCAACCGTTCCAGCCTGCCTGGCGATATCCTCGACCAGCGTCCGGACATAGGTGCCTTTCGAGCAGGTCACGCGGAATACGAGCCGCGTCCCGGCCGCTTCCAGCAGCTGTATCTGGTCGATGCGGATCGGTCTTGGCTCACGCTCAACCGTTTGGCCTTGCCGGGCAAGCTCATATAGCCGCTTGCCATCCTTTTTCAGCGCCGAATACATCGGCGGAATTTGCATCGATTCGCCAAGGAATCCCTGCAGAATCTGGTTCCATTCCTCAAACGACAGGTCCGGTACTTCGGCCGTCGCTATCGTCTCTCCACCGTCCGCATCCGCAGTGCTCGTCGCCGTTCCCAACCGCGCAGTAACGCGATAGGTCTTGTCAGCGTCCAGCAAGTACGCGCAGACTTTGGTCGCCTCGCCAAAGCAGAGTGGCAGCATGCCCGTCGCTGACGGATCCAGGCTACCTGTATGCCCGGCCTTTTTCGCATTCAGCAGCCGGCGAACCGCCTGCAATGCCCTGTTCGAGGTCATTCCAGGTGGCTTATTCAGAAGCAACAGGCCATCCACCGTGTCGTACCGGCGTCCTCCACCGCGTGCCATCCCGTCTACTTACCGGCGTCGGGGTGCAGGGCGCTTTCGATCAGGTCACTCATGCGCTGCCCTTCAGCGGCGCTGTCATCGTGCTTGAAACGCAGTTCCGGCACATGCCGAACCTTGATCGCCTGCCCCAGCTTCGCCCGCAGAAATCCTGAAGCCTTCTCCAGACCAGCCTGCACCGGCGCAACCTCCGCATTAGGATCGATCATGCTGTAGTACACACGCGCGACACTCAGATCGCGAGTCAGCTCGACCGCCGTCAACGATACGTCCTGCAGACGTGGATCCTTCGTCTCGAAGCGCAGCAACTCGCTAAGCGAGCGCAATACCTGGTTCCCCAGGCGCTGGTTTCTTGAAAATTCACGTGGCATGGCAGATTACCGTCGCTCTTAGTCGTCGAGCGTACGTGCGACCTCAATGCGTTCGAAGCATTCGATCTGATCACCGACCCTGACGTCGTTGTAGTTCTTCACGCCGATACCACATTCAGTACCGGAGCGAACCTCGTTGACGTTATCCTTGAAACGGCGCAGAGATTCGAGCTCACCCTCATAGATCACAACGTTGTCGCGCAGCACTCGAATCGGGTTCGACCGCTTCACATAGCCTTCGCTAACGATACAGCCAGCGATATCGCCCAGTTTCGGCGAAGTGAAGACTTCCTTAACCTCTGCGAGACCCACATGCTGCTCACGAATTTCCGGTGCCAGCAGGCCAGTGAGCGCCGTCTTCACGTCGTCAATCGCCTCGTAGATAATGCTGTAGTAGCGAACGTCGACGCCCGACTCCTTGATCGCCGTGCGCGCCGTAGCATCAGCGCGAACGTTGAAGCCGATGATGAATGCGTTAGATGCGGCAGCCAGATTCACGTCAGTCTCGGTGATGCCACCGACGGTTGAGCCAAGAACCTTCACTTTGACTTCGTCGTTAGACAGTTTTGTCAGCGAGTCACGCAGAGCCTCTGCGCTGCCGTGGACATCAGATTTGATGATGACCGGAACGGTCGACAGCTCACCTTCACGCATCTGGCTGAACATGTCGTCGAGCTTCGAGGCCTGCTGCTGTGCAAGCTTGGCTTCGCGCGTCTTGGTCTGGCGAAATTCAGCAACTTCACGGGCTTTGCGCTCGTTCGTCACAACCAGGAAGTCATCACCGGCACTTGGCGTTTTGGATAATCCAAGCACGACAGCGGGTGACGACGGCCCGGCTTCATCGATAGAGCTGCCTGTCTCGTCAAACATGTTTCGGATGCGACCGTATTCTTCGCCTGCAATGATCATGTCGCCCTGCTTCAAGGTACCACCCTGAACCAGCAACGTTGCAACGGCACCGCGGCCCTTCTCGAGACTTGATTCGATAACCAGGCCTCTTGCAGGACCTTCAGCCACGGCTGTGAGATCCATGACCTCGGCCTGTGTGAGAATGGAGTCAAGCAGTTTGTCGACTCCGTCACCCGTGTGTGCGGAGACGTTAACGAACTGCTGTTCGCCGCCCCATTCCTCAGGAATGACTTCGTGCTGCGAAAGTTCGTTCTTCACACGCTCGGGATCCGCATTTTCGCGGTCACACTTGTTGATTGCCACGACCATTGGAACGCCGGCCGCTTTCGAGTGCTGAATGGCCTCAATTGTCTGCGGCATGACGCCGTCGTCGGCAGCAACTACAAGAATCACGATGTCTGTTGCCTGCGCACCGCGAGCACGCATAGCCGTAAAGGCCGCGTGTCCTGGCGTATCCAGAAAGGTAATCATGCCCTTATCAGTCGTAACCGAGTATGCGCCGATATGCTGTGTGATACCGCCGGCCTCGCCTGCGGCCACTTTGGTGTGGCGAATATAGTCGAGCAATGACGTCTTACCATGATCGACATGCCCCATTATCGTTACGACAGGTGCACGCGACACAGCCTCACCCTCAGTCGGCGTTTCTTCGGCGAGCAGTTGCTCATCCATATCCGCAAACTCAGCCGGCTTGGCAATATGACCCAGTTCCTCGACAACGAGCGTCGCCGTATCCTGGTCGATAACCTGGTTGATCGTTACCATGGCGCCCATATTGAACAGCACCTTGACGACCTCGTTACCCTTGATAGCGAGTCGCTTCGCGAGCTCGGCAACCGAAATACTCTCTGGAATTTCGACCTCATGAACAACCGGAGCGGTCGGACGCTCGAAGCCATGCTTCGAGTCACCACCCATTGATACCGCACGACGGCGCAATGGCGCCTTACGCTTGCGCCGACCACTCTTGTCACCCGCAACATGCAATTCCTGGCGGCCGTAGCGTGTTTCGGGACGCTTGGCTTTCGGCTTGGCCTTCTCTTTGTCTTTGCTGCGACGAGCTCGAGCATCCGCCTCGGCCTTCTCGAGCCGGTTCTTCTCTTCGACCGCATCTGCCGCGGCTTTCTCGGCATCCTTGCGCGCCTGTTCCTCGGCGTCCTTGAGGGCCTGCTGTTCTTTCTCTTTGGCTTTTTCTTCGGCCTTTACGGCGGCTTCCTGCTCAGCCTTGGCGCGCTCTTGCTCACGCGCTGCCGCCTCTACGCGCTCTTCTTCCGCACGGCGTTGTGCGTCGAGCGCTTCCTGCTCTTCCTGTGCCTGCTTCTCGAGAACATCGCGCTTTATATAAGTGCGCTTGCGTCGAACTTCGACGTTGACCGTCCGCGATCGCCCCTGCGCGCCAGACAGTCTCAATTCAGACTGCGACTTGCGCTTAAGCGTGATGCTCCGCGGCGCGGCGGCCGTTGCCGGGGTGTCGTCCTGACCGTGGCTGCGACGCAAATGCGACAACAGCTCAAGCTTGGCGTCATCGCTGATCGTGTCATCAGAACCCTTGACCTTGATGCCAGCCTCGTCGAGCTGCAAAAGCAACTTCTCGACCGGCACTTTCAGTACTTCGGCAAATTGTGTAACTGTCACATCAGCCATACATTAACTCCGCTTTCCTGGCGATTACGCCTGCTGTTCCTCTTCAAACCAGTGTGCGCGCGCCTTCATGATCAGCGCTGCCGCAACTTCCTCATCCATTTCACTGATTTCAAGGAGATCGTCCGTTGCCAATTCCGCGAGATCCTCGCGAGTAACGACGCCTTTGCTTGCAAGCGTAAATGCAAGTCCCTTCTCCATGCCTTCAAGACTCAAAAGGTCTTCGGCAGGCTCTACTTCATCGATCTTCTCTTCCTGAACGATAGCCTGAGTCAGCAGCACATCCCGAGCTCGGCTGCGCAACTCGTCGACGATGCCCTCATCAAACTCCTCGATGGCAACAAGTTCAGCCGTTGGCACGTAAGCGACTTCCTCGATCGTCGAGAATCCTTCCTGAACCAGGATCAGCGCGACTTCTTCATCGACATCCAGCTGCTTCGAGAACAGACCGATCAGCTCTTTCATCTCCGACTCGCTCTTCTCTTCAGCGTCAGCGGCCGTCATGACGTTGAGTTCCCAGCCAGAGAGCTCGCTCGCGAGGCGAATATTCTGTCCGCCACGGCCGATGGCCTGCGACAGCTTGTCCTCTTCAACCGCGATGTCCATGCTGTGCTTGTCTTCATCGACAACGATTGAGACAACCTCTGCAGGCGACATGGCATTCACCACGAACTGCGCTGAGTTGTCATCCCAGAGGATGATGTCCACGCGTTCGCCGGCCAGCTCGTTGGACACCGCCTGCACACGTGAGCCACGCATGCCGACGCAAGCGCCAACCGCATCGATGCGAGAGTCGTTGCTGCGTACGGCGATCTTGGCGCGCAGGCCCGGATCACGGGCAGCACCCAGGATATCAATGAGGCCCTGGCCCACTTCCGGCACTTCGATTTTGAAGAGCTCGACCAGGAACTGGGGCGACGTGCGGGTCATAAACAATTGCGGACCGCGCGGCTCCGACCGGACTTCGGTCAGCAGCGCCTTGATACGATCCTGCGGACGTACCGGCTCACGCGGCACCATCTGCTCGCGCGGCACGAATCCCTCAGCATTGCCGCCGAGATCAATATAAACGCCATTGCGATCGACGCGCTTGACCAGGCCGGAAAGCATCTCGCCTTCACGCTCCTTGTACTCCTCGACAACCTGCTCGCGCTCGGCCTCACGGACTTTCTGCACGATGACCTGCTTGGCGGTCTGGGCAGCGATGCGCCCGAACTCGACCGACTCCATCGGCACCTCGACATACCCGCCCGGCTCGGCGTTTTCGTCGATGTCGACCGCGTCGATCATGCGCAACTCACGGTCCGGCGTCTCAAGTTCGGTTGATTCGTCCTCGAATACCAGCCAGCGTCGCCACGTGTCGTAGTCGCCCGTCTCGCGGTCGATGGCCACGCGAACTTCGATGTCCTCACCGTGCTTTCTGCGGGTCGCAGACGCCAGTGCGGCTTCGATTGCTTCGAATATGATGTCCTTATCAACGCCTTTCTCATTAGAGACAGCGTCAACGACCATCAAGATCTCTTTACTCATTTCCTAAAACTCCACAAATCCCGGGGCATTACGCCACCTCGGGCACTAGCCGAGCCGTATCGATCGTCTTCAGCGGCAAGCTGTGCGACTCTCCATCCACCTCAACCACAATGTTCTCGTCATCCGACGACACCAGGGTGCCGCGAAAACGCCTGCGTCCCTCAATCGGAAACCGCATCTGCACTTTTACGATCTGACCCTCAAACCGTTGAAAATGCTCAACTTTTGTTAACTTCCTATCCAGCCCCGGCGACGACACCTCAAGGTTGTAGTTACCGGGCACCGGATCCTCAACATCGAGAAGCGCGCTAACCGCCAGGCTCACCTTTTCGCAATCGTCGAGGTCGATTCCTTCCGGTTTGTCGATGAAGACACGGACCATTCCGCCCTTACTCCCCAGCCGAACCTCAAGGTCCGCCAGTTCGTAGCCCAGTCTCTCAACCGTCGGCTCGAGCAATTTCGCCAGCTCATCTCCAGTCATCGTCTAACCATTTGTTTCTAAAACAAAAAATGGGCCAATGGCCCATTCGTACTCCGCGCTCTGACGTTGTCCTCAGACAACAAAAAACCCCTGAGCGGGGCCTTATCTACCAGGGTCCTGGTAGCGATGGGTCAAAACTTCAGCCCCACTGGTGCGCTGGCGCGGGATTATACGGTATCCGTCGCAGCGAAAAAACCCCTCTTCGGCCTATATTTCTGCGGCTTCCGAGGTCCGTGCGAATACTTACGTCGGCGCAGTCTGCCGCTCCAGCAAATCACTCTCCAATGCCTGAGCATCGGCGACGGATATTCCCAAAGAATCGCGCAGGTGATTCAGCAGCGCCCGCTCCTTCTCACTGATACCACCGGGCACCGCATCCTCCAGCGCCGCCTCGTAGACCTGGAGTTTTCGAAACGCGGCGTACTCAGGCGTATTCCTGGTATTGGGCATCGCCGCTGTCGCGACCCGTTCCGCAAGGTTCTGCAGCGGCGCCAGAAAGAACACCAGTGACGCGGACGCCAGCAAACCTACCCAGTTGCCAAGTTCGTCGGCAAGAAATCGATCCGCTCCCTCAGTAACAAGATAGAAAACAGCGACAAACGCCGCGGCGACCGTCGATTGCCGAATCGTCCAGCGTATGCGCAGATCGATATCAAATAACTGGGTTCTTAAGATGCCATAGGCGATGAGCGGCACGGCGAGCAACGTTCCAAGCGCGTAGATAACGTAGATAAGGCCGGCTGCATCCCCGTCAACAATCTCGTACTCACCGACCGCGATCAGGAAGATCGCACCTCCATAGACAATACCCCAGCAGACATCCCGGATGCCAAACGCAATGGCAAATGATCGCGCTCGAGCGCGTGCGGCACCCGCGGCGGATCGCCAGGCCTGGATAGACGCCACTAATGCGAAGCCAAATACCAGCGCAAGCATCAGGTAAAGAATCGTTGCGCCAACAGCAAGCGGAGTCTTGTAGACAGCGACAAAGAGTGCCGCTGCGATTAGTGAAGTGGCAATTCGGGCCCGGCGAGTTGCAAAAGGAAGCGTAAGCGGTGTCCGCAAGGCTGCGGCCAGAAAAGCAGGATAAAGCACGAGCATCAGGCAGTCGCCCAGCGTATGCACGACAGACTCGAACTGCAGCCAGAGAGGGTAGGAAGGCGTCGCCCGAACTGCCTCTGTCAACAACAGGTCGAGGAACCCGGTCGAGACAAGAGTTGCGCCTTCCACGCCGAGCAACAATGACAGCTTGCGGGCCACACTACCCGAGGAACCTACTCGATACAGCACGATCGCGAGCGACCAGCACATTGCCGTCGCAACAAGCGCAAGAACGCCGACAGGATCGAACTGAAACATCCGCCGATTCTATATCAATTGTGATAGTTTTAGCGCGCGTAACACGGGCTAAGAACAACCAATAAGAGAGGCGCCTGATAATGTATATCACCGTCGTGACCCTATACGTTCTGATGCTGCTTGGCATCAGCGTTTACAAGAGCCGCAGCGTCAAGACTGATGAAGATTTCATGGTGGCTGGCAGACACGTGCCGGTCTACATGCTGGTCGCAACCCTGGTTTGCACATGGATCGGATCAGGTAGCCTGTTCGGCACCGCCGGACTAACGTTTCGCACCGGCATTTCGGAGCTGTGGTTCTCAGCCGGCGCGTGGGTAGGCATCCTGATTGTCTATACGATTGCGGCACGAGTGCGAAGTATCGCGAAGTACACGCTGACGGACCTTCTTGAGAAGCGCTACAGCCAGTTGGCCAAGGTGCTGGGTACAATTACGATCATCGTCGCCTACATGGTGATTGCCGGCTATCAGTTCAAAGGCGGCGGGCGCTTTATCGCGATACTTTCCGATGGCTCGATTACACCGGAAACCGGCATGATCATCGCGGCCGTTCTCATTGTCGGCTTTACAGTGCTCGCCGGCATGGTCTCGATTGTATCGATCGATATCTTCAATGGCAGCATCATGCTGCTGGCGATGATTGTCACACTACCGTTCGCCATCATGGGTCATGGTGGAGTTGACGCCGTGATCGCAACGATCCAGCAACATGAACCGAGCCATCTGTCCCTCATGGGAGGGCACGACTTCGTGTGGGTCGTCGGTATCGCCCTCCCCACTTTCCTGCTCCTCATGAGCGAATCGAGCATGTATCAGAAATTCTCCTCCGCCGATAACGCACAAAATGCCCGTCGCGCAGTTATGGGTATGTTCATCGGTGTGGTGGTTGTCGAAACGCTGATGATGCTGATTGCACTGGTTGGTTTCGCGATTTATGCAGATGACCCGCGCTTCTTCCTCGCAGACGGGAGTGTCAACCGGGCGATGGCGGAAGAAATCATCCTGCGAATCGGCTTCGAGCAGTTGCCGGCAATCATCGGCTCCCTGCTGCTCGCTGCCGGCGCAGCCATCGTCATTTCGACAGGCAACACGTTCTTAATGGTGACGTCGACCAACGTCACGCGAGACATCTTCCAGGCGTTTTTCTATAAAAACGCCACATCGTCGCAGATCGTCTGGCTGCAACGTGGCTGTATTATCGGTATCGGTGTGCTTGCCTACTTGATGATGAGTCAGTTCGAAACAATCCTCGAGATGGCGCTGGTCTCCTACACGATGATCGGCGCGTCACTTGCGCCGCCCCTGTTGGCCGCGTTCTTCTGGAAACGCGTGACCAGGATTGCCGGTGTGCTGTCGATAGCTTCAGGCATGCTATCGGTCATTACCATCACGGCACTCAATTCGATATTTAAGGGAAGTGAGACAGAAATTCTCGGGATCGCGTTTCCGCTGGACACGGACTACATCGCCATTCCCGCGGTCATCGTGTCCGTGACGACGCTGGTGGTTGTCAGCCTGCTGACGCCAAAACCGCTTGAGAGCGACTGGCAGGAGTTCATTGTGGACAAATCAGCTGCATCAATTAAGGAATGAGCCTGATGCTCGACAATACTATTGATGGGTTAGTAGCCCCCATCCTGACGCCGTTCAACGATGATATGTCTGTAGCGCCGGACCTGTATGTCGAGCACGCACGATGGTTATTTGGTCAGGGCTGCGCCGGTATCGCGCCGTTTGGAACCACCGGCGAAGCTCTGTCAGTCGGCATCGATGAGAGAATCGCAGCGATTCGCGCTCTGGTTGACGCAGGCGTCGATCCTTCGCGAATGATTCCCGGAACCGGTCTGTCCAATATCGCCGATACAGCCCGTTTGTCACGCGCATGCCTGGACATGGGTTGTGCTGCAGTCATGACACTGCCGCCTTTCTACTACAAGACTGTCACCGAGGACGCGCTGTATCGGTACTTTGAGCAGTTGATCGCTGCGATCGGCCCCGATGCGCGCATCTTCCTCTATCACATTCCGCCGATTGCGATTGTCGGTATTCCGCCCACGCTCGCCGCAAGACTGCATTCCGATTTTCCGGATCAGGTCGTTGGCATCAAAGACAGCTCTGGTGATTGGGACAACACGAAGGAATTGCTTACGATCGAGGGCATGATCGTTTATCCCGGTTCGGAGTTACCGCTACTCGATGCTATGGCGCGCGGCGCGCCAGGCTGTATCAGTGCAACGGCGAACCTGAATGCGCAAGCGATCAGCAAAGTAATAGACCTCTGCCAACAAGGCGACATTGGCGGCGCCGCGGCTCTGCACGAAAACGTCAAGCGCTTTCGCCTGCTCGTCGAGGACCGCGGACCTATCCCGGCACAGAAGCGATTGCTCGCGATTGCGACCGGTGACGAGCGGTGGGGCAACGTCCGACCACCGCTGACGGCGATGCCCGAAGAGGCCGGTCGTAAGCTTGCCGCAACCTTGAAGCGTGACTGTAACTTCGAGATATCAACCAGGGGCGGGTAACAACGAAGGCTTCAGTTGCGGTGAGCGACGAGGAGTCGCTGCTAATGTTGGCAACCATAAGATCTACTGACCGCCACCGACAGTTTATCCAGCTCGCGAGCGTTCATGATCAGCATCTGCAAGCGGTTTTCGATATTGCCCATACTCGTGTCGGGATCGAAGTCGAGAGACTGGATCTGGATGTGCGGGTACACGTCCTTCGCCAGCCGGATCACGCCCCTCCCAAAAACATGATTCGGCATACAGCCAAATGGCTGGACGACGACAAAGCTATGTAATCCGTGTGACGCGGCATGCATGATCTCACCTGGAATCAGCCAGCCCTCGCCGTCCAGATGAATTCGATCTATATGCGGTTTGACGCCCTCGTAGAGCTCATGGGCACTGACTCGTGGTCGATATCGCGAATAACCGGCCATTATCTTTTCCGCGCTCATCCGGGTGCGCTCAAACATACGATCACCGACCTTGTTTACCAGGCTGAGAAGGAGTGACTTGTTCTCAAAATACTGAGACTTCTCCTCGCGACCCCGAATGAATCCGCAGTGGAAAAAATCGGACAGGCGGGTGCCAAGAACCTCCATCCCGTGTTTTTCGAGATACTTTTCGAGCTCGTAGTTCGCGCTCGGGTGAACCGCAAGGAGTATCTCTCCGAGTACCATGACCAGCGGTTTCCGTGGACCTTGCTGAAGCGGAATGCCATTGAACGCCACAACTGCTGACTCGAGTGTTTTCCACACCCCGTCAAGATTATGCGGCAGCGTTCGGCAAAGTCCTTCGAGAGCAGCTGCGTATTCTGCTTCAGCATCTCCTGCCCGGAGCTCGTATGGCCGAGTGCTGCGGCGCAGATCCTCCAGAGCGTCCAGCACGGCGAGGCCATACAAGATACGTCGCTGCATACGTGCATCAACCTTAAAGCCGGGGTGGACATCGCCAAGTTCGTTGCCGGTGGTAACGATCGGAATCTCCGCATAACCGGCGGCGTCTAATGCGATCCGCGAGATCATCGCGTATTGGCCCGCACGGCAGGTTTTGCAGTTCTGATGCATCCCAAGCGCGATTTTGCTGGCGTCCAGGTCCTCGGACTCCATGACGCGCAGGAATTCCCCAACATTGATCTGTGCGGGGAAACAAATATCGTTATGGAGATACAGCTTGCCCAGCTCGATCGCCCGATCGTCCGCCAGCGGCAATACCCTGATGTTAAAACCACGTCCCTCAACCACGGCCCCGATCATGGTCGAGAACCCGACGCTCAGGTTGGGGATGAACACCGTGCGTTCTTGCTTGTCTTTTGCCGTGAACATCGCCGGCGCCGTACAACTGCAGGCCTCTGGCTTCAATGGTTTATCTCGCCGCTGTCGTACTGTGTCCACGAATGACAGGATACGAATGCGCAGTGGTCCGCGAACATCACTTTCATCCAGCTTCAGGATCAGCATTTGCTTCCCTTCTCGCTGCACGAGGCGCTGGAGTTCATCGCTGACGACGGCATCGTGGCCACAGCCAAAGCTGGTTATTTGCGCCAGTTCCAGGTGGGGATGTCGCGCCACGACGCGGGCTGCCGCATAGAAAGTCGCCTGGATATTGCTATTGATCCGCACCTGAACAGCGCTCAGGTCTTCCTTGCTCAAATCTGGCAGTGCGTCGGCCGGAATGACAGGGACCCCAAGGCGTACGAAGTACTTGCCAAGGTGGTGATTAATAAGCGGATCGTTCTGATACGGCCGCAGGCAGAGCACGACGGCAAAACCATCCGCTGCTTCAACCTGCGCCATAACTTTCTTTGCCCTGTTTTCAAGCGCATTCTGAAAAGCCGACTGACAACTGTCGGCCTCCCGAATCGCCGCCTGAACATGGTGACTCTCTATTCCAAACGTCTTCCGAAAGTAGCGAATCAGCTGTTTTTCGCGCATCACTTCGTTTTTCCACAGGAACGCCGGTGTGTCTTGCGGAATGTCGGTCGGAATATTGGTCTTCAGCACAAGTCCGTAGCCGTGAAGGACAGCGCAGGGATAGTCCTCCTCCAGTTGAGGAAATTGCGACAGGCCGTTCATGACGTTGGGCGTAAAAATGCGATCGACTTTCTGATCGATTAGAGACAGGTAGTGGCCGTGCGCGAGTTTCGCCGGGAAACAGACCGTATCGGAAGGGATCGTCGCCAACCCGCTTTCGAATACCGCGTGACTGCTCTTACCAGAGACCTTGACGTCAAACCCCAAGGCTCTGAACAGGCCCCTCCAGAATGGCAGACGCGTCCAGGCATCCAGCGCCCTGGGAATCCCGACCGCAATGTCACGCGGCGGACAGACTGGCGAGACCTCATAGTCCTTGAGAATCAGCCGCTCGCGCTCTTCCACGAGGTTGGGGACGCTCAGGATTCGCTGAGTCGCACACTTCACCTGCTCCCTGACCGATTCATCCGACAGATCGCCGATGATCTCGCCGCGTTCGCAGCGGTTTCCCTGAACGTAATGCGTCCCGTCCGCGAAATGAACAACACTTCTATTACAGTGGTTCGCGCAGAACGGGCAGCGCCTGCCGGACTCCTCCTGGTAATCCAGCGTCTCCAGATTATCCAGCCCAAGGAAAGAGCTCTCTTGCTGCGCGCCACACTGTTCTTTCGTCAAAAGCGCTATGCCAATGGCACCCATGAGTTCGGCATAGGGAGCCCGTGTTATCTCCTTTTGCGTGTGCAGTTCCATCGCCCTCAGGATAGCGTCGTTCTTAAAGGTGCCACCCTGCACCACAATATGGTCGCCAAGTGCCTCGAGGTTATGCAGACGAATGACTTTGGTGAATACGTTCTGAATGATGCTCTGGCACAGTCCCGCGAGGATATCGCTTGGCGATTTGCCATTCTTGATCTCGGTGATCACTTTGCTCCGCATGAATACCGTGCAACGACTCCCCAGCTGCGCGGGCGCCGTGCTTTCGAATGCACGTTCGGCAATTTTCTCAACGGGAACGCCCAGACTGTGAGCGAAGGTCTCGATAAATGCGCCACAACCACTTGAGCACGCCTCATTCAGGGTGATGCCAGTGATGGTCCGATCGTTGACGAAAATGGCCTTCATATCCTGGCCACCGATATCCAGCACAAACGACGCATTTGGCTGATATTTCAGCGCGGCCCGAGCATGCGCCACTGTCTCAACCGTATGGTAGTCGGCGTGAAATGCGGCCGCGGTCAGTTCCTCGCCGTAGCCCGTGGTTCCCGCCCCGAGAATATTCAGCCGCATGCCGCGCTGCCGGGCTTTGTCTCGCGCTTCAATCAAGGCAGATCGCAGAACCTCCAGAGGAGCGCCTTCGTTATTCGAGTAATGCGAGTGGACCAGGTTCTCGTCTTTGTCGAGGAATACGAATTTGCTGGTAGTAGACCCGGCATCAATACCCAGGTACACGTCCAGGCTATCCTGGCCGTCCGGTATATCGGCTTTGTGGGCACGCACCTGGTGGCGCTCGAAGAAGTCGGTGCGTACACGATCGGAGTTGAAGAGCACCTGCGCCGAACGTATCTCGTCTTCAGAATCACGAATCTTTTTCGTTTCCAGGCGGTGCGCCAGATCACTGGCGTAGTGCAATGTATCTCGCTTCGATACGAGGACTTCGGTCGACAGGGCACAGCCTTGGGCAACAATAACTTCAGGCTGACGCGGAACGATGATTTGATCAGGTTCAAGCCCAAGATGTTCGGCAAACGCCTGGATCAATTTAGGATTGAATGTGAGCGGCCCGCCTTCGAAAACGATTGGCGCTTTTAGTGTGGTTCCCTGTGCCAGGCCGCCGATCGTCTGGCGAGCGACAGCATGCAGGGTCGACAAAGCCAGGTCTGCCTTGTCGACGCCCTGATTGAGCAAGGGCTGAATATCGGTCTTGGCAAACACGCCGCAGCGCCCGCTGACATGGTAGATCTGGCCACCGCGCTCAGCGCAGGCATTGAACTGCTCTACCGGAATCAGCAAGAGCTGGGCAATCTCGTCGATAAATGCACCGGTGCCGCCCGCGCAGACTCCGTTCATGCGCATGTCGGACGCGACGAGCTGCTTCGAGGTCTCGTCGAAATAGAAGAATATGATTTTGGCGTCCTGCCCGCCCAGCTCGATGGCTGTTCTCGCCTCCGGGTGCAGGAATTTGACGGCAATCGAGTTTGCGACCACCTCCTGCACGAAGTCGACGTCCAGGTGCTCGGCTATGGGTCTGGCGCCACTGCCGCACATGGCGACTTTGAATCGGGCATTCGGATAGTGGCTCTGAGCCAGCAGAAGGAGCTGGCGTACACATTCGCTCTGTTCGGCCTTGTGTCGCCGATACTCGGAAAACACCAGCTTCTTGTTGCCGTCGACCACCGCGATCTTCGCTGTCGTCGATCCGACATCGATACCCAAGAGATACGCAGCTTCGTGCTGAGCCATCATCTGTCCGGTCGCTTTGTTCCGACAGATACTGCTAAACGTTTAGTTCAAATTGTCGAAATCGCTAAAGCGAACCGCCTCCTTTCTTTTCACCCATCGGAATCACGTTCGTGAAACGCCACAGTCCATGTACTCAGACTAGGTGACTACCGATGGGCAGTCATGATGAAAGCCCAATGAATATATGAGGATAGAACGATGGCAGACAAGGGGCCAACAATTATGGTCGGTTTGGCACTAGGTAGATTCACCTATCGTGCTGCTTCAGGCGCGCCCACATGTAACTATATGGAGGTGTGCCATGAACAGACCAACCATACCGTCTCACCCTCTTCTCCGTACTCTGATTCTGACCATTAGTGTGTGTCTGTGCCCTTCTTTCGTCCTCGCCGACGAACCAGGCCAAACGATCTCAGAACCCGGCTTTCGGCCGCCCAGCGAGCATGCCGCTAGCTTCCTCGATAACGCGGGTGCGATGCAGATTGCCGTCCTTCCCACTATCGTTCGAAGAGTCGAACGCACGGCTCACTCGTTCGCATCGCAGCAGCAAATTGTTGATTTCCTGAATGCGTCCGGGATCGGTGCGGCCAGGGCTAACTCGCTACGCATCGACTTGGGGCCTCTGCGACGACGATCTCAATGGGAAATTTTCCAGTTCGGCACGCTGTCAATCGCCGAGAAGCTCGAAGGTCGCAAGCCCGATACTGACTACATAATTGTCATGGAAATTCTCGTTCCGGGTGATCAGTCGGTATTTGGCATTGAGCTCTACATTATGGACCAGCAAGGAAGAAGCGCATTCTCGTTCCTGCTCAACTCGCACCATGAGCTGTTCGCCGATGCGAAGCTTGCGGCCAAGAACTCCTCGGAGGAGGCCAGGGAGACGTTGATCGAGAACGCCACGCGGGTCGGCTTGGTTGCCCTCAAGGCGCAGATAGAACAGGCACGCGAATGTCTCGCTGCCAGCTCGGAATTCACTACAACGGCAGTCGGGCCCGGAGTCCTGCATCACTTCCAGTCGGCGCTTGCCTCAGGCACCAGTCGTAACGGCGTTTCTTTAGGCTTCTCAACGTTCAGCGATGGCTCCAGTACTGTGAACATCTCACGAACAGGCTGCTTTTAGACCGGTTGACTCGCCCTAATGCAGTTGCGACCTGTCGCCTTCGCCTCGAACAAAGCTTGATCTGCCCGAGAGATTAATCTGCTCGCTGAATTGTCACCATCGCGCCACTCTGCCACGCCAATGCTTACGGTAACGCGCTCCTTGACATGGTCCAGAGACGTCTTGGCGACTTCTGAACGCACTCTTTCCGCAAACGTGGTCGCACTGCCAATCCGTGTCTCCGGAAGGAGGATCAAGAACTCCTCGCCTCCGTAACGACCCAGGCTATCGTTTGTGCGGCAATGTGCAGATATTACTTGCACAATATGCTGAAGAACCTTGTCTCCATACTGGTGTCCGTAGGTGTCATTAAATACTTTGAAGCGATCGAGATCGATCATGAGGCATGACAGGGCCATGTTGTAGCGCCTGGCGCGCGCTACCTCGGCGTCGAGCGCCTCAAAAATTGCACGCCTGCTGAGAACGCCCGTCAGCAGGTCGAAACGCGCCAGATTCTCGGCATGTAGCCTCGCCTCCTCTAGCGCGGCCATCACTTCCCGAATCTGTCGGTCTTTCGGACGGACAAACGCAAAATAGGCGATCGCCGCGACGACGATAGCCAGCAAACCGGCGTCCACCAGCGCAAGCTTCCAATCGGGAAGCCGCACGTCAAACCAATAGAAGCCCAGCATGATAAGGACCTCGACCGCGAGCATCACAAGTGCAATCTTCAGGATTGTGGAGCCGTACCCCGTGACAGGCGGCGTTGAAGTTTGCGTCACATAGGCCCCTTGCTCATCGCAGATTGAGGTGCCAGCTCGTTGTCAATCTGCTCTATCAATGACTCGAGATACGACCGCACACTGGGAAGGCCGACCTCAGAATACCAAAAGTGAACTCGCCTCACTGTCAGCATCCCGATTAGTTCAGGACTGGGACGGACGTTAATCTCGGCCGGCGCCGTCAAGGTCTGAATTCCGTCCGGCCCCGGCACGCCAGACCGGTTTGCGTAGGCAATTTCTGCTAGACCTTCACGAGCCAGGAACACTGACATCTCGGCCTCGGCAAAGGTTTGGGCAATGATCTCGTCTTCCGTTACATCTAACAAGAATGCGGGAAGGCCTGCCAGTTGCGTACGCAACTCCACGTTGCGTAGGAGATTGAGGTCCCCTGACGCCATCAGCGCCTCAAGCGTACTTATAGATACATCCGACGTGCGCCAGGTAACGGCTGAACCGAGCAGAGCACCCGGGACCAATACCGGCTTGTCGCCGGCTGCCTTGAGCAATGCAATTAGGGACTCAATATTCTCCGCATGACTCTGAACGGAGGCGAGGATTGCATCCAGTCCCGACAAGCTGCCATGAAATTCGGCTCGCATCGATGCAAGCTGCTCGCGCTCTCGTTGCTGCTCAACGTGATTGTTCCACCCCGCATCAATCGAGAAAGCCAGTAGGATACTGACTACAATTACCGCGCCCTCAGCCAAAATGCGCGTCCACGGTACTTGTCGAATATTTGCCATGGATCATCCGAGAATAAAAGCATCTGCTTTGAATCAACAGCAGTCGCTCAAACTATAGCACCTGAACGTCTGCTTTCGCGCGCTTACGCGCCACTCAAAGTGATGGGTTGGAAAATCGCTTTTTCTGAGCGCCCGCTTCCGCCGATAGCGGTCGCTCAGATTAGCCAATGATAATCAATCCGATTGTCCGCTAACGGCGAGAAGCGGTCATTGAAATCAAGATCTGATAAATGGGATCAGTAGATTATCACCGAGTAGTAGACAGGCTCCTTCGATGCATTGTGCATCTTTGCAAGAAACAACCATTTCGAGAGGGCGCG
>JAHEGH010000036.1:0-15758 GCA_024639825.1 Gammaproteobacteria bacterium
GCGGCCTCAATTTTAGCGCGACCGAAGCACGACCGACACGTGGCGTCACGGTTCAGCTCGTCGACGGCAACAATGACAGCAACATCATCGATACCACGCGCACCGACGCAAATGGCGATTATTCATTCAGCAACGTCGCGGCCAATACCAATGTTCGTATTCGTGTACGCGCGGAACTCAAGCAAGCCGGCGCGCCAGGCTGGGATGTGGAGGTCCGGGATAATGTCGACACGTCAGCCACCCCGCTGCCGCTTGCGCGACGGCCTCTGTATGTCGTCCAGTGGGCGTCGTTCAACACCGGCAATATCGACATCACCGACGCTAATTTTACGGCGCTGACCGGTTGGGGTGGTTCGTCCTACACGGGTACGCGTGCCGCAGCGCCGCTTGCGATTCTCGACCAGGTATACACCGGCATGCGATCCATCCTTGCGGAGCGCCCGAGCCAGGTGTTTCCGCCGCTCGACATGTTCTGGAGCGTCAACAACACGCTGACGAGTCCGAGCGACATTGACGCGGGTGAATTAAGCGCTTCGTTTTACAGTTCGGGCATCGACTCGCTGTTCCTGCTGGGCGATGCCAGCGTCGATACCGAAGAATTTGACGATCACGTCACGATGCACGAGTGGGGGCACTACTTCGAAGACAACTTCTCGCGATCCGACTCGATCGGTGGTCCGCACAGGATCGGCCAGAGTCTCGATGCACGGCTCGCGTTCGGCGAAGGATTCGCAACGGCCCTGGCAGCCATTCTTCTCGAGGAGCAACAGTATTGTGATACGTCTGCGCCAATTGCCAGTGCAGGCTTCGGACTCAGCACAGAGAGCGAGAACGGCGGTCCTCAGGGCTGGATGAATGAAATGTCGGTTGCGACTTTCATCTATGACCTGTGGGACACCAACGTTGACGGTTCAGACAACAGTTCCATCGGCTTTGGCCCGATTCTGGACACGATGATCGGGCCGCAGGCGGACACCAACGCATTGACCACCCTGTTCTCATTCTCCACGGAATTGAAGAGCATACTGGCAGGCGCCGACCTGGCGTTCGTTGACACTCAGCTCGATCGCGAGAACATCGAGCGGACCACCAACGATATCTGGGGTGCGAGCCAGAACCTGATTCTGACCGCGCCGAACCAGGAGCGCGACGTGTTGCCCTTGTATACCGACATGCCGACCAACGGCACCATCAATATCTGCACGAACAGTGACTACGACACGGGTCGCAATGGTAACAAGCTTGCTGAGCATCGCTTCCTGCGTTTCGTAACGTCGAGTGCACGTTCGTATAACATTACGGTGACGGCAACCACAGCGACGCCGGTAACTGCTGATCCTGATGATCGCGACCAGAGCGACCCCGACATATTTATCTGGCGGCGTGGAACGCTTGTGGGGCTTGGCAATAGTGGTGACGACAATGTCGAGACCCTGACGACACAGGTGCTGCCTGCCGATACTTATGCGGTCTCGCTGCAGGAGTGGCGCTATGAAGACGAGGACGGTGCGCCGGTTGGTTATCCGGAGCAGATGTGTTTCGACGTAACAGTCGCTCCGAACTAGGGAGCACAGACGGTGAATACTATGAAAAATATGAAAGCTCTGACCCTGGTTTCAGTACTGTTACTTGCCGCCTGCGGACATGACGCTAAAGTGCCTGCTGCCGACGTGGTCGAAATCGACAAAGCGGAAATAGCCGCAGGTAAACCTGCCGCGTCACCGTTCGACGGAACGGTGACGAAGATTGGTTCGCCATTCACGATCAGTTACAAAATTATCGGCACGCCTATTGTCGGCAGTCCTGTGACGATACAGCTACGAGTCATTTCGGCGTTCGCAACGCCGCGCGCGGAGATCAGCTACAGCATCCCGGACGATTCCTCGATGGTGTTGCACGAAGCCCAACCGCAGTCGGTTGCTGCGGAGTTTGCCGATAACGAGACGTGGGTTGACCAGCGCGTCACTGTGGTCCCGGTGCGTGAGGGCCGCATCTATTTGAATGTGGCTGCATCAGCGATGGCGGCGGACGGGCGCGTGACCACGATGATGGCGGTTCCCATCCAGGTCGGGCAGGGTGGCCGTGAGCTCGAAGAGAACGGCGAATTGTCGACCGACGAGGACGGTGAAGCGATCCGGGTGCTCACCAGCGAATAAGCCCTGTAAAAGGGAAAATTTTCCCAAAAAAATTTCCAGAATTGGATTCGCGTCACAGTCGCGAAGGCAAGACATATTCTAGAGTTGCAGGTCAGATCTAGGGAAGAACTGGCTAATGCACGGCGACTTACGGGACCAAATAAAGGCTGCCACTGAAGAGTCGGGGGTTACGAAACTCGACTTCATTGCCTTGCTTAAGTTGATCAATTCCCATTATGACAAGATGGAAGCGACGATCACGCAGTCCGTCCATACGCAAACCCAGACTCCCATTGAGGCCATTTTCGATAACGTGACCGACGCGCTGCTGTCGGTCGGCGACGATGGCACGATCCGCAATTGCAATCGAATCTGCACCCGGTATTTTGGTCACCCGCGCCGGGAATTGCTGGGCGCACAGTTGCACACGGTGTTGCCCGATGCCACCGGCTTCTCGGTTGCTGACTATCTCGGGCCGTTCATGTCGAGTGTCGACGACAGGAGTCTGGACCTGCCGAGTGGCGAAGTCATCGCGCAGCGTGCAGATGGTGAGACCTTTCATGCCGAGATCAATGCAAGTCTGCTGGAGAATGTCAGTGGCGATGTATTCATCATCAGCCTGCGTGACGCTTCTGATCGCATTCGTGCCGAGATTGCACTGCGTGAAAATGAGGAGCGCTATCGAGCACTCGTTGAGAACGCGCCCGAGGCAATCATCGTTTTCGATGTCGACAATAACCGCTTCGTCGATGCGAACGAGAAGGCCTGCACATTATTTAACCTGTCGCGATCGCGGTTGCTGACTATCGGGCCAGAAGCCATCAGCCCAAAGACTCAGCCTGACGGCACACCATCGTTTGGTGTGCGGCGCGGGTACGTTGATGCCGCATTGAACGGAGATCACCCGACATTCGAGTGGATGCACCAGGACTCTACGGGGCGACGCATTCCCTGCGAAGTACGGTTCAGTAATTTACCGTCGGACGATAAGCGTCTGCTGCGCGTCAGCATCACAGATATCGAAGAGCGCAAGCGCACCGAAGCGCTCGCGCATGCACAGAACAAGATCCTCGAAATGATTGCGGACAGCACACCGCATGATCGTACGCTGCGATCGATTTGCCGTTTCGTAGAGAAAATCGGCGAGGGCTTCAAAGCCGCGATTATGGATCTCGATGTCAGGAATCAGACCTTATCTGTCGAACAGGCACCAAGTCTGCCTGAGGAATTCAAGCTACGACTCGATTTCGTTGATGTCGCAGCCGACGGCCTGACCTGCGGTTCCGCCGTGTATCACATGAAGGATCGCATCACGACAGATATCTGTGACGATCCGGGCTGGAAGGGTGCGAAGCGGGAAGCCGCGAAACACAGTCTGGAGGCAGTCTGGTCGTTCCTGATCTTCGGCGCGGCCGGGCGCGCGATCGGTACTCTCGATGTTTACGTCAATGAAAAGCGCGCGCCGACGACGGACGAACTCGACAAACTCGGCCGCATGGCACGTCTCGCCGGTATCGCGATCAAGCGACAACTGGACGAGGAGCGCCTGCGCACCAGTGAGGCCCGTTATCGCGGTCTGTTTGAGAACGTGGTTGACGGCGTATACATCTCCTCGCGCGATGGTGAAATTATTACGGTGAATCCGGCACTCGTCGAGATGCTTGGCTACGATGACGTCGACGATCTCAAGGCGGCCGGGCTGACGACGGTCCTCTATGTAAACCCAATCGACCGCGAGCGCATTTTCGCGCGCCTGGAAGCCGAGGGCGTCGTCAAGAACTTTGAATATCGCCTGCGGCGCAAAGACGGCTCCATGATTGTTGTGCTTGAGAATTCTCGGGCGATCTATGACGACGAAGGCCATATCGTTGCGCATGAGGGCACGATCACCGATATCACTGACCGTAAGCACGCGGAAACACGCGTATTCGAGGAAAAAGAACGCGCCGAGGTGACGCTGCAGTCGATTGGCGATGGTGTCATTACTACTGACGCAGATGGCAATGTCGATTACATAAACCCGGTGGCGCAGGACCTGACCGGATGGGATATGCGCAGCGCGCGCGGCAAGCCAGTCTCTGAGTTGATGATGATCGTCAACGAACATACGCGTGCGACTTGCGAGAACCCGGTGGTCCGGTGCCTTAAAGAGGGGCGGACTATTACGCTGCCAGAAAATTCAGTCTTGATCACATCCAACGGCGACGAGGTGCCGATCCAGGATTCAGCGGCCCCGATTCGTGATCGCATTGGCAATATTATCGGCTCGGTCATGGTGTTCCACGACGTGAGCAAAGAATCCCGCCTGTTCCGCCAGCTGAGCTACCAGGCATCGCACGACACACTCACCGGCCTGATTAACCGCCGTGAGTTTGAGAACCGGCTTGCAACCGCGCTCGACACGATCAGAAGCAACGCTGAGGAAACCCATGCGTTGCTCTATATCGACCTTGATCAGTTCAAAGTTGTTAACGATACCTTTGGTCACACTGCGGGCGATGCACTGCTGCGCCAGTTGTCCGAACAGATCCAGACCCAGATTCGCTCGTCGGACCTGTTCGCCCGTCTGGGCGGCGACGAGTTCGGGATCCTGCTGGAACGATGCAGCCAGGACCGTGCTGTCAAAGTAGCCGAGTCCATCCGCGGCTCGATCGAGGGCTTTCGTTTCGAATGGCAGGAGTCGTTCACGACCGTGCGCTGTTCTATCGGTGTCGTGCTAATGACGAGCGAGAACGCCGATGTGGCTGGTCTCATGAGTTCAGCGGACGTTGCTTGCTACTCGGCCAAGGACATGGGCCGCAACCAGGTCCACTTTTATCGTGACAGCGATGCCTCGATGCGCCACGAAGAGATGAAGTGGGTATCGAGAATTACTAACGCGGTGGAAGACGATCGGTTTGAGCTGTTCTTTCAGCCGATCATCGGTATCGGCAAGGAACAGGGGCAGCGGCGCCGTCACTATGAATTGCTGCTAAGGATGCGCGACGAAAAAGGTAACCTCGTTGGTCCCGACCAGTTTATTCCTGCAGCCGAACGCTACAACCTGATGTCGACGCTCGATCGCTGGGTCATTCACGAGGCCTTGTCCAAGTTGGCCGATCGCAGTGATGACGGTCCTGCGAAATACACGCTCGCGATCAATCTGTCCGGTACGTCGCTCAGCGAAGACCGTTTCCTGGAATTCGTTATCGACGAACTGGAGAAACAAAAACTGCCGCAGGGCGCGATCTGTTTCGAGATCACGGAAACGGCCGCAATCTCGAATCTGGGGCGCGTGGTGCACTTCATGCAGGCCCTCAAGAAACTGGGCTGCAAATTTTCGTTGGATGATTTTGGTAGCGGCCTGTCGTCGTTTACCTACCTCAAGAATCTGCCGGTTGATTATCTCAAGATTGATGGCCAGTTCATCAGCAATGTCGCCGAAGACAACGTCGACGAGAGCATGGTCAAGGCGATTCACGAAGTCGGTAGCGCGATGGGAATCGAAACGATTGCGGAGCGCGTCGAGACGCGGAAAGTCCTGGAAAAGCTTGGTTCGCTGGGTGTCGAGTTCGCGCAGGGTTACTACATCGCTCGCCCGGCGTCAGTGGCTAATTTCGAACCCTGGAGAGATATCGAGGATGCCAAGCAGCTGGCCTGAGCCAGGTCCGGACTCGCCACAGGTGGCGTCAGCGTCCGGTTTCGGTACACTGGACTGCACCCAGGCAGACCGCAGACCAAGGAATGACACGAGAGTCCCACCCAGGCATCGTTCACGCATTATTATCCCCGGAGGAACCCGGGCCCTTCCGCGTACTTAATCCTCTGGCTGAGCAGCCGATACTGCTCATCTGTGATCATGCCAGCCACCGCTTCCCTGAATCGCTTGGTGATATGGGTCTCGACCCTTTTGCCCGCCGCTGCCATCTCGCCGTCGATATTGGAGCAGGTCCGCTGACCAAAAAACTGGCGAGGAGCCTCGGTGTCAGCGCTGTCCTACATAACTACTCACGACTGATTGTGGACTGTAACCGCGAGCTCCTGGATCCCAGCGCGTTTCTCGAGTACGGCGACGGCATTCTGGTCACCGGCAATCGCAATTTGCACCAGGCCGATAAAGACCTGCGCGCCAGCGCGTTGTACTGGCCATACCACTGTGCCATCGATGAGCAGGTGCAGCGTCTGAGCAAGGTCGGCCCGCCGCCAGCCTTCATATCCATTCACAGTTTCACGCCGGTGCTTAACGGCGAGTCGCGTGCGTGGCAGATGGGCGTGCTCTGGGACAAGGATGAGACGATGCGCGATATCTTTCTCGAGGGGTTTCGCGATGCAGGATATCTTGTCGGCGACAACGAGCCATATTCGGGCAAGGCGCCCCAGGACTTCACGATCGACCATCATGCGGAGGAACATAACCTGCCGCACGTCGGACTCGAAATCAGGCAAGACCTTATTGACGATGCAGCTGGCGTTGCCAAAATCGCAGAAGTAATGCATCACATCATCGCAAAGATTCCAGAGCGCCTGGAAATGAAGGGCCGGCGCATCACGGCGTAGAATACTGGAAAGAAAGAAGGGGCAGGGGATGGGGATCAAAGAGCCGTCGTTTACGCTTGGCGTAGAAGAAGAATACCTCCTGGTGGACAAGGAGACACGCGCTCTTGTCATCGACCCACCGGACTCACTGATGGCGGAGGCCGAGGCCAAATGCGGCGCGCAGGTCACGTCGGAACTGCTGCGTTCGCAAATTGAAGTCGGCACCAAGGTTTGCAGAAATATTCAGGAAGCCCATGAGGACCTTGCGCGCCTGCGCAGGAACATCATCGAAGTCGCTAACAATCATGGGCTGGCTCCCATCGCCGCGTCGACTCATCCATTCTCATCCTGGACCGACCAGAAGCACACGGAAAAGGACCGATACGACCAGCTGACACATGAAATGCAGGGAGCGGCGCGCCGGTTGGTCATTTGTGGCATGCACGTGCACGTCGGTATCGACGACGATGAACTCCGTATCGACCTAATGAACCAGATGTCGTATTTTCTGCCACACTTGCTGGCGTTGTCCTGTTCATCACCGTTCTGGCATGGACGGGACACCGGCTTAAAAAGCTATCGGTTGACGATATTCGACGCGCTGCCGAGGACGGGTGTACCCGAACGATTTGCGAGCTGGGCTGAGTACGAACGCCATGTAGCCATTCTCACTAACGCCGGATTGATCAGTGATTCGACGCGTATCTGGTGGGACCTGCGTCCCAGTGGACGTTATCCCACGCTCGAGACACGCATCATGGACGTGTGCACGAGACTGGATGACACGATGGCCCTGACGGCGCTGCTCGTGTGCATCCTTCGCATGCTGTATCGCCTGCGCACACGCAATCAGCGCTGGCGCCTTTACACGCCAATGCTGATTCGCGAGAACCGCTGGCGTGCCATGCGGTACAGTTTTGATGAAGGTCTGATTGATCTCGCGAAAGGTGAAGTTGTGCCGTTCGAACAGCTCATCAGTGAGCTGTGTTCGTTGATCTCCGAGGATGCCAAGGCGCTCGGTTGTGAAAAGGAAATTAAAGGCATTCATAACATCCTGTCCCGCGGCACCAGCGCCCACCGTCAGCTTAAAGGCTATGAACTCGAAAGGGCGTCCGGAGCGAGCAACGAAGACAGCCTCAAGTCAGTTGTCGATACGCTCATTGCGGATACGACTGAAGGCCTTTAATCGCGCCCAATGAGGGCAATTTTGTGACCTGATCGACGCTCCGTGCGACGGAATGCGGAACAGGTCGCATTATGTTGCGCCGGTCCCCGATAGCATTACCATTATGTTGCCGACGACCCTGTATATGCCCGCTATTCTGGCGGTCTCTGCCGCCGCTTATGCGATGTTGGCTGTGCGTGTGGCACGTTCGACGCCGCAGAACCCAAACAACATGATCAGCTTCTTCCTGTTCCTGCTCGCAGGCATGATTGCTGGTTCGGCATTTTCCTACGGTGCATCGGATGCGACGTTGTACGGAATCGGCCGAACACTGACTTTCTTCTCCGCGGGCTTCGTACCTGTCGCGTTCTACCTGATCTACCGGGAATTCACCGTTGGCCGGCCGCACGCACTGCTGATCGTTGTATTGGCGATCATCCCGGTGGCGACAACCATTCTCGCGATGACCAACTCGCAGCATCACATGATTTGGGTCGCGGTCGAAACGCCGACCGGTCTGCAAACATCGGAGTTGCTTGATCATTACTGGTACAAACGGATCTACGCGCCGTTCACGTATGGACTTTTTGGATACTCTGTCTTTGCGTTGATCGGTCGTCTTCCGACGATCGCACCGGCGCATCGCAAGATGCTCCTGATGCTCATTGCTGTGGCGCTCCTGCCCTTTACGGTGAGTATCGCCAATACGTTCTTCGGCATTGGTCCCAGGGGATTTCCATTCACATCGACATCGCTGGCCGTAATGTTCCCCCTGATGGCATACGTAGGCCTTAAATTGCGCCTGCAGGAGTTCAGCCCTGTTGCTTATCAGATGTTGTTCGATCATGTCCGAGATCCGATTTTTGTAATCGACAACGAGCAGGCTATTATCTGCACGAACAAGGCTGGGCAGCTGCTGCTCGGTGAGGATGAACGCGAGCTGGTTGGCCGCAGACTCTGGGAGGACTTCCCCGCCGCCCGCGCGCTCCTCGAGCAGGCCAGGGAACTGGACCTGACGCAGACACTGCGACTGGACACGAACAATGTGTATGAGCTCAGTGTCGGCCCACTAACCGACAAGAAAGGCCAGACGATTGGTATGGTTGTCGTATGCCGTGACGTCACCGAGCGCCGGCTGGCGCTTAGCCAGCTTGCCGACAGCGAACACCTTGTGCGCACGCTTATTGAAACATCGTCGAACGGTATCCTGCGCTTCGCGCGTGATGTAAACGACCCGAACCGCAGGTTCCGTTGTGTGTTTGCCAACCGTGCCGCCGAGGGCCTGGTCAGTGATGAGCCCGGATCGTTGGTCGGCATGCCGCTTGAAAAGTTGGACCAGCTTGATCCGGAACGTCTGCTGCGTCACTTCACCGCTAAGGAACAGCCGGTTTCACAGGTTAGCTTTGAGGTTGCGAACGAAACGCTGGACGGCGAAAGCTGGACCCGTATTGTCGCAGAGCCGGTTGGCGAGGACTTCTCGGTAACGCTCGTCGATATCACGCAGCGCAAGCGCAACGAGGACAAGATGATGGCGGACGCGCTGCGCGATCCGCTTACCGGGATACTTAATCGGCGCGGCTTTGAGCAGAAAGGTGCGGCCTGTATTCGTCGCACGAAAATGGGTGCTGTGCTGTATCTCGATCTCAACCAATTCAAATCAATCAACGATCGCTTCGGTCACCAGGCAGGTGATGCTTTGCTTAAGGCCTTTGGCCATCGTCTCGAATTTTGCCTGCGCCCGGAGGATATTCTTGGTCGCCTGGGAGGAGATGAGTTCGCGATTGTGCTGCCCGGTGTAAACGTGGACGACGTTAAGCACATCGCGGAGCGTCTGGTCCAGACCGCGTCGGAGGCATACATCATCCAGGGTCGGGAGATCATGTGTACTGCAAGTGTCGGTATTGCTCTCTTGCCAAAACATGGTGAAGAGCTCTGGCACCTTCTCAGTATTGCCGATGAAGCCATGTACTCGGCGAAAGGTATCTCGGAAGAAGAGGCCGCCAACGATCGTGCGGCGTACGTCGACGCAGCCACTGCGTCCTAGAAAACAACCTCCCACTTTTCAAACGTTCGCAGTATGCTTGCAGGCATGATTTCTAACGTACTGGTTTTGTGCACGGGTAATTCCGCGCGCAGTATTCTCGCCGAAGTTCTGATCAACGAACTGGGTGGTAATGCCTTCAAGGCGTTCAGCGCTGGCAGTCATCCGGTCGGACAGGTCAATCCTGGGGCAATTGAGAAGCTGCAGTCGGAAGGTCACTCCATCGCGGGCCTTTCCTCCAAGTCCTGGGACCAATTCAGTGGAGCTGACGCGCCGATGATCGACATCGTCATTACGGTATGTGACAACGCGGCGGGTGAGTCGTGTCCGCTCTGGAACGGGGCACCGGTGACGGTGCACTGGGGTATACCGGATCCCGCGGCTGATGGGGATTTCGATAGCGCCTATTCGCGGTTACGCGCTCGCGTGGAAGCTCTCGTGTCGCTGCCGGTCGCGGCAATGACGACGGCCGAACGCAGAGCTGCGCTCGGCCGTATCCACGAGCAGGAACTCAGGGGAGCGTAATATCGATGATTTCGGCCGTGGCCGGGTCTACCGTATCAACGACCAGTAATTCGATGCTGCTGCCAAGGCTTGCGTCAAACTGGAAAGGACCGGCAATAACCGTTTTTTCGGCCGACACGGTCAGGTAAATGTCCTTATCACCCGCCTTGACGTTTACGATCGGCGCGGGAATTCCGTATGCAGCATTGCGCAGGATCGGTACGTTATCTTCGCTTATCAGCACATCCCGATCCACGACGTAGACATCGAACCTTTCGTGATTCAGTGCTGCATGGAAGAACCGTATCCTGGCGCTGGTTAACGTCGGTGCCCGATCTGGCGCGAAGCGAACGCCCGACCACAGATCGGTATCGCCAATCGCGTACAGGTGTGTGTACGAACCAAGCAACTGCGCAAGGACAGCCTGCTCAAACAGAATTGTTGCGGTGCTTGATGCAGGGGTGAAGTAGTAAACCGTGTTTTCGGTGGGCGCATCAAAATACGGTGTCGCCCCTTTGAAGTCGAGTCCGGCGTAGACGAGGCTGGTCAGCAGCTCGTCATCGTAGATATCCACCGGAGGTAACGTGCTTGCGCCGTGAATAATTCGAGTCTGGGAAGGGTAGTTCGCATCGACGAGAGTCAACGGGTTGCCCACAGAGGTCATCGAACGAACCAGGACCGGCGCTGGATCGTTCTCGTCGCCTTCGTAAATGGTCATGACATGCGCAAACCGCGGTAACAGCGTCGTTTCCCGCGACGTGAAATACACGGTGTTCAAATCATTCGCCGCAGTGATAGTCATGACGTAGCTACCCTCGGCAAAATCCGCCGGATCCGCTATCTCGCCAAACGATAATGTGGCTGCCGGAGGGTTCGTGCCCGGTGCCGTACCCGGCGCTTCAAAATACACGTCAATAGCGCCAAGGGCTGCGTTGGCGTGTGCGAAACGCGCCTCCAATACAGTCTCGGTGTCATCAAAGTTGCGGATGGTACCGTTCCAGACAGTAACGGTCGGCGCATTGATATCGCCCGTCAGCAGCAGGATGTGGTCGCCGTTTGGCTCGATCTTCACATTCTCTGTTGCCACCCGTGTTAACGACGTGTCGCCCGGATACGCAATCTCGAAATTGAAGTTGTAGCTGAAATCATCATACGGGGCAGGCGTCGAGGATTCCTTGTAGCGGATCCCACCAAGCGTGCGCTCTTCGATGAGGAAGCCCACTTCGGGTGAACCCTTGATCGCGTTAATCGCACGAATGGCGCCTTTGCCCGTGGGGTTCGGCAGCGCCGAGTCGCTCGTGCAGGCACCAAGCAACAGCGTGCCGCTACAGGCCAGTAGCAGGAAAATCCGTTTCATTATTTCTGTCTCTTCTCGTAGCCGTAAACCGACTTCAGTTCGAGGAATTCATCGATTCCATGATGGCCCCATTCGCGACCGTTACCCGACTGCTTATAGCCGCCAAAAGGCGCAGCCGAATCCAGCCAGGCACCGTTGATATGCACCATGCCAGTACGCATGCGCGATGCAATCCGACGGGCTTTATCGAGGTCGTCGCAGGAGACGTAGCCCGACAGGCCATACGGCGTGTCGTTGGCAATACGGACGGCCTCGTCTTCATCGTCGTATGGGAGGATTGACAGGACCGGCCCGAAAATTTCTTCGCGCGCAATCGTCATGTCATTAGAGACATTGGAGAACACCGTAGGTTTCACGAAATAGCCCTTGTCGATGCCATCCGGGCGACCGGTACCGCCCGCAACCAACGTAGCACCCTCATCAATTCCCGCCTGGATCAGACCCTGGATTTTCTGCCACTGCACGTCTGAGACGACCGGCCCGACATCGACACCTTCGTCGCGCGGATTGCCGACAGATTTGTCAGCCGCGACCCTGGCCGCAATGGCGGCAGCTTCATCAACGCGGCTCCGTGGCACCAGCATGCGCGATGGCGCGTCGCAGGATTGACCGGTGTTCTCGAACATATCCGACGCACCCGAGGCCACGGCCTTCTCGAAGCGGGCGTCGTCGCAGATAATATTTGCCGACTTGCCGCCCAACTCCTGTGCGACGCGCTTAACCGTCGGCGCCGCATTCTGCGCCACGAGCACGCCGGCACGGGTGGATCCAGTGAAGGACACCATAGCGATGTCAGGGTGGCCGGAGAGGGCGGATCCAACGCCCGGACCGTCGCCATTCACCAGATTAAATACGCCTGCCGGAACACCTGCGTCATGCAGGATTTCGGCGAACAGAATCGCGTCGAACGGTGCGATTTCACTGGGCTTCAGTACCATCGTGCAACCGGCTGCGAGCGCCGGTGCGACCTTGACCGCGATCTGGTTCATCGGCCAGTTCCACGGCGTAATCAGGCCACAGACGCCGATAGGTTCTTTTACAATATTGGTTGTGCCGATCCGCTCTTCGAACGCATAGGTCTTGAGCGCCTTCAGCGCAGCCTTGAAATGCTGCGGACCGCTGGCAGCCTGCGCGTCCCTGGCCAGACCCCACGGGGCACCCATTTCGTCCATGATTGCCTCTGCGACTTCATCGTGGCGCTTGGCGAACTCATCGAGAATTGCCTCGAGCAGGGCCATGCGCTCCTCGCGTGTCGTCTGCGAGTAAGTTTCGAACGCCCGACTCGCAGCCGCGACCGCGATATCAACGTCTGCAGGCGACCCTAAGCTGATGCGACCGTAGACCTCCTCGGTCGCAGGGTTTACGACATCCATGGATCGGGGCTCGACCGGGTCGACCCATTGACCATCGATATAGAACTGGAGCTTCTCGAGCATGAACTGTCCTCAATCTGGAGAGCCGCGAATAATAGCCTAATTTATCGCCCTGAGGTGGCTGACTTTGGGCCTGAATCCTGTCCGATATCGGCTATTCCAGGGGCGCGGGGCCCATGAAAACAGCACTCGAAGCGACGGGAGTCGACCTGCTAGCGCAGGGCGAGAAATTTCTGCCGATATTCGGCCGGTGGCATGTTGTACCAGGACTTGAACGCGGTTGTGAACGACGAGATGTTCGAGTAACCGAGCAGCATGGCAATTTCAAGCGATCGCAGGCGCGCGTCCTTCAGGTAGGCAATCGCGAGTTCAGCACGCACTTCCTTGAGAATGCTCTGGAAACTCGTCTTCTCGGCCTTCAGGCGACGCTGCAACGTGCGCCGACTCAGCTTCAGGGCCCGGCAGGCAGCATCCGCGTTCGCTTCTCCACGAGCCATCAGGTCGGCCAGCTTGCGTTTTAGCTCGCCTGCTATATCGTCCTGTTGGTACAGCGACCTCAGGTAGCGTTCTGCTTGTTCTGTGAGTTGCCGGTACATAGTGCTTAACAACGATACAGAGTGCGCCGTCATTTGCAAAGGAGCCTGGCATGTCATCCCCGGTTAATTACACACTTACAGACAATATTGGGGTAATCACGATCGATAGCCCGCCCGTAAACGCGCTGTCTCAGGCCGTTCGGCAGGGGATCATGGATGCGCTCGACGTGGCCGACTCCGATGGCTCGAAGGCGGTCGTAATCCTTTGCGACGGGCGCACCTTCATCGCGGGTGCCGATATATCAGAGTTCGGCAAGCCGCTGAAGGACCCGTGGCTGCCCGAGGTCGTCAACCGGATAGAGGCAACCGACAAGCCGGTCATCGCAGCCATTCACGGCACCGCACTTGGCGGCGGCTTCGAAGTCGCACTGTCAGCGCACTATCGCTGTGCGCTCGCCAGCGCCAAAGTCGGGCTGCCTGAGGTGAAACTCGGCCTGTTGCCGGGGGCTGGTGGTACACAACGCACACCGCGACTCGCTGGCATCGAGGCGGCACTTCAGCTCATGACGTCCGGCGTTCCGATCGCGGCTGCCCAGGCGATGGAGGTCGGACTGATCGACAGGCTCGTCGACGGCGATCTCTACGAGGGTGCGATGGCTTGGGCACAGGAACTCGTTGCCGCTGGTGCCGTGCCGCGCCGGACGTCAGAGCAGGAAATTCCGGCATACGATGCAGCGATTTTCGACGCTTTCCGTGGGACGCTGGCCAAGCGCGCGCGTGGGCAAATCGCACCTCAACGTATTGTCGATTGTGTGGAAGGCGCGGCGACCCTGTCATTTGCCGATGGTCTGGCACTCGAGCGCAGCAAGTTTGCCGAACTCATGGACGGAGAGCAGTCGGCGGCCTTGCGCCATTTCTTTTTTGCGGAGCGGCAGGCCGCCAAGATCGATGGGCTCTCGAAAGACACACCAACCCGGCCAGTCGAGAGTGTCGGTGTTATTGGTGGTGGCACGATGGGCGGTGGAATCGCAATGAGTTTCGCGAATGCCGGCATACCCGTAACGCTTATCGAAATCAGCGACGATGCATTGGCACGGGGCCTCTCGATAATCGACCGAAACTACGCCGGCAGCGTAAAGCGCGGCAAACTCAGCGAATCTGCAGCGGCGGCTTGTCGGGCATTGATTTCAGGTGCTACTGACTATGCGGCGCTCGCCGAGGTCGACATGGCGATAGAGGCCGTGTTCGAGGACCCGAATCTCAAGAAGGACATTTTTGCGAAGCTTGATGCTGTGTGCAAGCAGGGTGCCATCCTTGCGACGAATACCTCGTACCAGGATGTCGATGCGATCGCAGCGGCGACGCAGCGCCCCGCAGACGTCATTGGTATGCATTTCTTTAGTCCTGCGCACATCATGAAGTTGCTCGAAGTCGTGCGCGGCGAGAAAACGGCTGACGACGTGCTGGCTACCTGCATGCAGCTCGCAAAACGCATCCGCAAGGTACCGGTGGTGTCCCGCGTCTGCTACGGCTTTATCGGCAATCGCATGTTGCAGCCGTACGGTCAGCAGTCGCAGTTGCTGTTGCTTGAGGGCGCGACGCCAGAGCAGGTGGACGGCGCCATGGAGTCCTGGGGAATGGCGATGGGGCCGCTGCGCGTCTTCGATCTCGCAGGACTCGATGTGGGCTATAAGGCCCGCGAGGCGCTCAGCGATGAGGAGAAAGGTGACCCGGCAAGCTACCGGGTGCCGGATCTGCTGGTGGAGGCGGGCAGGCTTGGGCAGAAGTCAGGCTCTGGGTTTTACAGCTACGACGAGGATCGCAAGCCGACGCCGGATCCTGTCGTGCACGAGATTATCCAAACTGCGGCGGCTGACCTTGGGATCGAGCGACGCAAGATCAGCGACGAGGAAATCGTCGAGCGGCTGATAGGCGCTCTCGTTGACGAAGGTCGGAAAATTATTGACGAGGGTATTGCGCAGCGCTCCAGCGACATCGATGTGGTGTATGTCTACGGCTACGGCTTCCCGGCCTGGCGTGGTGGGCCGATGTACTACGGGGACTCCGCTTCACTGTAAGAACTGGTGAAGGATGTCTGCGCACCGCAATCACCGGCAATGCATTCCCGGCGC
>JAHEGH010000036.1:15858-26774 GCA_024639825.1 Gammaproteobacteria bacterium
GTTACGTGGACCGCGCAGGCGATACACGGGTCAAAACTGTGAATCGTGCGCAGGATCTCCAGTGGCTGCTCGGGATCGTGCATGACATGCGCGTCTTCGAGAGCGGCTTCGTAGGCTCCGGGCTTGCCATTTGGATCACGAGGACCGGCATTCCAGGTACTTGGAACAATCGCCTGATAGTTGGCAATCTTGCCGTCTTCAATGACAACCCAGTGTGACAGTGCGCCGCGTGGCGCTTCCATCACGCCGACGCCCTTACACGACTTCGGCCAGCTTTCGGGTTCCCACAAGGTCTCATCGAAGGTCTTTGTATCGCCGGCCTTGATGTTGCCGATCAGTGAGTCCAGCCATCCCTGCATACCGTCTGCGAGCACTGCCGTTTCAAGCGTGCGAGCGGCCGTGCGACCCATCGTCGAGAATAACGCGCGTGTCGGCAGTTCGAGTTGTTGCAGGGTGCTGTTAACCAGGTGCTGGGTCAGGTCGTGGCCTTTCGCGTACAGCATCAGGACACGGGCCAGCGGACCAACTTCCATAGCATGGCCTTTCCAGCGCGGTGACTTGAGCCACGAGTAACCCTGTTCGATATCGAGCTGATTGAATGGCGGCTGCGGGCCGGTGTAGTTGAGGTTGGTTTCGCCCATCCACGGATGCAGACCGACTTCCTTGCCACCTGAGTAGTCATACCAGGAGCTGGATACAAATTCCTGGATACCGTCCTCGTCCTTGAAGTCGATCTCGTGAATCGTGGAAATGTCACGATCCAGGATCGCGCCGCGCGGCAACAGGAAGGAATCAGGATCGTCCATGCTGGTTCCCGGCAGGTCACCGAAACACATGAAGTTGCCGAGGCCTTCGCCGCGATAGAACCAGTCCTTGTAAAAACTCGCAATGGCCAGCGTATCGGGTACGTAAACCTGCTCCACGAAGACTTTCATCTTGTTGATGATGTCCTGGACTTCAGCAAGCCGCTTCGAGTTGATCGCGGAGTCCGAGTTAAGGTCGATCGGGCAGGGTGCGCCGCCAACCACGAAGTTGGGATGCGGGTTCTTGCCGCCGAAGATCGCATGCAGGCGTGCCACATCGCGCTGCCACTCGAGGGCATCAAGATAGTGCGCGACCGCCATCAGGTTTGCTTCTGGCGGCAGCTTGTATTCCGGGTGACCCCAGTACGCTTTCGCGAAGATACCGAGCTGACCCGCTTCAACAAAGTCCCTTACCTTCTTTTGCACATCGCGGAAGTAGCCTTCCGACGAACGCGGATAGCTGCTCAGAGAGGTTGCCAGTGCGGCCGTTGCTTTCGGATCAGCACTCAGTGCGGACACGACATCCACCCAGTCCAGCGCATGCAAATGATAGAAGTGCATGACGTGGTCGTGGATGTATTGCGCGCCGATCATCAGGTTACGAATCAGTTCCGCATTCGGCGGAATCTTGGCGCCTACCGCGTTCTCAACCGAACGAATCGATGCCACGCCGTGCACCAGTGTGCACACCCCGCAGATACGCTGAGCAAACGCCCAGGCATCACGCGGATCGCGGTCCCGCAGGATGATTTCGATACCACGCACCATCGTGCCGGAAGAATAGGCCTGCCCGATTTGGTTGCCATCCATCTGCGCCTCGATACGGAGGTGTCCTTCGATGCGTGTGACGGGATCAACTACAATTCGAGAGCTCATGATGTGCGCTCCTCAAGGTTTTCGGCAACCGTTTCCATAAGGCTACCCATTGTGTAATCCCAGTTGAAATGCGCCTGGGAGTCGTCGAAGCTCTGCCGACAATTGGCGCAGCTCGACAACACTTCATCGGCTTCGGTTTTCTCAACCTGGTCCATTTTCAGTTTGAATACCCGATGTCGCAGCGGGTCGGCACGTTTGATCGTGACCACGCCGCCACCGCCACCGCAGCACCAGTTGTAGTCGCCGCCGTACTCCATCTCGCGGAAATCCACACCGAGATGCTTGATGACGTCACGCGCAGCCTGCGTTGCACCACCGCGTCTCGAGACCTGGCAGGGATCGTGGTAGGTCACGCTCTTGTTGAGCTTCTTGACCTTGATCTTGCCGGTATTCAGCGCATCAGCCATGTATTCGGAAATGTGCATGACCTTGAACGGCAACGGCTTGCCGTACATGTTGGCACCCATCCAGCGCAGGGCCATGTAGGCGTGACCGCATTCGGGCAGTACCAGCGTCTTGGCGCCGATCTTTATAGCCGCGTTGATCAGCTGCATCGAGGCCGCTTTCTGCCAGTCCGGGTTGCCCGAGAGCATGCCGAAGTTGGTGGCTTCGAAACCGTCTTTTCTGAAGGTCCAGGTTTCGCCGGAAGCATTGAGGATCTTAGCCGTGGCCGCAATCGATTGCGGATACTTGTTGATCTCGATCGACGACATTACCGCCAGCACGTCAGCTTTCTCGACATCCATCGGAATCTCGACGTCGTGCTCATCGGCCATCCATTCGACGCGTTCCTCGAACTTGTCAGGAGAGATACCGAGCGGGCTACCGGTTTCGGCAGACGTCTTGGCGACTTCGTGCAGTTCGTGAGGAATCAGGCCAGCCTTGAACATGCCATGCCGGGCCATTGAGACCAGTCCGGCGATGTCGATGCCCATCGGACAAACGAGAGAACAACGGCCGCAAACCGTGCAGCTGTCATAGAGCAGGTGTTGCCATTCCTCAAGGTCCTTGATCGTGACATGGCGCTTGAGGCCAAACAGTCGATAGAAAAACGCGAAGGGTCCGACCTGGCGTTTGTAGGTCCGCTTGAAGAGCTCAATCTTCCAGATCGGCGTGTAACGCGGGTCATCCGTACGTACATGGAAATGACAGGCATCTGCGCACATGCCGCAATGCAGGCAACCGTCGAGATAAGACGCAGTCTGCGTGTTGAAGTTCTTGACGAAGTGATGCATCGCTTGATTGATACGCTCTTCGTCAGGCATATCCCCCTGTTTGTCGTGACGAATCTCGGGCGGCTTATACGCCAGCCGTTCAGCTTCACGATCAATTTCGTGTCTTCCGTCTACGGTGGTCATGTCTTGGCTCCCCTGCGTTCAAACACCATTCCCGTGGTGCCGCGAGTGATAAATACGAGGAATGTGTGACCGAGCTTGCCGAAAGGAAGCCAGATCATGAGTAGGGCAACCGACAAAATGTGGATTGCCAACAAGGTTTCGTAGTGGAAGCCGATGCGTACCGGGATCAGGAGTCCTGTCACTAGCGGGAACAGTGTGGCGAACCAGCTGAAATAGTCATCGAAGTTGGAGATCAACCTGAGCACCGGGTTGGTTAACCGCCGAACGAGCAGGGCAATTCCCGCCACCACGGCGGCCACGCCCAGGAAGAAAATCACGCTATTTGGCAGTCCCGGCCATTCAAACCCCAGGAAGCCCTCGAAGAACATGATGTGAGGAACGAACAGGAGGACAACGGCGAACAGGCCAAGATGCATGACGTAAGCCAACATCTTCGGGTACATCGTTGCGGCCTTGAACGGCGAGGCCGTGAAGCTGCGCGTGTAGATGACCTTGAGTGCGGCTAACAGTCCGCCGGACTGGCGCGGTTCGGAGTAATCAGGTTTTTCTTTCAGCAAGAGGATGCCGACAATACGCCAGATCGATCCTGCGACGAGAATATAGGCAGCTACCTGCAGGGCAGGGCCTTTTGCGAATTCAAGAAGGTCCATCTCATCCCTCCTTCATAAACTTGGCTTGGCGGCGACGGCCAGCCGCGGCAGCAACCGCGCCTAACGCAACACCCGCGGCAGCAGCGCCCGCGAGCTTTTCGCCACTATCAAAATGTCCGGTCGACAACGGCTCGTAGAAGCCACCGTCGTCCCAGAAGTTCGGTTCCGAGCAACCCAGGCACGGGTGGCCTGCTTCGATCGGGAAGCTCGTACCACTGTTCCACTTTGTGGTGGCGCAGGCGTTGTACGTCGTCGGCCCTTTGCAGCCGAGTTTGTACAGACACCAGCCTGCCTTCGCGCCTTCGTCATCGAAGGTCTTGGCAAACTTGCCCTGCTCGTAGAACGGACGGCGGTAGCAGCGGTCGTGAATCGTCTGGCCGTAAAAAGCGAGGGGACGGCCGAACTTATCGAGTGCTGGCAGCTGGCCAAAGGTCAGGAACTGGGTCAGGACAGCCGTCATAACCATCGGGATCGGCGGGCAGCCCGGTACGTTGATAACCGGCTTGTCTTTCACGAGATCCGTTACTGACACGGCGCCTGTGGGGTTGGGGTCGGCGCCGGGGATGCCGCCAAATGCAGCGCATGAGCCTATTGCGACAACCGCGGCTGCGCCGGCAACCGTTTCCTTGAGCATGTCAACGTTGCTGATGCCGGCAATCGTGGAGAATCCAGGATTGCCCAGGGGAATCGAGCCGTCAACGAGGACGAGGTAATTGCCGTCATTTTCTTTCATCGCGGCATGACGGGCAGCTTCGGCCTGGTCGCCGGCAGCCGCCTGTAGCGTGTGATGATAGTCGAGTGAAATTGCGTCGAAAATCAGGCCTTCCACCGTCGGCGAAGCCGAACGCGTCAGCGACTCTGTGCAACCTGTGCACTCCTGGAACGATAGCCAAATCACGCTGGGCCGGCGTGCATTCTCGATCGCCTCGGCAATGCGAGGGATCATGCTGGGCGGCAAGGCAAGAATCGATGCCGTGGTGGCACAATATTTGAGAAAACCGCGTCGCGATACCCCCTTCGCCTGCAAAATTTCCCCGACCGTCGGTCGTTTCTTCATGCTGTTTTCCTCCCGCGAAAAACTGCTATTCGAACTGGTCCTCCAGGTGAGCGCGGCCGGCAACAATGTCGGCATCCTGTGATGACAGGATTTCTGGTGTGCGAGTGATTTCGAGGTAGCGGCCAACTACCTCGTCAAATGCATTTCGGTGTTCAAGCCACCACACGCCAGGATAGGCCGTTTCGCGGATGCTGCTGGTCCCCAGCGCATCCAGTTCTGCAGAAAGCTCGCCCTTCCCGAGCAAGGCTTCCAGGTGCTCCAGCTCACCAGGCCCGAACGGCAGGCTGGCGAGGTCTATGGTCGTTGATTCATTGGTCCCCAACAGTTTGTCGAGTGCGTGCAGCACTTCGTTAAGGATCGGGCGAACGTTCCCGTGAAATGGTGAAGTCGGTCTCTGAACTTCCTGTGGGGTCGTCATGAGCGCACCTCCGGGTTGCCCTCGGTGCGCCAGGTGCGAACGAGGTCGTGGGCGAACGCCGCGGCTTCCGGCAAGGCGGCCGCAACCACTGCAGTGGGCTCCGTGCCCCAATCCATATACTCAGGTTCTATGCCAATCAGGGCTCGATTCCCAGGCAGGTCGCCGCGCAGGCGCAGCGCGTCCATTAGGTCGGACAGGCCGACTTCATGTACGCTGCCTTTTTGATTGCGCAGATGGAAGTCCATGTCTTCGCCGAGCAGGACCGTGACGGTTCCAGGAGATTTGCCCAGCTTCATGGCATCGAGCGCTATGATACCGTCCAGGTTGGCGAGACGGTCCAGCAGGGCCAGACCGACTGTACCGCCATCAAGGCAACAGATGTCGTCATCCGCGTTGCCTTCGGCAAATCGCTCTAGCGTGTGGATACCGGCTCCGTCATCCGTTAATAAGCTGTTGCCGATTCCAACGACCGCGATAGATTTCGCTTGGTTGGTCATTTTTGTTCTTTAACTCTATTAGTAAAAACTAATAGTTGGCTTGGTCAAAACATATGCCGGTTAATACGGATACGCCTGGGGTCTCTCCATGACAATACGCATTTTCAACAGGACGCTAACGCTGTCGGTACTTTGCAGCCTGCTATTGGCATGCAGCCAGCCTCCGGGCAGCTGCGTGCAACATGAAGGCGTAACCCTCCAGGTACTCGGATCGGGTGGCCCCATTGCTGACGACGGGCGTGCGTCATCTGCTTACCTGGTATGGGTGGACGGCAAGGCGAGGGTAATGATCGATGCCGGAGGTGGATCTTTCCTGCGCTTTGGTGAATCCGGGGCGCGCTTTGAGGATCTGGACTTTATCGGTCTCAGTCACCTGCATACAGATCATTCGGCAGGTCTTCCAGCACTGCTGAAATCCGGCAATTTCTCGAACAGGGATCGCCCGTTACCCATCGCCGGACCTGACGGTGATGGCGTCTTCCCCGGGATTGATGACTTCCTTATGTCTGTGCTCGACCAGGACAGTGGTGCCTACGCCTACCTGTCCGGGTTTCTGGATGGCTCACAGGGCACACCTATGCTGACGACACGCGAAGTCGCAGCCGGTGATGCGGTATCGATCTGGTCCAGCGACACTATCTCGGTCGATGGCATGCGCGTGCCGCACGGCATCGTGCCGACGGTCGCTTTTCGAGTGCGTGCTGGTGATACGACGATCGTGTTCGGCAGCGACCAGAACGGTGGCGATCCGGCATTTGCAGAGTACGCCAGGGACGCGTCGATCCTCGTGATGCATATGGTCGTGCCTGAGGACGTTAGTGGGGTTGGCAGGCGACTGCATGCACCGCCGTCAGTGATTGGGGCGGTGGCCGGGCAGGCAAACCCGGGCAAGCTCGTCCTGAGCCATTTCATGGCGCGCAGCCTGAAGGATCTGGAGGCAAACGTGGCGCTGGTGCGAAAGGGCTATGCCGGCACCGTTACTGTCGCCGAGGACATGAGCTGCGTTACGCCCTAGGCGTTTCGAGCGGCAGTTTCGCTTCTGCCCAGGCGACGATGCCGCCGTCCATGGATTTGACGTTCCTGAAGCCCATGGCGTCGAGTGACTTCGCGGCCAGTGCTGAACGGCCGCCCGTGCCGCAGTAGAGCACGATGTCGTATTCGGTGACCGGCACTCCCAGGCCACGCCTCTCCAGGGCTGGAATGATTTCGAACTCGAGCAGTCCGCGCGGAATGATTATGGCACCGGGAATATGTCCGCGCTGGAACTCCGCCGGCTCACGGATATCGATGAGCACGGTGTCCTCATTCATGCAGTCCTTCACGTCACGGATTGAACACTCCTTGATGGTCGCCTTGGCCTTTGCGACGACATCGGAAGGTGATACCAGCATCTTAGTTCTCCGATGAATAGGGGTTTGGCGGCATTAGCTCGGGCGGTATTGCGGCCCGACGTTGCGCGTCGCTCGGTGGATAGTTGTCTGCGAGATAGGTGATGATCCTGTTCTCCGTATCCGGGTCGAAAACCCACAGGTTCTGCTTCTTTTGCATCCAGCGGATCATGGTGAGCCATTGCTGGGCCGTGCCACGCTGTTGCGTGATGAGTTTGGCCGAGTGGCAGGCTGTGCAATTTGCACGCACAAGCTCCCAGTCGCCGGTCATCCTGAAGCCCGTAACCGGATCGAGTGCCGGCTCAGCTGCGACGGTTGGCTCTGGAACCACCAGCGGTTCGGTCGCTGGCTCTTCCTTCGAGCAGGCCGACAAAAACAGTGCGGCTGCTACGGCAATTGCTGCGACGTGCCGCATTACACAACCTGTACGGCGATACGGTGACAGGCGTTGTTCAGGTAACCCTTCGGATTCCAGCCCGGCAAGACCATCGGCTGTGCACGTCCGGCGCTGTCCGTGGCTCTTACCCAGATTTCGTAGTAGCCGATTTCAGGGAAATTGACTTCACCGTTCCAGTGTTGCCACGCAAAGCGATTGGCCGGTTTTTCCAGTCGGGTCTCCTGCCAGGTTGCGCCAAAGTTCATTGATACATGGACGGCGGTCACTTCGCGATCGCCGGCCCATGCGTGACCCCGGAGCGGCAATGACTGGGCGAGGTCGTGTGTGATCCCGGATTTGGGGAAGGTCAGCAAGGATTTCACGGGCATCGATTCGATGATGCACATCTCTTCATCGGGCACCGTTGTACCTGGAGCAACCGATTTGCAGGGTACGCGATACGCTGTGCCGGTCATCTTCGGTCCATCATGCACCTGGTTGCGCACGACGATCTTCCGGAGCCATTTACCCGCAACGGATCCGGGCCAGCCAGCGATGACGAGGCGCAGCGGGTAGCCGTTCATGGGCGGAATGTCTTCGCCGTTCATCGCCCAGGCGATCAACGATTCGTCTTCGAGTGCTTTTTCTATCGGTACGCCACGCGAGATGGGGACTTTGTTCGGATCGCCACTCGCATGAATGTCTGCGCCGTAGTAGGCGAGGTATACGGCGTCGTCCTTGAAGCCGATATGTTCGAGCACATCACGCAGGCGAACCCCGGTCCACTCGGGACAACCGACAGCGCCGGTTGACCATTGGTTACCGGAGGCAGGCGGCACGAATTCGCTGCGACCGTTGCCGCCGCATTCGAGCTGTAACTGATACGTGTAGTGCTTGAACTTCTCTTTCAGTTCGCCAATCGAGAGCGTGACTTCCTGCTCGATGGACTCACCGCCAAACGTGAGTTCCCAGGCGTCGAGATCGACGTCTGTGGTTACGGGTGGAATGCCGTTGTTGCGGACAAACAGGTGCTTGGCTGGCGTGATACGGTCGTCAAGCAGGTGTGCCGGTGTTTCGGCATTGACCGGGCGGTCATTCAGGACCACCAGTCCTTCCTTGCCGGGTATTTCAAAAGGCGTGTCGGATTGCGCGAGTGCAGCCGGGATCAGACCTGAGGGCATCAGGTGCGCAAACGGAATGGAGGCGCCGACGGCTGCCGACATCGCGGCCAGGCTGCCCTTGGTCAGGAACCCGCGTCGTGTCAGCGGCTCGATTTCGCGGCCCCACAATTTCTTGTCCGCCGCGACAGGGTCGGCATTATAGAGTTCATGAATGCCGTGTTTCTTGTCTTTCACTAAATTGCTCCGCGCGATTCTCGAGAAAGTTCAGATATATTTAGAAATTATAATATACTAATTTCCCCGATGCTGGCGCATTCGCCGATGACCGTAACGAAAGAGATTCGTGGTGACTGACTTGCGTGACACACTTCGGGCTGCGATGCCCGGCCTGCTCCTGAGCGCGACCATCGCGCTTGCCGTGAGATTCGTGAGTGACCAGCTCGGTGGTCCCGCGATGTTGTATGCCCTGTTGTTCGGGATGGCGTTTAACTTTCTCACTGAAGACGAGCGATTTGCCGCCGGCATCTATTTTGCAAGCCGCAACATCCTTCGCATCGGCGTCGCGTTGCTCGGGTTGCGCATTACGACAGGCGACGTGATGGAGCTCGGCTGGCCGGTCGTCGCCCTGGTCGTCGGGAGTGTAGCCGCGACGATCCTGATCGGAGGTCTCATCGGGCGCGCATTTGGCCTGAAGGGTGCCCAGTCCATTCTGTCGGCAGGCGCAGTCGCGATTTGCGGCGCGTCTGCAGCGCTCGCGATCGCGTCGGTCCTGCCGTCACACAAGGACCATGAGCGCAACACGATCATGACGGTCGCCGGCGTTACCGCGTTGAGTACGGTGGCAATGGTCGCGTACCCGGTATTCGTGACGTACCTGCAGTATGACAATGCAACCGCGGGCATTTTTCTCGGGGCGACGATTCATGATGTTGCGCAGGTGGTTGGTGCCGGGTACATCATCTCTGATCAAACAGGCGAAATATCAACGCTGGTGAAACTCATCCGTGTCGCTTGCCTCGTGCCCGTCGTAGTAGTGATTTCGTTAATAACCCAGCGCAGCCGCTCCGAGTCACACGACAAACGACCTCTGCTGCCCTGGTTTCTCGTGGCGTTCATCGTTCTTGTTATCATTAACAGCCTCGGTTGGGTTCCGCCAGACGCCCATGCGGCGATTACGCCGGTTTCGAGCTGGTGTTTGCTCACGGCTGTTGCGGCGCTCGGTGTCAAGACTTCGCTGAAAGCGCTGGCTGATGTCGGTCCCGCGCCGATTGGCGTGATGGTGTTACAGACTCTTTTACTCGCGGCGATCGTCTTTGGCGGCATCGCTCTCATCAGGTAATCAAGACAATGTCGAATCTCGTTCCCCCACATGGCTCAGACTCGCTGAAGCCGCTTCTACTACCGGAATCCGAGAGAGCGGAGGAGGCCCGAAGAGCCGGGGGTTTGAAGCAGGTGCCGCTGACCAGCCGGGAGGTCTCCGACTTGTTCATGCTCGGCATGGGTGCCTATACGCCGCTCAATGGCTTCATGGGCGAGGCGGACTGGCGTGGCAGCTGTGAGAATATGATGCTCACCGATGGACTCTTCTGGCCCATCCCGATCACGCTTTCCTGCACCCAGGAGCTCGGTGACAGCATCGAGCTCGGTGAAGACGTGGTCTTAGCCGATGGCGAGACAGGCGAGTTGCTCGGCATTCTCACCGTTGAGGAGAGATACGCAATTGACCCTGAATTTGAATGTTCGCAGGTATACGGCACGACGGATGTTGCTCATCCCGGCGTTGCCAAGGTGATGAGCCAGGGGCCGGTCAATCTCGGGGGCCCGGTGCGCACGTTTTCGGAAGGCCTTTTTCCCGAGACCTATGCCGGGCTTTATCATCGCCCGGAAGAAACGCGGGCATTGTTCCAGGAGAAGGGCTGGTCGAAAGTTGCCGCGTTCCAGACGCGCAACCCGATGCACCGCAGCCACGAGTACCTGGCCAAGATTGCGATCGAGATATGTGACGGCGTGCTGATCCACCAGGTGCTCGGCGCGCTGAAGCCAGGCGATATCCCGGCCGATGTGCGCGTCAGGGCGATCGATGCGCTCGTCAACAACTACTTCGTGGATGGCACCATTGTGCAGGCTGGCTATCCTATCGAAATGCGTTACGCGGGCCCGCGCGAGGCGCTGTTACATGCCGTGTTTCGCCAGAACTTCGGCTGCTCGCACCTGGTGGTTGGACGTGATCATGCGGGTGTCGGGGATTACTACGGACCGTTCGATGCGCACCATATTTTCGACACTCTGCCCGAAGGCAGCATGAAGACCGAGCCGCTGAAGATCGACATCACGTTTTTCTGCTACAAATGCAACGGCATGGCGACGGGCAG
>JAHEGH010000037.1:0-7317 GCA_024639825.1 Gammaproteobacteria bacterium
GATCAGCGCTTCGCGATCATCAACTTCGGTGGGTCGTGGCGTACCGTATTTGAGCATCATCGACAGCAAGCGTCGCTCGTACGACTTCTGGGACATGGCGATAACTGACTGCAGGAATATCAGGTTGAGCCGGCCATCTTCTTGCTGCCTCACGGGTCGAACCGTATTCCCTGCGATCGTGACGGATATGCCCAGGTAGGTTTTTCGAATGTCCAGGGAGCTGATATCGGCGATCGGGCTGTCGCTCGAGGTCACGAGCACAATCGCATCAGTGGCCCATGCTGCTGTCGATGCCAGCGTCATGAGCAGTACAAGCGAGAATTGTAGACCGCGTGTTCTCACCGGAATACCGTGCTCCACTGCAGACGCGCTTCTTTAAAGCTTTCGTGCCCAACGACATTCGCCTGCTGGCTCGTATCGGCAAGCTCCAGTGTAAGGCCATGCTTGTCCGCGAAGTCCCAGCGCAGGCCAAGCATCTGCCGGTGCGCCACGACGGCCGGCAACAAGCTCAGGTAGATAGAATCATCCTCACTGTCGCCGAACTCAGTGCGGCCGAAGACTGTCCAGTCTTCCGACACCTCATACTCTGCCTGGACATAGCCGAGGAAGAACTCGTCATTCACCGTGCCGCTGATGTACTGCATGTCGATGTCGAAATACACCCAGTTGGACGACAGGCGCCATTTGTCCCATTTCCAGTTTGTAAAGAGCCCGAGCGTCACCTGGCGAATGGCATTGAGATCAGTGAGGGCGGGGTTGGAATCGGAAACAACGGCGATGTCATTATGTGAGATCGTCACGCCCACCTGGTTCAGTGACAGGATGTCTGGTCGATAGACCAGCCGGGCTGAGACCGCCATGTCGTGGCCGCTGGCCGGATCCAGCACATCGAAAGGCATCAGCTGCTGACCTTCGAACTTTGGCGCAAGCCCGGCGGCAAGACCGAGTTCAAAAGCGGATTGGTTGTCCATCGCAAACTCGTGCTCAAACCAGGCTCCCGTCACGTGTGACGGCATCGGTCCGCTCTCGTCCTCCCATTCTTCGAGCCCAGGACGGCTAATGCTGGTTTGCATGTACTGACCGTGATGGAATTCGGTCGTCCAGTAGTTTGAAATCGTGTGGAAACGCCCGAACCAGAGTGTGGTCTGGTCGTCGATTACCCAGGCGGCCTGCAGCCGCTCCATCTCGTCCTCCGAATTTGACCAGATGTACTCGGCGAGGAACCGAAAGCGATCGTTGTTGTAGGTATAGAGAAAGTCTGCGATGGAGTGGATGTGGTTTTGTTCGAGCGCGGGGTCGGAAGCGGCGAACATTTCAGCCCCCTCGACGCTCAGGAATACGAGCATGTCGTGCGGTGATTCAGCACGAGAAAACTGGCTCGACGCCAGGCTCGCTAACATCAGGATTTTCGCCAACATTGCTGCTCGCCATCGACATCTGTGTGCCATTTTTCGCCTGCTTATCATGAGACCTCTCCTCGGCACTAATTTCCCGACAATGGCGCGATAATGATATGGGGTATTTACCCTACCTTAGCTACGGTAAATACCCCACGATTTTTGCAGGCCGAATTCGCTTTTCCATCGAATCCCCGACGAAATGGGGGAGTACGCCTTATATCGCCACAGAGGCTAAATAAAATAGATTACGTGTTGGAACAATTTCGGTTCGACAAACGTGTAAGAAGGACCTTGTTGCGGAACTGGCCATGAGCACTGACCTGCCAAAAACCGATGCGTCCATTGCGGGCCAGTCGGCCGAGCACTATATCGCCATGGACGATTCGCTTGCGGCCTTGCTCCTGAACCACGGGATCAAGGTGCGCGACTTCATCCTGTTATCGTTTCTCTCGGACCAGGGACCGTTGAGTGTTGCACGGCTGTCTCGTGCCGTTGGCATTGATCCGAAAATGACGCTGCGCAGTCTGCGCCGTCTCTGCTCTGCCAACCTCGTGCTCCGCGATCCTGCCACGAAAGATGGCAAGTACGATGCGATTGCCAGACTGACAATGCGCGGCGAAGAGATCGCGCAGAAGATTATTTCCCAGCTCGGGTAGTCATCCCGCCGTAGTGACACGGCTAGTCTAAACAGGGATACTGCGCCGCCTTGTCAGCCGCAGAAAGCCCACCATGTTTCGCAACGTACGTTTTTACTCACTGGATGGTGAATGGCCCGAATCCGAAGAGGCCTTATCAGAAAATCTGGAGAAAGCGGGGTTTACGCCCTGCGGCCCGTTCACGGAGCGTAGCTCCGGCTGGATCCCGGTAGATGCGGATAGCGGCGACTCACTTGCACGCCGCGTCAATGGTGCAGATCTTTTTCGCCTTCGGAGCCAGTCGCGGGTGCTGCCGCATGCGGCCATTAACGAAGAACTGGAAGCACGCATCGAGGAATATCGCGAGCGCATGCAGGAGCCACCGCCTCGCAGGGAAATGCGTCGGCTCAAGGCCGAGGCTCGCGATGAGTTGCTACCCAAGGCTATGCTCAAGTCGGACAGGATCTGGGGCTATTGCGACCTGAAGGAGAAGGTTGTCGGGATCGATGCGGCACTGGAGTCCGGCGCTGAGCGTTTCCTGCGGCGGCTACAGGCCGCCAACGACCGCATGAACCTGCAACCCCTCCAATACCAGAAGCCCTTCGACGAGCTATTGACCAAGGTCTTCCTCGGCGGCGCGCCGGGCCAGTTTTCTGTGGGCCGCGAGTGCCGCATGCGGGACTCGGGTGATACCGCGTCGGTCGTACGCTGGACCAACTTCGACCTGAGCGACCGCGCTATTCGCGATCATGTCGCACACGGCATGCACCTGACTCACCTTGAAATCGTATATGACAACGTCATGAGTTTTGTCTTGAACGAGAACGGTGTGATTACGAAGCTGAAGTTCCTTGGCATGGATGATGACGGCGAAGACCATAACGACCCGCTCGCGCGGCTCGACGCGGAGTTCGTGGTGATCACTGGTACACTTCGCAGCTTACTTGGCGACCTCAAGAAACTCCTGGGCGGATCGCCACGCCGCTGAGGTAGCCGAACCACCGAGATCAGCCACTATGACCACTGAGTCCGTTCATTACAGCGTGCAGGACCAGGTTGCCACTATCCGCATCGACGACGGTAAGCGGAATGCACTGTCGCCGCAGGTTCTTCAAGAAATCTATCGGGCGCTCGATCGGGCGGAAGCAGATGGCGCGACAGTAATACTGACAGGCCGTGACTCCGTCTTCTCGGCGGGCTTTGATCTGAAGGTAATGAAACGGGGCGGGATGGATGCCTTGCGCATGCTCCGGCTTGGCTACGCACTCACCGCTCGTGTCTTATCCTATCCTTTCCCTGTCATCGTCGCCTGCAACGGCCACTCGATGGCGATGGGTGTGTTTCTGATGTTGTCGGCTGACTATGTGATTGGTAGTCGTGGCGATTTCAGGATCGCGGCGAACGAGGTCGCAATCGGCCTGACGATGCCGCGCGTCGCTGCGGCGATGCTGCAGCATCGCCTCACCCCTGCTGCGTATCAACGTGCCGTGGCTCTGTCGGAGTTCTTCGACGTCGACGCCGCGTTAAACGCGGGTTTTTTCGACGAGTTGGTTAGTCCTGATGAATCATTAGCGCGCGCCGCAGCGCGGGCAGAAGAATACAAAGGGCTTGATCAGAAAGCACACGCCGTGTCAAAACGTCGGATCCGTGCTCGGCTGGTTCGGAAGATTCGTTTCAGCATTCCTTTGGACCTGCTGGACGCAGCGCTGCTGGGCCTCAGGCGTTAAGGCCTGGACCATGGGCTGATTAGCCGCTGCGGTTCAACTTGCCGACGCGCGTAACTTTTTGTATCCGCGCGGCCAAATCGCACACCTCTGCGTTACTCTGTACATACATCATGAATAGCGAAAATCAACATCAGCTGAGCAAGCGTACGAATGCGCTCAAAGTAGCTGGCAATCCGGAGGGCAAGGGGGCCAATAGCGTCTTGCTTGACTGGCGGCGAACGGAGCCGCGTGGCGTCGTTGCGAAGCCGCAGCGCCAGGTGCTGGCTGAGTTGTTTACGTCAATGCTGGCACTGTCCGCATCGTTTAAGTACCGCCCCGCCCAGGGACGTTCGAACTACCTGTATTGGATTGACGGGCAGTGGTCTTTGAGCCTGATCGGGCCGGAAGAATGGTCTGATGAGCGCCGCGCCGGCTTTGCCGGCACCGTCGTACTGCAGCGCGATATGACCTGGACAATCGAACTCTCGGATCGCCTGGCTGAGAACAGGCAGCTAGCCGACGCTGTTGGCCGGTTCTATGGCGCATTTTCCGAGTCGCTGGATACAGATCGCGCGCTTGAAGAAATACTGCCTTTTCACTTCGACCGTCTGCCGTATTTTCAACGGCTGCACGCGAGTGCGTTAAGTCGGTCGCTGCGTGCATCCTGCAAACTGGGCAACATGGAGGCCATCAGTTGCAGGGACTGGCAACAGTTGCTGCCAGGACAGCATCTCGCGCTTGTTGGCGCCTAGCGCTTGGGAAGCCGATCCGGCAACTTTGACTTACTTCGGCGCCGCGAACAGGTCCGCGCGGGCAGCGTCGGTGATGAGCACGACGGATGGGTGCTTGAGACGCCGCTCGGGTGAGATAGCGTAAAAACGCTCCTTGATCTCATCCGTTCGTCCAACCGCCGCCAAACGGTACATGCGGCATATTTCGTCTTCTATGACCGTCGGAGCAGCAAATACACCTGCGCCCGCTTCCCCGAACGCCTTAAGTAGCGCGCTATCGTCGAATTCTCCGGCAATACGCGGGGAGAGTCCGTGGCTCTCGAACCAGTCATCGAGGCGCCGCCGTAAAGCTGAGTGCTGTGACGGCAGCAGCATCGGGGCGTCGTTCAAACTGCTGGGAAACTTTGCTCGATAGCGTCGAGCGCGAGTGCGCTGCGAAAAAAAGGACATGCCGCTTTCGCCCAGCCGGTGATCGTAGGCTTTAATTCCAAGGCCATCCGGGACCGGCTGATCTGACAGGACCAGGTCGAGCTTATGCAAAGCGAGTTCCGACAGCAGCTGCTCGAGCGACGACTCATGACAACGCACACGGACGGGATTCTCGGCCATCATTGCCGGCGCAACAATTCGCTCTGCGATTAGCTTGGGCATTGAGCTGACAATCCCAAGACTCAAGGTCGTGGGGCCACTCATATGACTGCCGCGCACCACGCTTGCGAGCTCGGCGCCGGTTGAGAAAATCTCGTCAGCATACTCGAACACCACCCGCCCCATGTCCGAGAGGACGAGTCGCCGTCCCGCGCGGTTGAAGAGCGGGTGCCCCACGGCCTCATCCAGCAGCTTCAGCTGACCGCTAATGGTCTGCGGGGTTACGTGCAGGGTCTCCGATGCCTTGGCAATGCTGCCCTCGCGGGCAACGGCCCAGAAATACTGCAGATGACTGTAGTTCAGATGGCGCATGCAAAGATCATATCAGGCCGAACATTGAACATCGACTTTTTCGATCTAAATGATCGAATACTTCGACTAGACCATGCTATTCGTGGGGGTAATCTAGAGTACCGATCAACATAGGAGTGTCCGATGAATATCACGACAAGCGCTCAGGACTTCGAGATGAGCAGCGCCATCGATCAGTTTGTGCGCGATCAGTTGTCGTCAGTGCTAAAACGTCTTAGCGAAGACGTTGTCGCTGTCGATGTGTTCCTGAAAGACACCAATGGACCCAAGGGCGGTATCGATAAGCACGCATTGATTCGTGTTCAGCTGCGGAATCGGCAGGTGATCGCGCTGGAAACAAAGCATGACGATCTGTACGCCGCGATCAGGATCGGTTCCAAACGGGCCAAGCGAGCTGTACGCCGGCAACTGCGAAAGTCGCAACGCATTCAGAAGCTGCGAATGCGTGATCATCTCGGTGATTCAGGGATGCAAACGGCGAGTTAATGCACATGGACATCCCGCACCAGGGACCGCTCAATAGGGTGACGAAGCTCTCGAGCATTGTCGAATCACGCGCCTTCAATTTATTGATCACGATAGTCATCGTGATCAATGCCATTGTGCTTGGGCTCGAGACCTCACCCCGGGTAATGAGTGCGGCTGGCCCTGTGTTGCTTGCAATCGACGCGGCGGCGCTGTGGATTTTCACGCTGGAGATAGGCCTGAAGCTATGGCTGTATCGGTCGCGCTTCCTGCGCGATGGCTGGAATATCTTCGACTTTGCGATAGTGGCTATTGCCTGGCTACCCGCAGCGGGACCCCTGGCGGTTCTGCGCGCATTGAGAATCCTGCGTGTATTGCGGCTGATGTCGATTGTCCCGCAGATGCGCACGGTTGTCGGTGCGCTGTTCCGGGCACTACCGGGAATGGGGTCGATACTCGCCGTGCTGGTCCTGGTTTTCTATGTGGCGGCGGTCATGGCAACCAAGCTTTTTGGGGCGGCGTTCCCGGCCTGGTTTGGCAGCATCGGCGCGTCGATGTTCAGCCTGTTTCAAATCATGACGCTGGAAAGCTGGTCGATGGGTATTGTTCGACCGGTTATGGAGGTGCACCCCGGGGCATGGCTCTTCTTCGTGCCGTTCATTGTGGTGACGACGTTTACTGTTTTGAACCTGTTCATAGCGCTGATCGTCAATTCGATGCAGTCCCTGCAGGCTGAGACAAATAAAAGCCTGCGCGTCGAGGCGAACATCGCCCACGATGAACGCACACTGTTGCTGGAACGAATCGACTCACTCGCCGAGGAAATGCGACAACTGCGCGAGAAGATCTAACTCGAGCATTTGGTCTATACTGATTACGTACAAACACTGCCAAAAAATAACTAACAATCTCCAGGGGGAGCAAGAAATGAACAGAACCCTATATCTGGTCCTCATCGTTTGCCTTGCCATCGCGTCCGGCACTGCACTGGCCGACGAATCCGGCCTTAATGCCGATGCGATGAGCGAATTGCGCGCCGCGGGCGTCGACAAGTACCTCGGAACGTCCGAGTCGGTCAAAAGTGAATTTGGCGTATGGACCAAACATGCATTTGATCCCAAATATGGCGTGGACGGACGCCCGGACGGCCCGGTTTGTATCGCGGGCACCGATTATTCGGTGTTTACCCGGCAGGGCGACCCCAAGAAGCTATTGATCTTCCTGCAGGGTGGTGGTGCCTGCTGGCAGAATTTCTACAATTGCAACGTCCTGGCCGAAGCCCAGTTTCCTCCCGCAGACGGTCCTTTCCCCGGCGTCTTTGACCCCACCATGCCGGACAATCCGTTTGCGGACTACTCGGTCATTTACATGCCGTACTGTGACGGTTCGACCTTTGGCGGTGACAACGACGTGGATGATC
>JAHEGH010000037.1:7417-26507 GCA_024639825.1 Gammaproteobacteria bacterium
GAGGACTACGTTCCGGTTCCGATTCCGTAAAACTTCTTGCCGCAATAGAACAGGCCCCTCACCGAGGGGCCTGTTTTGATTCTGGTGGCCAGGGTCGTCCTGACTTCGGAGCGGGAAACCTGACAATTACGGCTAGCCGCCAATATAGTACATCTCCATTTTCTGAATTTCGCGGCCTTCCCGGTGCAGCGCAGCGCGTTGCTCGCTGTATCGATCCGCCCGCCGCGTCCACACCTGCCGGATGATTTTATCGAGCTCTTCGTCGCTAGCGCCGTCTCGCAGCGGTTGGCGCAGGTCGGTGCCCACCGCCGCAAAAAGGCAGGTAAACAGCTGGCCATCGGATGACAGCCGCGCACGGTGGCAGCTTCCGCAGAACGGTTTGGTCACCGACGAAATAAAACCAATCTCACCGCCGCCATCCTCGTATACATAGCGGGTAGAGACCTCGCCATCGTAATTGCTGCGCACCTCCCGCAGCGGCCAAAGCTCGGCGATGCGTTCGCGCAGCTCAGCCGACGGCACGGTATCGGTTTCTTTCCAGTGATTGATGTTGCCGACGTCCATGAATTCAATCAGTCGTACGATGACGCCAGAACCGCGAAACCGCTTCAGCAGTTCAGGTACGGCATGGTCGTTGACACCGCGCTGTACGACCACGTTGATCTTGATCGGAGTGAGATCCGCTTCGAGTGCGGCATTGATGCCTTCGAAGACGCGGTCCACGCTGCCGCGGCCGCCGTTCATCTCGCGGAACGTTCTCTCGTCGAGCGCATCGATGCTGACAGTCACGCGATCCAGGCCTGCCGCCTTCAGCCCTGCCGCGTGTTGAGCCAACAGGATGCCGTTGGTGGTCAGCGCGACCTCCTCAATGCCCGGCAGCGCGCGCAGATCGCCGATCAGGTCCCCGAGTGCGGGTCGCAGCAGCGGCTCCCCCCCCGTAATACGCAGCTTGCGAACGCCGGCCGAAGCAAACAGGCGCGTGACGCGCACGATTTCACTGAACGTCAGCCGCTGGTCGGTCGTCATGAACTTGAAGTTTCGGTGATACTTTTCTTCGGGCATACAATAGGTGCACCGAAAATTGCACCGGTCGGTAACGGAGATACGGAGATCCCGCAGACCACGCCCCATCCGATCGACGAAATGCATGGACTCAGCCACCCGCGACGGCTGCAATGATGCTGATGACGTCACCGTCGTGCAGTCGTGTTTCCAGACCGCGTTGTGAACGCACGTCGTCTACTCCGACAAAGACGTTGACATACGGGCGAAGCTTGCCGTCGTTTACGATGACGCGCTGCAGGAAACCGGGGTGACGATCACCGATCTGTTCGAGCGCCGCACTCACGGTCTCGGCGTCGGCATCCATGACTGTCGCGTCGTCAACGAACGGCCGAAGCGGCATGGGAATGCGCACAGTAATCTTGCTCATCTCGTCACCACTGCAACAACGGGATTCGAGGATCGTCGCAGACAACAAAGGACGACGCGATCGAAGCGCGATGTCATCTCAATCGCCGCCGTCGCGGCGGCTCGCGCCAATTCTTCTCGCTGTTTATTGTCCACCATGTTGATGACCGGCGCAACGCGCGCACCGGCGCTCCCGCGCAACGCGCCCGCGTCGCTCACCAGCAAGCGCCCGACGGCCTCCGGCGTCAGCAGATTTCCCTGTGCCACTCCCGTCACTGCTGCAACGCGCTCAATGCGATGCGCGACACGCTCGTCCAGTGGCTCACCGATCGCGCGTGCCGAGACCACGGGAATCACAACATCGGCACCTTGCACGAGTAAGGGTTCGCCCTCCTCCGGTGCCTTGATCCAGCGCATGCGTGCACCGTCGGCCTTGACGAAACTCGCATCGAAACCACCTTCCTCGTGAATCGAACGGATCGTCTCTGGCGACACACCCGAGTAGCGGCCCGCCTTTTTCGACGGGCAGGCATACGCGACGGAACCTGAGCGCGCTGCTGCCAGGACTCGATCCCGTAGCATCGTTTCATCGGCGACGATGCGTTCGACCTGGAGGTCTTCGGGAAACTCGGTCATGTGCACGGTGGTGGTCAGCGCGAAATGGCCGGCGTGTTCGCGCACCAGTTGATAAAGAACCGATTTCTTGCCGCCGGCGCCGACGGCGCAGATGACTCCCCGGTAAGCATCGAGTTCCTCGATAAGTGCGCTCGAGCGCTCAGTCACTTCGGCAACGCCTCCACGGCCTTCACGCTCAGGACGCGAGGTAGATAGCTCGCAATTTCCTGCCAGTGGCTACCGGCGTCCCTGCTCGCGAACAACTGCCCCCCCGATGTTCCGAAGTAGATCCCACAAGGCTCACTCAAGTCTGTCGCCATGGCTTCGCGCAACACCGTGATGTAGACGCGTTCGGCCGGCAAACCCTCGCTCACCGATTCCCAGGTGGTGCCTGCATCGCGGCTGCAGAACACGCGCAGCGCTCCGTCGACAGGCATCCGCAGATGCGAGCTTGACTCCGGAATCTGGAATACCGTGTCCGGATCATTCGGGTCGACCACAATCCCGTAACCGAAATCGCTCGGCAACCCGTCTGTGATTTCAACCCAGCTCCGTGCGGCGTCGTCACTCCGGTAGACGCCGTTGTAGCATTGGCGGTAAAGCCGATTCGGCATCGTCGGATGCCTGACGACCCGATGCACGTTGTGGCCGGTCTCGGGCCGGGACTCAGGCAGATTCTCGGCACGCACCCCGACGTTCGCAGGCTGCCAGGTCGCACCACCATCGTCGCTACGGTATACGCCGCCCGCCGAGACGGCGACGACGATGTCGTCAGGATTTTGTCCGTCGACGTAGATCGAGTGCACGGCAAAACAACCCTTGGACGGTTCCCAGGTCGAGCGTGTCGGATGCTCATTAAGGCCGGCAACAGGCTGCCAGCTCTGACCTCGATCATCGCTGCGAAAGAGTCCCGCCGGATCGATACCTGCGAACAGGACACCCCCCGCCGCCGCCAGGTACCAGATCGATTGGGTTGCGCCGCGCCCAGTGTCCACAGCGTGCTGCGGCGTGGCCTCAAGCGACGCCCAGGTCTCGCCGAAATCGGTGCTCGCGTAAATATGTGCACCCCAGACTTTGTGCGACGTTGCGGCAAAGAGCGTGCCGTCGGGCGCGGCCAGCGTGTGCAGCACGGAGTAGCCCGCCAGGTGCGGACCGTCGAGACGCCAGCCCCCATTCGCAGCATCAGCGAAGACACGGAAAAGCCCTTTTGAGGTGCCGACGAGCAACATCAGGATGTCAGGGTCGCGAGACCGGCAGAGACGCAGGCATGGTCGATGTTCCTGACCTGCTGGTCACGTCTCGAGCAGCCTCGGCATCAGTTCCGCCAGGTTGCAGGGCCGTGTGCGTTGGTCTAGCTGGGCGCTTATCAGGTCATCCCAGGCCGTGGCGCAGGCACCCGAGGAACCCGGCACGCAGAAGACATAGGTGCCGTTGGCAACGCCGGCCAGGGCACGCGACTGTATCGTCGAGGTCCTGATTTGCTCCCAGGAAATCTTGCGAAACATCTCGCCGAAGCCGTCTATCACTTTATCGAGCAGCGGCCTCACGGCTTCGGGCGTGCCATCGCGCCCGGTGACTCCGGTGCCGCCCGTCGTGATAACGGCATCGACACCGCCATCGGCGATCCAGGTCGCGACGACGGCACGAATCTTGTAGACGTCATCGGGCACGATCAGCTTGTGCGCTAAGTGGTGGCCTGCCTTGGTCAGGCGCGCGCTCAACAGTTTGCCGGATTTATCGGTCTGCTCATTGCGACTGTCGGAAACGGTCAACACCGCGATATTCAAAGCGACGAATTCGCGCTCATTTGGAGAATCTTTCATATCGGACCCCTCAATGCGTGCCGTTCAAACGAAGGCTGCAAATGGCTGCACGGTCACCTCGTCACCTGCCGCAACGGAACCGCTATCTTCTGCCAGTACGATAAAGCAATTTGCAGCGCTCATCGAACTCAGCACCCCCGAACCCTGGAAGCCCGCCCTGCGTACGACGAGACGCCCGTCCGCCTCCCGCGAAAGCACGCCACGCTGGAATTCGCGGCGACCCGGCTTGGTACGCAGGGCGTCTCCGCACACTGCCGTCACACTCAGCGGCGGCGCGGGATCCGGCAAGCCGGCGAGCGACTGCAGGGCCGGTTGCACCAGCTGGTAGAAGGTGGCCATGACCGATACCGGATTGCCCGGTAACCCGAAGAACAGCGCGTTGCCGACGCGGCCGAAAGCCAGCGGCCGTCCGGGCTTCATTGCGACTTTCCAGAAGCCCACTGAACCCGAGCGTTCGAGTGTCTCGGTCACGTAGTCGGCATCGCCGACCGAGACGCCCCCCGAGGTAATGATGGCGTCTGCCACGGCTGCTGCGTCCGAGAATGCTTGCGCCACCGCATCACGCTCATCGCGCACCACCCCCATGTCGATTGCTTCGACACCGAGGCGCATCAGCATGCCGTAGATCGTGTAGCGATTGCTGTCGTAAATCTGGCCCTTCTCGAGCGCTTCGCCGACGTGTCTCAATTCGTCGCCTGTCGAGAAGAATGCAACGCGGGGTCGGCGGCGTACACTCACCTCACTTACACCGAGCGACGCAACGATGCCGAGCTCGGCGGGCCGCAGATGGGTGCCGGCTCGCAGAGCCACTTCGCCCGCACCGATATCCTCGCCGGCGCGCCGCACATGCTGCCCGGCCTTTTGACCTGTCGCCAGAATCGCGATGTCGCCCTCGAGCTCAACGTTCTCTTGCATGACGACGGAATCCGTACCCGTCGGCATCGCCGCGCCGGTCAGGATGCGGGTGCACTGGCCCGCAGTGACGGCACCGGTGAACGGCTTGCCGGCCGCGGCAACACCAATTATCGTCAGGCGGGTCTCGCCGTCGGTCTGGAGATCGCTACCAGCATACGCGTACCCATCCATCGCGGAGTTCGTGTGCGCCGGGACGTCCAGGGTCGACACGACGTCAGCGGCAAGCACCCGGCCCAGCGCGCTGCGGATTGCGAGTGTCTCAATTCCCTCGACCGGTCGAGCATCGGCCAGGATGCGCGCCAGCGCATCTTCGAGCTTCAGCGCCGGACCAAAGTGGCCATCGGCGCAACAATCGATGTCGGACTTGCTACTCATGTCACTCATCTTCCGTCAGGTTGGGCTGTTCGTGTTTTGCGAGTTCTTCTTCCAGTTCCTGCTTGTCCGCCGGCGCGTTGACGTTCGAAAAAGTATCGATCGCATCGCTGAAATCGGCGGTTGCATAGCCGTGCCGGTCGTACCAATGATCGATCTTACGCCCACCGCCGTCGAGATACTCGGCAAGGTCGGCGAGCAGATCCCGGTGCAGCATCGCGAACACGGGCTGCAACCGCTCGCCATCATGGGCGACCGCGATCTGCGAACCTGCGTTCGCCAATGCCGTCTGCAATCGTCGCACGAGATCGCTGCAGATCAGCGGCGAGTCACAGGGCACGACCACGATCCAGGGCGTCTTTGCCGCCTGCATGCCGCTCGCGAATCCCGCCAGTGGCCCGCGGAACTCCCGGTTGCCGTCGTCTATGACAGGACACCCGAACTCGCCGTATTCATCATGACTGCGGTTCGCATTGATCAGTATGTCAGCCACCTGCAGGCGCAGCGCGTCGATCACCCAGGCGATCATTGGCCGACCGTTAATCGGAACGAGGCCCTTGTCGACGCCGCCCATGCGTCTCGCCAGGCCGCCGGCGAGAATAATGCCCGTAACCTGGTCGCGTACCACTTCGTCTGTTGCAGTCAAATACCGATCCTTCTGGGTCTGCGGGGGACAAATCGTTATCGAATATCAATGTTCTTGCGTCATTTTGACGCAAAGCATAGTCTGTCCGCGAATTTTTCACCGGCCAGGATGCGCGCATCGCGCGCATACAAACGGGAGCACTTTGTCACAGTCCGCGTCGATTCTTCTTCTCGGTGGCGCCAAAGCCGAAGCGTCGCGTCTCCGGCGGGCATTGTCCCGGCACTTCCTGCTGGTCGAGAATGCGCGGGATGTCGAGGAAGCACGGCAACTCGCGCAGCGATGCCGATTCCATGCCCTCGTCCTGGTCGATCCTGACCCGCCCTGGGAAACGATGCGCGAGGCACTCGACAAGTGCGAGGAGCTGCCGCCCGCCGTCCTGATCATTACGGAGAGGAACCACGCGGAAACCGCGATCGGCGCGCTTCGCGATGGTGCGCACAACGCATTGCTGCGGCCGGTCTCCAACGATGAGCTTGTGGCGTCGCTGATCCGTGTGATCGAAAAACCCACTGCGAATTCGCAGCTACCGTCGCTGACCGAAGGCCACGCGCCCTTTCCGGCAGGAAGAATCACGCCATCCGGTTACCCACCCGACTGGACACTCGAGCGGGTCAAACGCCATCATATGATTCGGGTTCTCGACGCAAGCGATGGCAACAAGACACTTGCTGCGCGGCGCCTCGATATCTCTCGGAAGACCATGGAGCGCAAGCTCGGCACCCCTGATTTACGGAGAATGACTTTGAACACTGATCGCATCGACGAAGATCGTTTAAACGTGGAGATTCGCAAGTTTCTCAAAATCGTAGGCATCACCTCGCAACGTGAGATCGAGAAAGCCGTGCGCGACGCAGCCACATCGGGCGCGCTCCCGGATTCGGGCAAGCTCGCGGCCAAGATTACTCTTGTCGTGCCGGCACTCGGGCTCGAGCACGTTATCGACCACGAAATAGCCATCGACTAGTGAGACAGCCACTGACAGGCACCCGCGGGCGCTTCAGTCGTTGCCGCTCCACACGAGCGTGCCCAGCTCGGTGAGATCGTAACCGCTGAACATGTTTGCCTGCCGCCGGCAATCGTTGCTGCGCAAGTAGTCGAGCAGCTCCTGAAACAGCTTGCGGAAGAAAATCGCCCGGTGCAGCGCCAGATCGAAGGCTTCCCAACCGATCGGCAGGAAATCGAGACCGAATTCAGCCGCCGCGGCGCGGATGCCGGGGCCGACCTCGGCCTGACCCATCGCGATCAGTGAGGCTGCTTCACGCTCGGTGCTCGCATGACCCGTTATCCTGCGGTCGGCAGGATCGAGATCGTGTCGCGAAATAAGCTCCTGCAGGAAGCGGTGACTGCCGGCGCCCTCCTGGCGGTCGACCCAGCGCACCTGGTGACCGAACAACTCTTCGACGCTGATTTGTGCAGTCCACAGGCCGGGCGACACGATGAGACCCTGCTCCCGCCGATAAAGACGGACCAGGACCCAGTCAGCCGCCTGCGCGAACTGTCGCAGCAGGGCGGGATGACGACGATGGCTCTCATCAGCCGGCCCCCAGTGAATTGCGCATACATCGGCACGCCTCTGCGCAAGGAGCGAGAGTCCGAGCTGGCTGCCTGTCGGCGAATAGCTTATGAGCGCACGTGACTGCAACGAATTGGCGATCTGCGTGATCGCTCTGAACAGGAGCGGGTCGTCACTCCCGGCAACGACAATGCGATCTGTCAGCAAGCCGCCATGGCTCGACTCGAGCAGCCATTGATCAACAAGGTCGCGCGGAAACAACCACTTGCCCGTCAGTTTGCTGGCCGGAATCTTGCCCTCGCTCACGAGCGAATAGATCTTTTTCTCATTGACCTGCAGGTAAGCAGCCACCTGCTTGACGGTCATGAAGCGCGGCTGGGGCAAACTGTCCGCCTCGCCGCCCGGGGCGCTGGTCGCATTGCTGTCTGAAGTTGCTTTCATCGTTACACTCAAATTCGGAAGACAACGAACGTCAGCTTACCGATTGGGCTAATATAGGTGAAATGAGCCTGACAGAGCGACACACAGTTGCAGTCGTCATGCAGCGTACCGAGGTGCGGCGTGGGCAATGGTCCGTGCCAAGCTGGAGCGCTGTATCTGTCGTCGCGGGCGATAACCTCGTTGGCAAGGGCAGCGGCCGCAGTCCGATTTACGAGCGCGATGGCGAAGCGCAGTTTCTTTGGTCGGGCCTGGCGCTTGCGCTCTACCACGATCTGGCCGAGGAATATTGGTACAACCTCACCGGCGACAAACCATCGCTGTACGTCATCTGCAACGAATCGCCGGACGGCGACCTGGCACCATTCCGGGTCACGGCGGATCACGATTCAGCGGCCGTCTGCCTGGAAAGTGATGACCAGGTATTCGCCGTGCCGATTCCACCCGAAATCTACCAGTACCTCGAACAGTTTGTCGTTAAACACTTCGTGCCGCGCGAGCGCAAGCAGCGCAGGCGCAAGAACTGGTCAGAGACATCCGGGTAATGGACAAGCATCGCGACAAGCGTTCGGCATCGGATAGCACGGATGCCGTCGGGACCGACGGGGAAGAGAGCTTTCTCTCGCGCTGGTCACGGCAAAAGGCCCTGTCACGCGAGGGCATCGAATCGCCCGAACCGGTGCCCGACGACGGCCACGAGCCGGCTCCGGCCCCGGTCGATAGCGCGCCTCAGGGGCAGTCCGACGAAGATGCGTCCACCGCCTCGGACCCCACACCACCACAATTGCCGCCGCTCGAGTCACTGGGCGAGGATTCCGACTACAGCGCGTTTCTCGATGCGAACGTGGCGCCGGACCTGCGGCGCCAGGCGCTGCATAAACTGTTTCACAGTCCGAAGTTCAACGTGCGCGATGGCCTCGACGATTACGACCTCGACTTTTCAAATCTCGAACCGCTGGGCGACGTGATCACAGCGGAGATGCGACACCGCATTCGCGTCGAGTTCGAGCGACTGGCCGCGCGCGAGGCGGAAAGCGCTGCGCCTGAAGAAGCTCCGGTGTCAGCCGCCAGCGTCGACGAGCCGGAAACCCCTATCGATCCCGAGCCGAATGATGAGCGAATTGAACCTTCCTGACAGGACTACGAATGGCCAGGCACGCGCACAGGCCTTGCACCCGCGTCATCGCCCCGACGTTTCGTCTACTTCACTCGTCAATTTCCTGTCGCACGGACGCGTGCTGATCGTCGGCGAAGAGTCCGCAGCACTGGACGCGGCACGCCGTCTCGACAAGGAACTCGTGCCAACAATATTCGCCCCGTCTGACGCGCAGCCGGCGACCGGCAGTGTCGAGGGATTTACCATCATACGTGGCGGGCAACCCAGGCTCTCCGGCAGCCTGGGCGGCTACCGTCTCAGTCTCGGTGAAGCAGGAGAGGAAGACGAGCCGACAACGGTTTTGAAGCTGAGCCAGGCGCGCTTCGACCTCGTGCTGGACCTCGGCGATTCACCTTTGCTGCAGCAGGAAATCCCGCCGCCGGGATATTACGCACCACGCGGCGACCCGGAGGCTCTCGAGAGCGCTGTCGCCGAGCTACCCGGGATGCGGGGCGAGTTCGAGAAACCGAAGTACTTCAATTACGACCCTGATATTTGCGCACACGGGGAGCGTGGCATCAAAGGTTGTACCCGCTGCCTCGACGTGTGTCCGGCCTGGGCGATCCAATCCGTGGGCAACCGCGTGTCCGTAGACCCACAGCTTTGCCAGGGATTCGGCACCTGTGCCTCCGTCTGCCCGACGGGCGCTATCACCTACGCGTTTCCGAGCACGACCGACCTGCTGGGCTATGTGCGAACGCTCCTCCTGAGCTATCTCGAAGCCGGCGGCAGTGACCCGTTGCTCATTATCTATGACAATGCATCGGCAGAGGCGCTCGCGAGCAAACTGGCCGGGCGACTGCCCGAAAACGCGTTGCCCGTCCAGCTCGAGGAAGTGGGCTCGTTGGGCATGGATGCGTGGCTTACGTGCCTCGCCTATGGCGCGCGCCGCGTACTGGTCCTGACGGGTGCCGATACACCGCAGAGCATCGGCGACGTTATCCAACGTGAAATCGACATCGGCGCCGCAATTCTCGAAGGCATGGGGTACCCGGGCGGCGTGGTAGAGGTCCTCGACGCCGGCGATGTTGAAGCGGTTGCCGCCGCGGCACTCTCCGACGAGGTCGTAATGCTCGAGCGTCCGGCACGACATATCCCGCCGCCAGAGAAGCGCCTGCTGCTCCAATTAGCCATCGATCATCTTCTCGATCAGGCACCGCGCCGCCGGAAGGTCGTGCCATTACCCCAGGGGGCGCCGTTCGGACAGGTCAAGGTGGATAAAAACGCGTGCACTTTGTGCATGAGCTGCGTCGCAGTCTGTCCGACGTCTGCGCTACGCGATGCGCAGGGACTCCCCCAGCTAAGTTTTGTCGAATGGTCCTGCATCCAGTGCGGGATGTGCGACACGGCCTGCCCCGAGGACGCCGTCTCCCTGGAGACCCGCTTTCTCTACGACACCGAAGAACGCAACGCCTGGCGCAGCCTGCACGAAGAGCAACCGATATGCTGCATTTCATGTGGCACGCCATTCGCCACCCGGTCGATGCTTAAAGTCATGATGCAAAAGCTCGAGGGCCACTGGATGTTCCAAACCGATGCAGACCGGCGGCGACTCGAAATGTGCGACACGTGCCGGGTCAAGGATCTCATGCTCGCCCAGCGCACAGACGGCCCCGGCAAGCACTGACCCCTATCCGGAGACCCACCCGGATAACGAGATAGATGCGACAAAATGTCTCGCTTTTGTCCTTATCCTTACCTGAAAGAGTCATTCTTTGAGTATTTATGTCATTTATCCTGAGTAGCGGCAGGTAGGTGCTTTGCACTAGAATATGTCATAAGTAAGGGGGAAAGAGACGGCACAAAAACCATGGCCGAATCACCTGCAACAAGCCACACCACTGCCACCTTCACCGGCGGTGTTTCTGTGGAGCCGGAAGACCGACTCCGTGCCGATACCTACCGGGCACTCGGCAGGCTGATGGGCGAGGCGCCGAATGAAGAGACGCTTGCCCTTTTCGCACAAGCCCCCGTCAGCGATGACAACAACCTCCTGGCCGTCGCCTGGCGCATGCTCGCAGCCTCCGCGGGACGCGTGACAGCGCAACAGGTGTCGGACGAATACGAGTCGCTGTTTATCGGCGTCGGTCGCGGAGAGCTCGTGCCCTACGCATCCTGGTACCTGACAGGATTCCTGATGGAGCAGCCGCTGGCGAAGCTCCGCTCGGACATGCGGCAACTGGGCTTCGAGCGCCAGGACGGTGTCAGCGAGCCCGAAGACCACGCCGCGGCCCTGTGCGAAATCATGGCACTGCTGAGCGGCGACGACGAACCCGGCAGCCTCGAAACGCAGGCGCAATTTTTTGAAAATCACATCGGACCGTGGATCGGCCGATTCTTCCGTGACATGCAACAGGCACCTTCGGCGCACTTCTACAGGGCCGTGGGTCAGCTTGGCGAACAATTCATTAACACGGACCAACAATATCTGGAAATGGTGGATCGATCGGACACCTGATGGGAGATAGGAGATGAGTCGTAAAACACACTCGTACACCGAACAACGGCGTACTTTTCTCAAGACAATGGCTGTAGCGGGCGGCGCAACGGCAGCAGTGCTGCTGAGTGGTCGGGCAGCCGCCCAATCACCGGAGCAAAACCTGTCGCCCGAGGCAGAAGACAACCGGGGCTATCACGAAACGCCTCACATCCGTAATTACTACCGTTTAGCACGCCTGTAACCGGTTTTTTTGCCGTTTTACAACGCAACTGACACTGACCTGGGGGATTAGCGATGAAGCTGATCAAGAAGCGAGACCTCACCGCCACCGAGACAAACAACGTAGCAAAGAACATTCTCGGCTCTGCGGTGGACCGCCGCACCTTCCTGCGCCGCGCGAGCCTTGGCCTCGGCGGCACCGCAGTCGCCGCGAGCCTGCCCACCACAATGATTCGACGCGCAGAGGCCGCCACGGCCGTCGGCGCAGACGATAATATCGAAATCCGCAAGTCCGTCTGCACGCACTGTTCCGTGGGTTGCGGCGTCGTTGCCGAAGTGCAAAACGGCGTTTGGACCGGTCAGGAACCGGACTTCGATTCACCGTTCAACATGGGCGGGCATTGCGCCAAAGGCGCGTCGGTGCGTGAGCATGGCCACGGTGAACGACGACTCAAATACCCGATGAAACTCGAAGGCGGTAAGTGGGTTCGCGTCTCCTGGGAAACGGCTCTCGACGAGATCGGCGACAAGGTGCTCGACATCCGCAAGCGCTCTGGTCCGGACTCCGTCTACTGGCTGGGCTCCGCCAAGTTCAGCAACGAGCAGGCCTACCTGTTCCGCAAGTTCGCGGCACTGTGGGGCACCAATAACGTCGATCACCAGGCGCGAATTTGCCACTCGACGACCGTTGCGGGCGTAGCCAATACCTGGGGCTATGGCGCAATGACCAACTCGTACAACGACATGCATAACTGCAAGGCGATGTTCTTTATCGGCAGCAACGCCGCAGAAGCACACCCGGTTGCCATGCAGCACGTACTGCGCGGCAAGGAGAACGGCGCGAAGATGATCGTCGTTGATCCGCGCTTTACGCGCACGGCGGCGCATGCTGACCAGTTCATCCGCATCCGCCCGGGTGCCGACGTGGCGCTTATCTGGGGCATGCTCTGGCACATTTTCAAGAATGGCTGGGAGGACAAGGAGTACATCCGGCAGCGCGTGTACGGCATGGACGAGATCCGCGCCGAAGTCGCCAAATGGACACCGGACGCTGTCGAAAACGTTGCCGGCGTACCGGGCGATGAGGTCGAACTTGCAGCCAGAACATTGGCAGAAAATCGTCCCGGCACGATCGTCTGGTGCATGGGTGGTACGCAGCACACGACCGGCAACAACAACACGCGCGCCTACTGCGCACTGCAGCTGGCGCTCGGCAACATCGGCGTTTCTGGCGGCGGCGCCAACATCTTCCGCGGTCACGATAATGTCCAGGGAGCGACCGATCTCGGCATCCTCTCGCACACACTGCCGGGTTACTACGGGCTCGCCGAGGGCTCATGGAAGCACTGGGCCCGAGTTTGGGATCTCGATTTCGATTGGGTCAAAGATCGCTTTGATACCGGCTATGTCAATACATCCGGCGATGTCGAAGAAGGCGAAGCGGCAGTGCCGTTCGCCAACCCGATGAACTCTGCGGGCATTCCTGTCTCGCGGTGGATCGACGGCGTCCTCGAGGACAGCCGGCTGATCGACCAGCGCGACCAACTGAAGGCAATGTTCTTCTGGGGCCACGCACCCAACAGCCAGACTCGCGGCCCGGAAATGAAGAAGGCACTCGAGTCGCTGGAGCTGGTTGTCGTTGTCGATCCATTCCCGACGCACACCGCTGTCTTGCCGGATCGCAAGGAAGGCATGTATCTGCTACCGGCCTCAACCCAGTTCGAAACCTACGGCTCCGTCACCGCGTCGAACCGCTCGTTGCAGTGGCGCGACAAGATCATGGATCCGCTTTTTGAGTCGCTGCCCGATCACACGATCATGTACAAGCTTTCGAAGAAGCTGGAGTTCTCGGACCAGCTGTTCAAGGGCATCAAGGTTGAGAACGATGAACCGCTGGTCGAGGATGTTCTGCGCGAGATCAACCGCGGTATGTGGACGATCGGCTACACGGGCCAAAGCCCGGAGCGTCTGAAGCTGCACATGGCCAACAAGCACACCTTTAACGTCACAACGCTGAAGGCCGAAGGTGGACCGTGTGACGGCGACTACTATGGATTGCCATGGCCTAGCTGGGGCACACCCGACATGAAGCATCCGGGAACACCGGTGCTGTATGACACCAGCAAACACGTTGCCGATGGCGGCCTCAACTTCCGGGCTCGTTTCGGTGTCGAACGCAACGGCGTCAACCTGCTTGCAGAGGACTCTTACAGCAAGGGCGCCGAGATCAAGGACGGTTACCCGGAATTCACGGCAGACATGCTGAAGCAACTGGGCTGGTGGGACGATCTCACCGCCGAGGAAAAACAGGCAGCCGAAGGCAAGAACTGGAAGACCGATCTTTCCGGCGGTATCCAGCGCGTAGCGATCAAGCACGGTTGCGCACCGTTCGGTAATGCCAAGGCCCGCTGCGTCGTCTGGACCTTCCCGGATCCGGTGCCGGTGCATCGCGAACCCCTTTACACGTCGCGTCGCGACCTCGTCGACAAATACCCGACGTACGACGACGTCAAGAGCCATTACCGTCTGCCGACGCGTTACGCGTCGATCCAGGCCAAGGATTATTCGATCGAGTACCCGCTGATTCATACCAGCGGTCGATTGGTCGAGTACGAAGGCGGCGGCGAGGAGAGCCGCTCCAACGCGTGGCTCGCGGAGCTGCAACAAGAGATGTTCGCCGAGATCAATCCAGCCGACGCCAACGACGCCAACATACGCGACGGTCAGTGGATGTGGCTGGAGGGTCCCGAGGGGGGCAGAATCAAGATCAGGGCCATGATTACGCCGCGAGTGACACGTGGCGTGGTATTCACACCATTCCACTTCGGCGGCTGGTTCGAAGGGAAGGATCTGCTCAGCAAATATCCTGAGGGCGCCGCACCGTATATCCGCGGTGAGGCCGCCAACACGGCTTTCACCTACGGTTATGACTCCGTCACACAAATGCAGGAAACGAAAGCTTCCCTTTGCAAGATAATCGCAGCCTAGGAGACACGATCATGGCACGAATGAAATTCCTTTGTGACGCCGACCGCTGCATCGAATGTAACGGTTGCGTAACAGCCTGCAAGAACGAGCACGAGGTGCCCTGGGGCGTCAACCGGCGACGGGTCGTGACCCTCGATGACGGTGTCCCCGGCGAAAAATCAATCTCCGTTGCCTGTATGCACTGCACCGACGCACCCTGCGCGGCCGTCTGCCCGGTCGACTGTTTCTACACGACTGACGACGGCATCGTATTGCACGACAAGGACCTCTGCATCGGTTGCGGCTACTGCTTGTATGCCTGCCCCTTCGGCGCACCGCAGTTCCCGCAGAAAGAGGCTTTCGGCGTACGCGGCAAGATGGACAAATGCACCTTCTGCGCCGGCGGCCCCGAGGAAGACAATTCCGCGGCCGAGCACGAAAAGTATGGCCGCAACCGGGTTGCCGAGGGCAAATTGCCGCTTTGTGCGGAGATGTGCAGCACGAAGGCGCTGCTGGCCGGCGATGGCGACCAGGTCTCGGACATCTACCGCGAGCGCATCACCAAGCGCGGCGGTCGCCCTGAGACCTGGGGCTGGGATACCGCGTACAAGAAGGGCGATGCCTGATAGCAGAGGCATCGCAATGGAGAGCTCATCATGACGAGCAACATCATAAAAGCGAGTCGCCTGCTGGCGCTGGCGATGGTCGTCGGAATCACGTCACTAAGCTCCACCGGATGTACGCAACGAAGTGAGATCACCTGGCACGAGCCCGGCGTCTACAAGGGCAGTGACGATCCGCTGCTGGCAAAACAGCAGGATCCGCAACACATTGAGGCCCTGAAGGAACGTTTTATCATGGGACAGTCGGACCGGTAGCCAGGCCGGTCCGAATTAGCGAACGGACGCCGCAACCCTGGCGGGTATGCGGCGCAAATGAGGAGCCTGGTCAATGCGCGCAGAAACGATCACTAGGAAACCCCGGAACCGTCGTCGGATCGCCGTCGTCACGGTCGCACTGTCGATGCTGCTGGCTATGGCGTTGCCGCTGACCGGCTACATCGCACACGATGCGGGAATGGCGTGGGCCCAGTCAGACGACGCCGCAGAAGAAGCGGCCAATCCCCGCGCCGAATACTGGCGCGCCGTACGCGAGGGACAGGATGGCTACTCTGCCGTGCCGGGGGCTGAAGCCGGCGTTCTGGTCCAGAACGGCGGCGAGAACTGGCGCAGTTTGCGCGACGGGCCCCTGAAATTTTTCGGCGGGTCGTTACTGATTGCCGTACTCATCGCGATCATCGGCAAGCACCTGGCCATGGGCAAGGACAGGCTCGACTCGCCAACCGGCCGCAAAATGACCCGCTGGAGTGGCTTCGATCGTGCGCTGCACTGGTACGTCGGTATCTCGTTTATCATCCTCTCGATCACGGGCCTGAGCCTGCAATTCGGACGAGCGCTACTGATCCCCTTGCTGGGTAAGGAAGGTTTCGCAGCCTGGGCACAACTGGCCAAGCCGGTACACGACTATCTGGCCCTGCCGTTCCTTGTCGGCTTCACGCTGATGCTGCTCATCTGGATTCCGAGGAACATTCTTCGCAGCCATGACTTCGCCTGGCTCAGGTCTTTGGGCGGGATGATCCGCAAGGATCATCCGCAAGCCGGCTTCATGAACGGCGGCGAGAAGATTTTCTTCTGGATCCTGTTTTTCGGCGGCGTCGCACTGATGGTGTCCGGCTTCTACCTGCTGTTCCCGAACCTGGGTTGGGAGCGGGAAACGATGCAGCTGTCGCATATCGTGCACTCGGCTAGCGGCGTGTTCCTGATTGCCATCTCGCTCGGGCACATCTACCTCGGCAGTGTCGGTGTCGAAGGCGTGCTCGAGGGCATGGTGAGCGGCGAGGTCGATGAGGCCTTCGCGAAGCAACACCACAACCTCTGGTACGACGAAGTCAAAGGCATCGCCCCTCCTGACAAGAGCTCCGCGGCGCCCGACGTTTCGGGCGCAACCCCGACGACCTAGCCGACGCCGCCGTTGCCCATTGGTTTTCTGAACGGGCCCCGATGATGACGATCACGGGGCCCGTATTAATTCTGCGGCTGGCTATGGTCCTGCCAGTCCTCTGGCTGTCATCCTGCGCCACGACCCCTACCGGCGCCGATCCCTGGTCCGTTGCGCTGGCCGCGAAGGACCTCGCGGCGATCAATCAGCTGCTCGACGGTGACGAAGCCAATGCCAATCGCTCCAGGCCCGATGGCAAGACGGCCCTCATGTTTGCCTCACAGTTTAGTGACACCGAACTCGTCGCCCGTTTGTTGACGGCCGGCGCCGACGTTAACGCGCGGAATGCGAACGGCGGTACTGCACTAATGTACGCGGCCCTGGGCGGCGACGCGACGGTGACAGCACTGCTGCTTGACGCGGGTGCGCGCCACGACACCAAGGCGAAACTGGGCTGGACGGCCCTTGAAGTGGCTGCCGTCAAGGGACATATATCTGCCGCAAGGAAGTTGCTCGAAGCTGGCGCGGAACCCGACGTCCGGGATACCTACGGATGGACGCCATTGATGCGCGCCGTCGATACGCGTCGCCTCGCATTCGTGCGGATGCTGCTCGAAGAGACCAGCGCAGATCTGTGCGCCCGCCAGGAATCCGGTGCAATGGCGCTGCATATCGCGGCGGCAAGCGGGGACCCGGCGATGGTCAGGCTACTCGTCGACCATGGCGCCGAGCGGGACGCGACCGACAACGACGGCCGCACGGCTGACGATATTGCGCAGTCGCTGGGCCACACGGAGATTGCTGACTACCTGTCCGGAACGGAACCGCCGGAACAAGACGGTTCGTGACGGTTTGCTAACAGGCCTTGGTTCGCGTGTAGTCGCTCATCGACCAGACGACCGTTGTATCCCTGGCCTCGCGCCGGATGTCGTCGCGTTTGTGTGCGAGCGACACCTGGAAACCGAACTCGGTGAGAAAACGCTCAAACATACTGCCTCCATAGACGCCCGTCGCGAACAGCGCCTGCTCATCGGGATCGTAGTCGAGATGCACCGCTGCGAGCGGTTGTGGAGCGGGTCCCGACAGGACGCGCGCGCCTTCGCGGGGATCGTAGACGCTACCCTCAGAGCAACAGTAAATCACCTGCCCGCGGCTCCACCAGCCGCTATCGGTCTTCGACGCCGACATAGGCCGGTGCCGATAGTCGATGAAGCTCACGGTTCGTGTCGGGTAGCTCATGCGATGCGCACAAATTGCTGAAAATGCGACGATCGAACGGCCCGGCCCGACCCCGCCCGCCCAGCGGTACGAACGGCCGTCTGCGGTGGTCAGCTCGGCGCCCGGCTCTGCCGGAGACCCGAGGTTGATCAGGAAACAGGGGGTGGTGACATAGGGATAATGAAAGACAAAGCTTTCGCCGATGGCCAGGCTTCCGGGATCAAGCGTCTTTCCGTCGGGATCCACAAGCCTAACGCGCTCTGCCGGGATCAGTTCCCCAGCCGGCTCGGCAACCAGGGCCGGGTTGGCGGCTACGGCAGCACCGGCGCCGACGCAGACCTTGATGAACTTGCGTCTGTCAAATGTGTTGGAATTTGCCATCCTGTGTTACCCAAATCGATATCGGGCGCGGTTATAGCCAGATAGTAGCAAAACGGGCGATGGTTCGTTGCTGGCGTTCCAAACGGGCATCTGAAAGAATGATGCTTTGCGTCCTCATGCGTACCGGGTTCCGCACGCATGAGACGATTTGGGGGGCGCCGCAGGCCTTGTGATCGTTTTTCTAATATGAACGAATCCTCGTCAGCAATCGGCACGGCGTTGTCGATGATTGCGACGCTCGACGCCGACTTGTTCGAGATCGTCCTGCTCTCGCTGCAGATCAGCCTGGGTGCGGTCGCGATCGCGTCGATCATTGCGCTGCCGCTGGGGGCGCTCATTGCGCTGCAGAGATTCCCCGGCCGGCGGGCCGTTGTCATTCTCCTCAATGCGATGATGGGGCTGCCACCCGTAGTCGTCGGCCTGATGGTCTACGTCTTGTTGTCGCGCGCCGGACCGCTCGGGTCGATGGGCCTGCTGTTCACGCCCACCGCGATGGTTATCGCGCAGAGCATCATCGTGCTGCCGATCATTGCGGCGCTGTCGCGGCAGACGATCGCCGACCTGCACGAGGAATATGGCGAGTACCTGCGGTCGCTCGGTTGTACGCCGATGCAGAGCATCGCGACGTTGCTCTGGGACGGGCGTTTTCGATTGCTGACCGCCATCATGGCAGGCTTCGGCAGGGCCATTGCCGAGGTTGGCGCCGTCATTATCGTCGGAGGCAACATCCAGCATTCGACCCGGGTGATGACGACGACCATTGCGCTGGAAACGAGCAAGGGCAACCTCGCCCTCGCGCTTGGACTCGGCGTAATGCTTCTGACCCTTGCCCTGGGCGTTAACGCGGCGGCGCTGGTCATTTCCGATACCGCGAGGCGGCGTTATGGCTGACGGCGCACCGCACACCGAAGCACGCGAGTACGAACAGCGAGATTCGATTGCCAAACACCCGCTGCTGCCGCTCGTTGCCCGGGGAGTG